>NZ_BTGK01000004.1:0-405352 GCF_042848605.1 Pseudoalteromonas sp. MTN2-4
TCAGTTCACAGTAGCTACCCTGTTCATTCTGAAACACTTTTCACGCTCGATAGTAAATAAACTTTAACTCCAGTTAAATTTACTTGCCTCATGAACATTCATTTCTTCCTTCCTGAACTGAAATGAGCATTACCTTAGCTGTGGTTATAACTACTCACTTCACCTTGCGAAAAAGAACCGCATTCACTACGTTCGCTTTCGGTAAACTATTGCACTATTTACCCGATTCTATCCTTGTTTTCACTGAGTCCAAATATGTAGCTCAGGCATAGTAATAACATCCATTAAAACAAGGAAACTGTGATGAATATAGACTTCGACATGCTGCGTCATATTATGCCTCAGGCTAAAGACAGCGACATTCAACACTACTTACCAGCTATCCAAAACAGATTAGCTACTTTTGATATAAATACCCCCTTACGTGTTGCACATTTCATTGCGCAAATTGCTCATGAAAGTGGTCAGTTTAAATATAAGGTTGAAAACCTAAACTATAGTGCCAGAGCATTGCGATTGGTGTTCGGTAAATACTTTCAAACAGATGAAATAGCTGAACAATATGCGCGAAACCCAGAGAAGATTGCTAATGTTGTGTATGCCAATCGCATGGGTAACGGTGATATAGGCTCTGGTGATGGCTGGAAATATCGAGGGCGAGGATTAATACAATTAACAGGCAAAGAAAACTATCGAACCTGTGGGAATGCCATAGGGTTGCCGCTGATTGAACAACCTGATGGTCTCGCAAACGATCCAAATGCGGCGGTGATGACTGCATGTTATTTTTGGCATAGTCGTCACCTAAATCAGTATGCAGATCAGGATGACCTAAAGTCGATTACGAAGCGCATCAATGGTGGTTACCATGGTCTTGAAGAGCGGGCCAAGTTTCTTAATAGAGCAAAGCAGTATCTTGAGATTCAAGGAGCGGATGTATGAGTAACTTCACTTTAGATGACTTGGAAAAAGCACAATCTCTTGTATTCAGTAAAGACAAACTTCGTACTTGGCAGCAGTTAAGTGAGTTGCTGACTGCACAATTAGATACTGTAAAAAAAGAGCCGGATCCATTTTCTACTTGGTGGAATACTAACTTTGCGCTCTTTAGTTCAGTCCAAGTACAGATTAGTGCAGTAAATGCTGGTTTTGCGTCTTTCGAAGATGAGTATATTGAAATAAGTAACTTAGGACCTTCTATTATTGATTTATCAGGCTGGCGATTGAATGCGGGCTCTGAAGGGCAAGATTATGATTTCAACAAACACACTTTGCTATTTCCACAAGATGTTATTCGCGTTTATACCAATCGTGAAAATGCCTATAGCTTTGATAGTCGCCGACCCATTCTAAATAATAAAGGGGATACGGTTTCTCTTTATGACAATCAAAGTAATCTGGTGAGTTGTTATGCTTATGGCCGAGATGCACATCAGAATGTTGGGATCACACATATCTTTTTTGACGGTAATGACCCGAAGAAAGAATCCGATGAATATATAGAGATCGGCAATTTAGGCAATCATATTATTGATCTGAGCCTTTGGGAAATTACTTCTAATGGAGGACAGAGATTTCAATTCCCTCTGGGTAGCAAGCTTATGCCTCACTCTGAACTTAGGGTTTATACCAATCAGATTAATGAGTTGACAGGTGGGTTCTCGTTTAATAGCAATAGAGCAATTTGGAATAATAACGGTGATGTTGGCAGGCTATTCGATTATCAAAAAGTATTGGTATCAGAATATGCGTATGCATAGAGGGAGGGGCTAAGTGCCCCTTAGTTTATTAATGCGAAAGAAAAAACCAGAGCAAATAGTGAATAAACCCAGCCAAGATATTGTCACCCTAGTCGACGATGCATTGCAGTTACTCAATTATATGTCTCGAGAGGGCGCCATTGAGCTAGATGAGCGTATTGCCAAAAATGTTGTTGAAGCTAAGTTTAAGGTCCAGAGCGGTAATTGGCAGGTTGAAGACGAAACCTTATTCCTTTTGAACTATGATGCATTATCAAAAGCTGTTCACCCAGTCACAGTTGAAAGTATTCAATCAGTTATACCCAATGAGAAAGCTGAAAAAAGAGCACCTACAAAAGCAGAAAGTGCAGTTGCTTGGTATCGTCGTTATGCCTTAATGGCGCTTGTTTCTTTGTTGATTATTCAGGTGTACTACTTATTCGGAGCTAACCTAAATAGCAATTTAAAGCATGCCTTTACTGAAAAAGTGCGGCTTACACTCAAGTTAGAAACACTGCCTGCAAACAGCCTTGCGAATGAATACACACAACTTAATCAGGCGCTAGAGACCGTTGAGCAGCAGTTTGACGCAAACTATAGCCTATTAAAGTCTTGGAATCGCATTTGGATGCTGGGGTTTAGTTTTAACCCAAATTTACCTGATTACAATCAGTTGTCTTTTCAGCTTAGGGCAGAGCAATTGAGCTTGAACGACCCTGAACTGAAGGTAAAACAACAGCAGCTTCAGCTAGAGCAAGCGCATTACCTGTCTCAGCTAACTTTCTTTGAGCATGACTTATTTTCAGATTCTATTTTGAATGTGTTGCAAAGTTACATTCTGCCTTTGCTATATGGCTTACTCGGCGCATTTATCTTTGTGCTCAGAGATCTTCTTCGCGAGATCAAATCACTGACATTCACTTATGATGATGAAATACGTTATCGCTTAAGGTTACCACTTGGATCATTGGCTGGCATGATTGTTGGTTGGTTCTTGAAACCTGAAGAGGCAGGTTTAGGTGCGTCATTATCACCTATGGCTTTAGCTTTTCTGATGGGTTATCACGTGGAGATATTGTTTGCGATGATGGACAAAGCGATTGCTAATATTCGTAAACAACTCGAGCCAAATCAAACGACCCCTCAATCTAAGTAAGACAGGATTACATAAATTGAAACTATCTAACCCTTGTCATTTAAACTGGCTACTTGTCGAAGAAAACGGCAAGTTGCTGGTTTAATTTATCTTGCTCTTGTTTAAGTTTTCCTAGCGTAACAAGTCCAACTAACGATCCTTTTAAACAAGCTTGCACTTTTTGTTTTTGGCTAAAGTGTTTGGCTTTGAACTTAGGTTTAATCTTTTTGGGCTTATAGACTTTTAGTGTGCAGACAATTGCACTTATTAATGCTTTTTGGCTCATTTTTATTTCCTTACTTTCTCCTCTAGCATGTCTGAAATACATATTTAAAACACAGGCAATAAAACGATTCTATTTGCGTTAATGCCACCGAGTTTTCTGTTCAAGGGTACTTTAAATTTAAGCTTTCAATCTAAGTTCTCAAACAAGTAAGGAATATCATGGAACATGAAAAGCATTTTGAGGCCGAGGGCTTTGAATGGCCAAATGTCTTGGAAAACAAGAGTACAGATCTTCATGAGAAACTGCTCAAACAAGGTCAAGCTATGGCACATTTTGCTTTGCAAAAGGGTTTAGCTGTGCCAAGTAAGTTGGTAGAGCAACTCCAACAGGAGCAAACTCAAACAGACATTGCCAGTTTAACAAAAGCACATAATCAGTTAGCTGAACTCGTCGCGCCAGCAATGCCAGAGACAATTTTAATGATGGCCCAAGAGCAAGAAAAACAAACATGGTTTTTGTTTTTAGGCAGAGTGCCACTTATACGCAAAATGATGTTAGTGGCAATCATCTCTTTGGTTACGCTGATTAGCTTGAGTCTGTCATCATATATTAACAACGACAATATGGTGGCCAGCATGTTTGATATGGAAGGTGCTCGCCTTTTATATGTGCAAGCGATATTACTTGCCTCTGCGGCCATTGGCGCCTCCTTCTCGGCCTTATTTAAGGCAAACAGCTATGTGACTGCAGGATGTTTTGATGCCAAATACGAGAGCTCTTATTGGGTTCGATTTGTGGTTGGCTTAATCTCGGGCATTATTCTGACTCAGCTTATTCCTATTAATTTAGATGCAGTGGCCAAAACTGCAGAGCAAAGCACCGGCATGGGCGGCGGAATGAGCCATGCCGCTTTAAAAATTACCATGGCTTTGGTGGGGGGCTTTTCGGCCAACTTGGTTTATACCATCCTCGATAGAATAGTTGATACCGCACAGTCGTTTATCTCACCGCAACAACCTGAAGATCTAGACACCGTCAAACAGGGTTTAATAAATCAATTTAAGTCTGAGCAGCTTGAATATGAAGCGCATCTTTCACAAGAACTTATGGCAATTCAGCAACAAGTTGCGAGTTCCCCCTCTATGTCGAGTACTGATTTCCAGCAGTTACTCAGTCAGTACTTAGCAAAGATAATCCGTAATGAGGAGAAGTAATATGGTTAAGTCTTGGTTAAAAGTACTGGTAGTGATTGGTAGCTTGTTGATTCTCAGCATGGCCTCAGGCTGTGCACTGCAAATGGTATCAAATTTTGATAGGCAAACTGAGCAGCAGATCATGGATGTCGCTAAAAAAGTCGATAGGTTTTACGTACAACTGAGTGAGCTGCCAAAAGAGAAGCGCACCTTTCACTTTAGTCAGAGTACATATCTCAATATTGAAGTTGAGTTATCAGCCCTGCTTATGCGTCAAAAAGTCAGAGAATTAAATGAGTTAACAACCAAGCAGGTGGAGATAACCCAAAACCTTTGGCTGCAAGATAAACAGCAGCATCAGCAAGCAAACAGTATTTCAGATTTTTTGATCAAAACGCGCAAGCAGCAGTATCAGCGACTTTTTCTTGCCATGATCCGTGGCGAACAAGCAAAACAGTAATAAAAGGACAACCTTATGAACATAAATGATTTATACAAAGAAATGTTAGACACCGCCTTGAATGTCGTCGGTGACGAAGCACAACAAATGTCTGGGCCTTTGCAAAAAGCGTTGAATGCACAGAAAGCATCGATTGAAGCTTTAGCGCAGGCTAAACTAAATGGCGAGATAAATGAAGATGAGTTTACAGCTGAACTAGAACGAGAAAAATCGATTTTGGAAGTTGAACTTATCACTTTAGAAATCATAGCTAAAGCGACGGTCCAAAAAGCCATTAACGCCGCCATGTCATGTTTAACCTCTGCACTAGCGCGTTAAGTTATGATGTTGTATCCGTCGAAGTGTTATGCGCTTCGATGGTGAGGAGTTCACAATGACAGATAAAAAAAAGCGTCAGCAAGCGACTAGAGTCAGGGTCATTCGACCATTCAAGTTTGCGCCTATCAGAGTAGTAAGAATCACCCAGCGTTCAGCAACTGATACCTGCCAATCTTCTAGCCTCAAAAAAGACGATGCATTAGAAGCTGAGAAGACGCATGTTGAAGGTGATTTAACAAAAGAGCCACAATATGGCTTGGGACTAGAAAAACAAAATCATAATAACGATGCAGAGCAACCTGTTGAAACAGACGCACCGCTGGCACATTTTGACAGCGCTGCAAACCCCTATGCATTCTATGTCGCACAAATCCCCACTATGCTGTGCAGTTTGCCCTCGGAGGCCATGAGCTCTGTTAGTAATAGTGATAATAAAGGAACACGCTCACTAACCGATGAAGTTCAAAATGCTCAGAACGACAACAAACTAACAAGTCCCGAACCTGAGGGGGGAGAGCTAAACGAGCAAAGCCAGCTGGAAAAACAAACTTATAAATCTGAGTTTGGGATGCCACAAAAAGATATCAAGCAAGCACGCTTTGGTGGACAATCAGGCAACAAACTCAGTAAAGAGTTAAAATATAAACTTAATACCACGCAAAGTGAAGATTCAACAGAGCAAGTAAATATCACCGCTCAGCTTATTGCAGAAAAGTTGAAGATAAGCCTGGGAGAACTCACCTTTTGGTTAAGTAGTCCGAGGGAGGTACTTAACACTGTCATTAAAGCAGATCGCGATAAGATTCTGCCTCTTTTAAAACAAACCAGTAATATTCAATCACTGACTTTTGCTCATGTGCTACATGCTTATCAACAAAATGTATTTACTGAGGCGCAAGCATGGTCTATTGAACAGATGATAGCGCGATTAATATCCAAGTCAGCAAAAGAGCAAATTAGTTTAAATACTTTGCTGGCATTAGCCGCACAAGCTAAAAATGAAGATTATGCCTTTGTACAATTCATGCGTAAGGGAAAAAGAAAATCGCTATTTAAGCCGTTGAGCGCTTTCATTCAAGCCGGTTATCTTGATGAATTGAAGCACTCGGCTCCTAAACATTTATTCTACATCCCTTGCAGCTTATCTTTTGAATATTTAAATGAATGCTTAGCTGCGCATCAACAGCGTTGGCAAACATGGCTTCGTCAACCTCTAGTTAAAAGTGTAATTTAGCCTGACTAATTAGGCTTTTAACCCAAGTGACTTAGTTAGGATATTTTTAAACTCATTCAGACACAAATGACATATTAATCGTGGAGTTTTCTGAATGACTAAACTAGTTTTTTGCTCTTGCGTTGCAGCAGATGGCCGCAAGTTTGCATTTTTAACCGACCAACCTGAAGTCGAAGAGCTGTTTGATAATGGCTATAAGGTCGCCTACAAAGATAGAGATGGACGTGATACCCCTGAGTTATTGGCACATTGGCGCAGTGCGATAACCTTAGAATCAAAAGAGTTCAGTTTGCTACCTGAAGACGACCAAATCCCAGACATTGTGCAGAGTGCGTTCAATACCATGCTGTCTCACCTAGTGAAGGGGATTGATGTTTTCTTCTGTGATTACAACTTAGGCGTCGAAGGCGACTTACCTATGTGTAATCAAGTGATGGATGAATTTAAGTCGACAGACTTTGTGTTGTTCTCATGTGCAGACATTGTTGGCAATGACCCCACAGTGCAACCTTATATGGTGTCGTATTGTGCACCTCGTTATAAGCAAGGTAGCAAGGTTGCACAGCAGCATCGTATTTATTGTAAAACAGATCCATTTGCGTTTTGCCAAGCCATAAACGCCATCGTTGTGCAACGTCAAAAAGATGATTTAACTGGCGGTCATATTCGTAGCGATCTAGACCCTTATATCAATGAATCTCCAATAGACAAAGATACGGCAGATCAAGTGCTTAATAGATTTGTAGAATCGCTGCGTAGTAGCAACCCAGATACCGTTGCGATTGGGTATAACGGTTAATAACGGCTAGCGCCGCCAGCACTTAGAAGTAACTTTTGAGTCATAGGCGGCCTAAAAGGATTTCTATGGATCAGCAATTTCATTATTACGCAACGCTTGTTGCTGGGATCATGGCGGGTATGCCTTTAAATGATTCCAGAGAGTTAGCCTATTATTGTTACGGGACAAGCCAGCAGTTCGCTAACTCTGAGCAGACCGAATCTTGGCAGTTTAACGACTACAGTTTTAAGCCAATTGTGACCCGTAAAGGTCAGTCAGAACTGCGTTATGGACCGAATAACTGTGCTTTGGCTTTTGAGGAGTTCCCGGCGATGGAAACTTCGTCAAATAGCGAGTACTCTGCATCAAGTAAAGTCACCGTGTGTAAAGTGGGCTCTAGTACTTCGGTGAATAACATGGCGCAACACAATACGCAATTTGCACAAACACAGTGTTTTTACAACCCGTTGACCGACGTAGATTGGCAAGGGGGAGGAGATTTAAAGCATCACTTTAAGCAGCGTTTGGCCCATAGAGCCTCGCAGCAAACTCAAAGCTTAAAAACGCAATATGAGCTTCAAGCGCAGCAAGTTCAGAGCAAGATATTTGACTCAGAAGCGATTTCGGAACCTGACGATGCACTGTCGTTATTGAAGCCACTAGAGAACAGTAAATTCATTCACAAAGCCATCAATGATGTGATTTACAAACAGCGTTATCACGACCAGGTGCGCTCAGCGCCTCTGGCATTGCTTGGTTGTCGTTTGTTCGTACTGCAACAAAGTTGGTCTGCTCCTCATTCAACCCAGTCACTATTGCATGCGTGGTTGAATACCTGGTTGGCCATTTATAGCTTTAAGCAAAACAGGCCCATGCCGCAAACAGCGCCTTGGGAATTATTTAGCTCACAACCAGGGAGCGGTCAGTTTTATGAAAAACTGGAGCAATGTTTAGAGGAGTTAAATCGAAAACGTTATGGCGAAGCTGTTTGGTTAGCGCTTATTACTGAAGCTTGCTCATCTCAGCAGCAAAGCACAAATTTTGATAAGTCGCCATGGTTACTGTTTTATGGTTTAGCATTAAGGCCCGCGTATTTATTAGACCAAGCACAGAATTTATCGGGCGGTGACAAAGAGTTTGTTATTCACAATCTTAATGGCTTTAAGCAAAGCCAGTTCTACCAATTGAATGTGGCAGCGCACTATCATTGTGATTGGCTAGCCAGACAACTCGCCAGTAAAGGCTTAAGTGCTTTTAACACCCAGCAGTCTTTAGGCAACTTAGCGCTTTGGAGAGCAGTATGAGATTATTTGAATTATTGATCGTACTCTGGTTATTGTTTTTAACCCTTTATATGTTTGTACCGAGTTTTAAAGTGATGATTGATATGTTCTTAATTTAATGGGTAGTGTCATTTCGACACTACCCATTAAGAAATTAAAGGCATGTGCCCGCTTCTACTAGAACCTTGTTTTTTGTGGTTTCACCAGTAATGACTGCTTGTCGATTAAAACAAGGAAAGTGTAACGTGCCAACTACTTTACCGTTTTCATCAACATAGTTATAGATGCGAAAATCCCAGTAGCCCGCTACGGCAGAAAATGAGAGTGCAATTGTTGCGGTTGCAATAGAGGCTAAAATTAAATTTTTCATAAAATGTCCTTTTATATATTAGATTAATAACAAGCTTGAATATGATCGGTAAAGCAAGGCTTGGCACTTAAGCAATCACGAAAAGTTTCTTGACCATGGCAGTTGTATTCAAAGGTATTACAAAAAGTATAAAAGCTAGGTCTAACACCTGCTCCTTGAACTTGTGGTGTTTGCTGAACGTTCAAAGTGATTGTCTTAGTAAGGCTTTTAAGGTTCGACTTTCTTAAACGAATTTTCATAACTCTCCTTATTGATGTTAACAGAAAGTTAAAGTTAACACTTCAACACTATAAGGTCAATTTTTACTCGATCAATGGGGCTCTTGTTGAGGATTTAGCCAGTAAATATAATGAGTTTCCCCGATTCAAATTGATAACTTACTTGCACAATAAGACTCCAACCAGTTAAAGGAGTAGCGACATTCAGCTTAAGCAGAATTCGTTCCGCGCAAGGATGCGGCCTTTGTTGGCACCTCCCAAAACGCAGGTTTGGCCGCTCTTTTGAGCGGTCTTTTTTAAACTTTCTTCGTGTATTTAAAAGGTACTTAAATCATGATCGATAAAGGAAATAATGAGACTAAGCAAACCCAAAAAACAGGGTTATTAGACAAAGCTAAAAACCATTTAAAGGGACTTGTGCTAGGGGGGCTTGGGGTTGTTTCTGCGGCTGCAGTACCCGTATGGCAAATCTACTTTGTAGAAACGTCCGAGGTGGCTATTGAGATCACTTCAATCAGTCGAATTGAATCGGATCATTTTAAGGTTGCCCTCGATACCGATGAGCTGCAAATGCTAGAGCCTTACATTCCTGAAAACTTGTTGTATGAATTTAATCACTTGGGGCAAAGGGGCGATAAAATTGACTTTCCTGAATTCTCTCTTGTCACTCTATTTACTGCCTATGATAAAGCAAAACAAGACCTTAAGAATATCTCAATCACAAAAACGAAATTACAACAAAGCATAGAGCGAATAGACGCTTATTTAGATCCAGCCAATCAACAGTATCCGTTGGATGAGTTTCGTGTCAGCGAGTTAAAAAGCTGGGATTTGAGTAATCACATTGATGACGCCGAAGCACAGTATTTTGAGAACCAAGTGCTAGCTATTACAAGAGATTATTCGCAGATGGAATTTAATGTCCAAGCAGAGCCTGCACTCAATCTGTCGGCATTGGCATTTCTACTTAATGATGTAAAAGAAGATATAACTGATGTGATCCGTGAGTCGAATAATCGCCATGAACGTTTAAGAGATGATATTCGCAATATCGAAACACAATTACAAAAACTAAAAGATCAGCAATTTGAGCAAAATACGTTTTTTACTGTGGACGCAGTGGTGTCAAACTCGGGTAGAGCAAGCACATCGCTGCGGCCTTTAGCACTGATGCGAGTGCAAATTAGTGATAACAACTATGTTGATATTCGCCTAGAGCAGCAACATTACTCAGAGCAATCTTAGTTACTCCCATCTTCTACCAATATGTTGAGCTATCGCTCATTAGAGCTATATTCTTTTCCGAGTGAAGATCAAGCATTGATCAACACCTTTTGGGGCAGCACTGGGCGCGTGCAAATGTATGCGATGGACACTCAGCAAAATGTATTCAGTTCAAATCAAATTGCTTTTGTCGATAATCGAAACCAAAAAGTCATTTTAGATAAACTAAAAGAAGTGGCCTCAAAGCAAATGCAGTAACTAATTAATTAGGCAAAGCTTTTACGGCGTTTTCAAAGGCAACTGATTGCGCGAGAAAGTCTGTTTTAACACCACAGTGGATTCAATCGCTGCGATACTGCTGATTTGTCCCAACGATTTTTTTACGAAGCTTTCGTAATGGCTTAAATCTTTGGCGACTATTTTCAATAAATAATCATAACTGCCTGTGATCACCGAGCATTCCATGACTTGCTCAAGGGCTTCTACTTCGTTTTCAAACTCATCGGCGAGCTTATCTGAATTGGCATTTAGCCTGACTAGGGCATACACCAAAATCGATAGGTTAAGTTTTTCTCGGTCTAGAATGGCCTGATAGCCCTTAATAATACCTTCTTGTTCAAGTTTTTTTATCCTTCTTAGGCAAGGGGTATCGGATAAGTTAACCTGCTGTGCCACTTCAGTGGTCGTCATTCGGCCACGATATTGTAATAGGTCTAAAATGGCTAAATCTTTACTATCAACACGCATGTTAGTTAATTCCACTAATTTTTATTTTAATTTTATTAAATATCACTCATTGGGGGCGGAATAATCAAGTTTATTGGTGAATTTTTATCACAGCCTACTGCTACTATTAATTTATCAATACCAATAAGAATAAAAATTATGACAGCATGTACACGAGAGTTTGATGTTTGGATCCGTAGTTCATTCTGCGAGATAAACTCACAGCTCGAAACCTTATATTGGCAGCAAGAAGACAAAGCGAATGTCGAACATATCGGTGAAGCATTAAAGCAACAATTGCAGGCTGAAGGCACAGAGTTGATCAAAGCTTTAGTTGCTGAAGGTAATACCGATGAAGGGTTCGATAATGCCTTTGATTTACTCGGCAATGTTGGCCTCTATATGGCAGCTTGCAGACGCCATGAAATAACTGAGCCGAGCCGAGAGCGAACTTCACCCTTAGTTGAAGCATCTACATTAGCCATGCACATTGGCGCGTCGATAGGTGTCACGCCACGTTTTGCCACCGCGCATTTAACGACACACAACACTGCCGTGAACGGTGTTTATAAACGCTTTACCGATCTCGCAGACGAAAAAACCTTCGTTGATTACAACACCAAGGGTATTCTGGCCTATAAACGCGCTGCTGACGCCTTGTTAAAAATCTTACCGCTGGGCGTATCGCACCCAATCACGGGCGATTTATTAAAAGTTGCTAAATTTGCACTGCAAGATGTGATTGACTCTAACCAAGAGTTGTTTGATAAGCTCGACACAGACCGATTTTTTTACTGTGTAAGACCTTATTACAAACCACATAGAGTGGGTTCTCAGGTTTATCGTGGTGCCAATGCTGGAGACTTTGCTGGTATTAATGTGATTGATATGCTGCTCGGGTTATGTGTTGCCAATGAGCCCAGTTATTCACAAATGCTTGTAGATAAATTCTTGTATATGATGCCAGAAGATCAGCAAATTTTGCGTGATTGTATGCGACGCACAAGTTTGATGGATTTATTTTTAAACCTTGAAAGCCAGCACAGCGCTTCTTGGTATCAAGAGAATGTGTCATTATTTTTAGAAGTGTGTGAGTTACACGGAAAAGGCGCTACTCAGCACCATAATCAACTGGTTGAAAAGTATATTGCGCAGCCTTCAAACTCAATGGCAGAGCAACACCTAGATAAAGTAACAGCCAGCGGCCCGCCACTGTCAGTCTTACTTGGCTCACTCGAAAAACTTCGAGACCGTCGCGCCGCCAATCAGCGAGAGGACATTTTTACTCGTTATCACGATATTCAAAAACTTAAAGCCACGTTAAGCAGATAACCAGATGAAACAAGATTTTGTATTACCGAGTGAAGCGTACTTATTGAATCACTCGGTTGGAAGACCACTAAAAAGTGCCGAAACCCACTTTAAACAAAGCTATTTATCACCATGGCAAGATTCGGGCAGGGAGCCTTGGCAAGCTTGGCTGGCCATTATTACTGAGTTTCAACAAGCGTTGGGCCGACTTTTTAATTCATCATCTATGCAGTTCTGCCCGCAAGTTAATTTATCGAGTGGACTTACAAAACTCATTATGGCGTTGCCTGAACTAAACGAAAACAGTGTTGTTTTAATGAGTGCGCAAGACTTCCCAAGTATGGGATTTGCGATGCAAAAGGCCCTCCCTGACGGGGCGATAATTCGCTATATTCCCGAACACAAAGACATCACGAAAATTGACGTTTGGCAGCAACATTTAACTGCCGATGTCGATTTGGTTTTTGTTAGTCAAGCCTACTCAAATACCGGGCAGCTCGCGCCAGTCAATGACATTGTAAAGCTTGCTAAAGCCAATCATACCTTAAGCATTATTGATGTTGCGCAATCTGCTGGGGTTATTCCTCTAAATTTAACCGACCTTGATGCCGATTTTATGATTGGTTCAAGCGTAAAGTGGTTATGTGGTGGCCCAGGGGCCGCCTATTTGTGGCTTAACAGTAAGCATATTGAGCGATTAGCGCCAAAAGATGTAGGCTGGTTTTCTCATGAAAACCCGTTTGAGTTCGATATTCACCACTTTGCTTATCACGATAGCGCTTTAAAGTTCTGGGGCGGTACACCCAGTGTTGCCCCTTTTGCTTTTGCTTCGCACAGCATTGACTATTTTTCTAAGCTTGGCGATAAGCTCAGGAAGCATAATCAAGACTTAATAGACTTACTGATCCAACATTTGGGCGAACAAGTGGTTTCACCCCACGATAGAAATCACCGCAGCGGGACTGTGATTATAAATCCGAAAATGGGAGTAGAAGCAGCTTTAACTGAATGTGTTAAAGATGGAATAAGCATAGATGCTAGAGCACATGGATTGCGTGTTTCACCGCATATTTATAATGACGAAAGCGATATTTTAAAGCTATTGGCAGTGTTAAAGTAGAGCACTTCTTATTAAAGTTATGAATGTGTAGTTGCTCAATAAGTATAGGTTTATTGAGCAACTTTCTAGAAAGCTTAAAGTTTACTCACCATGTGTTTCATGGAAGTGATTGCCATGTTGGTGGTGCCAGTGACCATCGTGTTTATATTCTACTCGCCCATTTTCGATACGCTGTTTATGACCACATTCTAAACTGTGTGCATGTTTGTGCTTCTTATGCGTTTCAGTTAACGCTTCATGAGTATGCCCTGCGTGGGTGTGGTGATCATGACCATCATGATTATAATCAAAATGGTCAATATGCCACTCTGAGGCATGCCCGCATTTGGCATTATGCATATGTTTATGGTCATTATGTTCTTTGTGCTCACCGGCTATCACAGACCCTGCTAAAAGTAATGTCGAAAACAAAATAGTATTTCTCATCCTAATTTCCTTAAGTGGTTTTCAAATACCATTTTATATTTGCTTATATGATGAAAATGTCAAATTAAACAGTATGTTATAAGGTATCAGGTTCAACTTCGATTTGTTGAAAAAATAAGTTCTTTTGCTTGATTTTTCAACACTTTGTTACAAACAATCAGTTGCTAACTACAAAAAAAAATATGTAATTTTATTTAATTTTTTAATAACTCAAGGATAGTTATGAAAAGCAAACTTATCGCAATAGCTGTATCCGGTTTAATAGCAAGTACATCTTCACAAGCGACTTCGCTTAACAAAACAGAAATCGACAATGTGTTTTCAGAGATCAAATCAACAAGCCCTGGTTGTAGTGTCGGGGTTATCAAAGATGGAAAACTCATTCACAAAGCAGGCTATGGTTTAGCAAATATGGAGCTAAATGTGCCTCTTGATGGATCACATGTTCACCGTATTGCGTCAGTTTCTAAGCAGTTTACAGGGATGGCGGTCATATTACTTGCCGATGAAGGTAAAATTGATTTAAACGCTGATATTCGTAAATATCTACCAGAGCTTAGAGATTATAAAGAATCAATAACGATTAATGCGATGTTAGGTCACTTTTCAGGCATGGGTGATTATGACTTTGTCGATGCAGAACTAGACAAAGATGCGCTTAAGCTTAAATCGACCATGGGTGGAGAGTTCCGTTTAGGTAAAGAAGATTATCTCACCATTGAAGAGTTTTACGATTACGTCAAAACGGTACCTTTAAGAAATAAACCTAACGAAGACTTCCGATACAGTAACTACGCATATTTTCTTTTGTCTATGCTGGTTGAACGTGTATCAGGTGAGAGCTTAAGAGAGTACAGTGAAGCGCGTATTTTCAAGCCTCTGGGCATGAGTAATACCTTCTTTAGTGACGAACCAACTGAAATTGTTAGAAACCGTGCCGATGGGTACAGTAAAAATAGTGAAGGTGAATATTTTACTAATATGACCAATCTATTCTGGGTTGGAGATGGTGGGTTACACACAACAGTTGAAGATATGGCTATATGGGACGCCTACTTCTATAACCCAACATTAGGTAAGGACCCAGAAAAGCTACTTGCGCAGTTTATGCAGCCAAATAATGCTGAGATCACCATGGAGGGGCGTAAGTATGCGAACGGACAATTTATTGGTGAAAAGGATGGTGTTGAAATTGTTTATCACAGTGGTGGTTGGTTAGGCACAATAACAAACTATGAACGTATACCAGAAAAAAAATATGCTTCAATTGTGTTTTGTAATGATACGTCTGTTGATATTGCACAATTGGTTAAAGAGCTTCGAAAGTTAGTTCTTTAATCTATTTTTCAAGAGGCAAGTAATGTTGCCTCTTCTTGCTATTATTTCATTTCTTCGCACCATGTTGATGCTAAATTAGGCTCAAGCAAGGGCTCTCTGGGCAGTCTTTTTTGACCTGGTGGAACAAGCACCTTTAGGTTTAGAGATTTAAGCAATAATCTGACATTTTCATTGGCGTCATCATGATCCATTAAAAATTTAACTAGCTCAGAAATATGTTGAGTCCGTAAGCTCGATAGATTTTCTATGGCTATTGCATGTTTAACTTCATCTAAAAAAAGCAGGTAGTCATGATTTTCGATTGCATGCTCACGAATTTTGTTTTCTATATTAGTTCGATACTCTTTGTATAAAGCAAGGTCTTGTTTGATGAGTGCAGTGGTCAAAATAGAGAATGTGAGTCGAACTGAATCTCTATGTTTATTTTGTAATTGAAATAACTTTTTGGCCTCTAAAAAGTGGTTAAGTGCCTTATCTACTTGCTCAATATGTAGAGCAATGTTACCGCGCACAATATGAATACCTGCGCTGATATTGGCATCTAAGTCATCAAACTCAATTGAATCGAGTAACTGAAATCCGACAGAAGGCTGTCCTTGGACGCGATAGGCTGTTGCTATGTTTGATTTCAGGGCCGCTGTGTAGTTAATACTTGTGGTTTTAGTTAAGGCGCAAGTAAAATGCTGTATCGCATCTTGATGTTGATTATTTTGTCTGTATGCCACACCAATATCATTGATAATATGCAAAGTTTTTTGTTCTGTTACAGCTGAAAACTGCTTCTTTTTCAAGGTTGTTAAGATATTCGTAAAGCTTTGCCAATCATATACATTGATTGCAGCCTTGATAGCGAAACGATGAAACTGGAGTGCGTCTTCGTTAAAGGTATTTTGGTACTGGTGTTTTTGTCTTTTGTACTCTGCTAGCGCTTGCTTCGGATTGTTTTTTCTAGCTGAGATAGATTCTCTATTAATTCAGAACTGACAGTTGCAGAGGCTGACAATAACAAAGACAACAATAGACTCATAAAAATGACCAAGCAAAACCAAGTAATATAGTTATTGTAAACGTATTGTGATTTTTTAATAATACTAATTTGCTACTTAACTACGCGCTTATTTGAAAAACACTTAATTAATAGATATATGGCTTGAAACAATATCAGCGTCATTGTCTAGCCAATGCGAGTAAAATAGATGAACTGCGCGGTTTTCTCATCATAATAGGCGCTCGAAACAAAGTCAGCTTCTGGTGGTAAGGCAAATTTATCTCGCTCTGCTAAGTTTGTTGATAAGGTCACTAAGTGATTTTTACCATTGTCTGTTCTGACATGAACCAGAATTTGATCCTCTAAACTGAATGCGTGCACAATTTCGCCGTCATTAAATGACCACTCCTGGTCACCCTGTAAGTTAAACACTTTATTGCGCTCCCAAACTGTTTGTTGATTTTCATCACTAAAAATAACTGTACCGCGTTGATTAAATATTTTGGCTGAGCCGGTGCTTAAATCAAAGTGCAAGGACGCGTTTGCTTGGTGAGTTGTTGTGATCAAGGTGTTTTTATCTTCTGACCAATGGTCAACTCGTACAATATAGACATCTGATTCTAAGGTTGTAAGTTGATTGGTGGCAAGATGATACACAAACGCTTTACCCGAGGCGGCAAAAGCAAGTTCAGTGTTATCAGCAGACCAAATTGCTTTGGATATAAAGTCACTCTGAAGGTTATTGTTAAAGATCACCTTATCTTGTTCATTTTGTCTAAGAAATAACATCGGTAGTCCATGCTTTTGAGAAACAAAGGCGATTTTCTCTCCATCTGAAGAAACACTTGCAAGGTAGTCTTCATATTTACTGTTAGCTTCAAATGCCCCTTCTAAATTAGAAAGAATGTCTATATTTTCGCTAAAAATCGTTGCGACTAATTTGCTATTTTGCAGCGAGACTTGAGTAAGTGGCGAGGTATCGAAAAACTGAACTGGATCAAGCTTAACATTGCTAATTTTCTCGTTATTTAGAAATTTACCATCGACCTTTCTTACTTCGGGTTTTAGCGTATCAAAAAGTAAAAGCTGTGCTTTAGGTGAATACCAAGCGAGGTGGTAAATAGATGATAAACCCTCTTTTATCGAAGTAAAATCATAAGTTTGCCTATCAAAACGCATTACTTTTTGGGTGGTTTGGTTTTGAGTAAGTTATATAAATACTGAATCAGGCGCCAATGCTAGTGAGTGTACTCGTGTACTTAATGTGAATGGGGCTAAAAAGGTAATCTCCTGTTTCTCAATAGTGACCTCTGTGAGAGAAGGTATCGTTCTATCAGCTATTTGTTGAGTCGCAACAAAATAGATATGCCCTTTAGTAGATGTAGATAGATGATCAACTTGGGTTACATCATCTGGCAAACTGATGCTGTGCTTAATGGTAATGAGGCTATTTTCAACTTCATATATATTTAGCTTTATCGAACCAGTTTTAGGCTCTTTAAAGCTGACAATAATTTTATCATTATCTAACCAAGCAAATGTAAAGGGCTCATGCTGCATTAGTAAAACATACTTGTTTGTGTTAGAAAGCATTTTTAAAACTAATTCAAAACCTTCATGTTTTTGTTGCATGAAAATTAGTTTTTCAGCATCAAGTGATAGTTTACCTCTAGATTCTTGGTGAGTAGAGTGGGTAAGCGCTTTTGATTTTGCTATAGATAACTGTGCCTGTTTTTGTGGCGGCACAATAAACTCAAATGCCAAGAGTATACACAGTAAGCATGCTGCACTAAAAAAGACCAAAGTTTTATGTGATGTGGGCTTGTTGTGTGCTTCTTTATCCGTTTCTACTTTCTTTATTTCTGGTGAAAGCTCGAGACTATAGCCACGCTTTGCATGTGTCTGAATAATTTTCGCGGCTTTGCTGTCGTCTTTTAAAGCCTTTCTTAATAGTGCGATCAAACGTTGCAGAGAGCTGGGGGCAAATATGCGATTTGGCCAAACCTGCTCGAATAAAAACTCTTGGCTGAGCACTTTTTTTGGGTGCTGTGCAAATACACAAAGCAACGCCATTGCTTTCGGTTCAACTAATTCACAGGTTTCTCCATGACAAACTTGATTTCTCTTTACATCAATGAAGATATTATTTAGATAAAATTTGTCCATGGAAGTCATTTAACGTATTGATAATGATAGTTATAAAAAGCCTAAGTTATTCCTAAGAGAAACATTGTTGCGACTCTATCGCGTTTGAATCTACTCTTTTGTAGAGTGAGTCCTCTGTTTTTTATAAGGCTTTTCTTATGGTTACTTTCTTAAATAAATTCGATTGCGCGCGAGTAGGTTGGCTGTTTTTAGCATTCTTTATTACCCCTATAACGGCTGCGCAGACGCCTAACATTACTAAAATAAAATCAAAAGTCTATGGCGAAACAAGAGAAATTCTCGTGTCTTTGCCAGCGAGTTATGAGCAAGATAAAGACAAAATTTATCCTGTTATTTATTTAACTGACGCAAATATGCAGGTACCTCATGCTGCGCCAATGATCCATTACCTCGCTGGTGGAATATCAGAGTTAATTGTTGTGGGTATTCAGACCTTTGACCGTCACGATGAGCTAAGCCCGTATCATCAAGATGGCACTGTATTTAGTAAAACAGAAGGTGCTGAAAAGCTGTTGGCTTTTATCGAAACTGAGGTGAAGCCCCTGATAAATCAAACCTACCGAACTGCGCCTTTTGAGATATTGAGTGGTCACTCTCTCGGTGGGTTGTTTACTATGTTTACTTTTGCACGCCACCCCGAGAAATTTGATGCGTACTTTGCATTGTCACCAACCTTAGCTTGGGCTGATGGCAAGCTTTTAGATGAGATTGAGCAGAGCCTAGAGGGGATGGCAAATAATAGAATTCTTGTGGCCTACAGTGAAAAAGAGACCCCGTTCGTAAATCAGTATGCTGCTTTTCAAAAATTCTTAACATTACTAAAAACAAAAGCACCTAGCTCTCTTGATGTAAATGCTCGATTTATTTCAGGTGAAGATCATATGACGATTGCACACCTTGGGTTATACCATGCGCTTAGGTATACATTCCGAGATTGGTGGTTGTCTAGCAATACTATGGTAGGTGCGCCAGAAAAGTTTGATGCCCATTATGCACGTTTATCAAAAAGATTAGGCTACTCTATTCGTCCTGAGTTTAACGAGTTATGGGGGCTAACTGCCTATTTGATCAGGGAGCAGCACTATGTAGAGGCGCATTACCTGATAAAAAAATGGCAAGGTTATTACCCAAACCGTTCAGCACCATTTTATGAATTGGCTCAATTGTATCTCGCCCAAGATAAGCCGATTGCGGCAAACCGCAGCATTTTGCAGGCAATTGAAAATGCAAAGCCTAATTCCAGGCAGCAGCGGAGAAGCCAAGACTTACAAGCCAAAATCAGAGCAAAACTATAGCTGGGTAAGGCAATTAGTCAGATACTGACTGCAAATATGAAAAATATGCTGTAGGTCAAATAATGCAGCATATTTACATTTAGATACTATTCTCATCGCATTTATTATTGCACTGATTGGTTTGCCTCGTAACATAGGGGGGTTAACAAACTGAGAACATCTAAAATGAAACTAAAAATCTCTCTATTAAGTGCAGCGGTTGTTGTTGCGCTAAGTGCGTGTACCAGTACACAAAGTACATCACAACAAGTTGTACCTGTAGTACAAAAAGTTGAAAAGCAATACGACAATATTTTATTGCAAAAGTACGCAGGATCTTATGATGGTGTTCCGCAGTTCGACAAAGTCACAATTGCGGATTTAGAGCCTGCGTTGGATATTGCAATTGCTGAAAACCTTGCAGAAATTGATGCCATTGCAAATAACCCTGAGAAGCCAACTTTTCAAAACACCATAGTGGCACTTGAAGCGTCAGGTGAAGCACTTGATCGTTTATTCCCATACTATGGCATTTGGGCAAACAATAACTCAAGCCCTGCATTTCGTGAGTTACAAGGTAAACTAGTGCCTAAGTTTTCTGCGATGAGCTCTAAAATCACGCAAAATAAAACCTTATTTGAACGTATTCAAGCGGTTTACAATAGTGATGAGTTTAAAAACTTAACCGCTGAAGAGCAGCGTATTACTTGGATGCGTTACAACGGTTTTGCGCGTAACGGTGCAACACTTTCGGGCGACAAAGCCAAGCGTTATGCTGAAATTAACTTAGAGCTGTCAGGCTTACATTCTAAATTTGGCAACAACGTATTGGCTGATGAAGAAAACTATGTTGTTTATCTTACAAAAGATCAGCTAGCTGGTTTACCTAAGTCATACATCTCAGCTGCAGAAGCAGCAGCAAAAGCGCGTGGTCAAGAAGGCAAATATGCCGTAACGAATACGCGTTCATCAATGGACCCATTCTTAAAGTATTCTGAAGAACGTGAACTACGTGAGCAGGTTTGGAATAACTATTATAACCGTGGGAATAATGCGGGCGAAAACAATAACCGTGACGTGATCAGCCAAATCTTAAAGCTACGTCATGAACGTATTCAGCTTCTAGGCTACGAAAACTATGCACAGTGGCGTTTAGAAGATCGCATGGCAAAAGCGCCTGAAAATGCCATCGAACTGATGAATAAAGTATGGCCTGCTGCGATTGCACGCGTAAAAGAAGAAGTGGCAGACATGCAAGCGGTAGCAGATAAAGAAGGTGTGAATATCACTATCGCGCCTTGGGATTACCGTTTCTACGCAGAGAAAGTGCGCAAAGCGAAATACGACTTAGACTCAAATGAAGTGAAAGAATACCTTCAAGCAGACAAGCTAACTGAAGCCATGTTCTATGTGGCGGGTGAGTTATTTGATTTCACATTTACACCAGTACCAGAGGGTTCAGTGCCGGTCTTCCATGAAGACGTGAAAGTATGGGAAGTGAAACGCAAGTCGAATGGCGAGCACGTTGGTTTATTCTACCTTGACCCGTTTGCACGTAAAGGTAAGCGCTCTGGTGCATGGGCAACATCGTTCCGTTCACACACGACATTCCAAGGGAAAACAAACGTACTTAGCACCAATAACTCAAACTTTGTTAAGGCGCCAAATGGTGAAGCGACATTGGTTTCTTGGGATGATGCGAATACCTATTTCCATGAGTTTGGTCATGCGTTACACGCGCTTTCTTCAAATGTGAAATACCCGAGCTCGAACGGCGGTGTGCGTGATTACACTGAGTTCCAATCTCAGTTACTAGAGCGTTGGTTATCAACTGACGAAGTGATCAATAAGTACCTTGTTCATTACAAAACGGGCAAGCCAATGCCAAAAGAGTTAATCGAAAAGATCCAAAAGTCTTCAACGTTTAACCAAGGTTTCTCAACAACTGAATACCTAGCGTCTGCGATCATGGATATGAAATTTCATATGACTGATCCTGAATTAATTGGCGATCCGGTTGAATTTGAAAAAACAGAACTTGCGAAATTAGGCATGCCATCTGAAATTGTAATGCGTCACCGTACAACGCATTTTGGTCATATCTTCTCTGGAGAAGGCTATTCAGCAGGTTACTATGGTTACCTATGGGCTGAGGTATTAACTTCTGATGCAGCAGAAGCATTTGCAAATGCACCGGGTGGTTTCTACGACAAAGACTTAGGCGATCGTTTAGTTCAGTACTTATTCTCAGTGCGTAATGCAATGGATCCAGCTGAAGCTTATAACAAGTTCCGTGGTCGTGATGCAGAAGTAGGCGCGTTAATGCGTGACCGTGGCTTCCCAGTATCTGAATAATTTTTAGCAGTTAGCATTAAATAAAAGATATTAAGCCCAGCGGTCGCTGGGCTTTTTTGTATAAGTATCAAACAACTCCATAAGCCAGCATGGCATCAGCCACTTTAATAAAGCCCGCGATATTTGCACCTTTTACATAATCAACGTGTTCTTCATGTTCACCATATTGCACGCATTTATCGTGTATTTGTTTCATGATGTTGTGCAGTTTCTCTTCAAGTTCCTCGTGCGACCAAGACATACGAATGCTGTTTTGCGACATTTCTAAAGCTGATACAGCCACACCACCAGCGTTTGCCGCCTTACCTGGCGCATAAAGGATTTTATTATCATGAAACACTTTGACGGCTTCTGGCGTACAAGGCATATTGGCGCCTTCTGATACCGCAATACAGCTATTTTCAGCCAATTGTTTTGCGTCTTCTTCTGTAAGCTCGTTTTGAGTAGCACAAGGCAAAGCGAGTTGTGCATTGATATGCCAAGGCTTTTTATTTTCGAAAAATTCGCAATTAAACTCATTGGTCAATACATCTAGCCGTTTGCGTTGCTGAATCTTGATTTCTTTAATTTTATCAAGTTGTACTTGCGTGAGGCCATCAGGGATAAATAGTGTGCCACTTGAATCTGAAAGCGTGAGCACTTTGGCATCAAGATGTATTAGCTTCTCTGCACAATGAAGCGCAACATTACCTGAGCCTGATACTAAGCAAGTCTTGCCATTAATGTCGTGCTGGTGGTGAGTGAGCATAGCTTGCATAAAAAACGCATTACCATAACCTGTTGCTTCAGTGCGAATAAGGCTGCCACCATACTCAATGGCTTTGCCCGTAAGCACACTTTCTACTCTATGGGTAATGCGTTTGTACTGACCGAATAAATAGCTGATTTCTTTTGATCCCACGCCGATATCTCCGGCGGGTACATCCATATTAGGGCCAATATGTTGATAAAGCTGTGTCATAAATGACTGGCAAAAGCGCATGATTTCTCTGTCAGACTTGCCTTTAGGATTAAAATCAGCGCCGCCTTTGCCTGCGCCTATGGGTAAGGTCGTTAAGCTATTTTTAAAGGTTTGTTCAAAGCCTAGAAATTTCAGCACACTTAAACTGACAGATGGATCGAAGCGAAGTCCACCTTTGTAAGGCCCGATGGCATTATTAAATTGCACCCTATACCCACGATTGATGCGAATATTGCCCTCGTCATCTTCCCAAGTAACACGAAAGAACACGACTTTATCCGGCTCAGTCATTCTTTCTAAAATATGAGCATGTTGATACTGCTTATTTTTATTTATGAAAGGAATAACAGACTCTGCGACTTCTTTGACAGCTTGATGAAATTCAGGCTCATGCGGATTCCTTTTAATGAGCCCGTCCATAAAGTGTTCTAAAGTTAAATCATCGTACATATGTCCACCTGTTAGGTTTGTGCGTTATTCTAGAAAATGGGCTATTTCGTTATATTGAGCCTAGTCTAATTTGTAGGAATTGTGATTTATTTTGTTTATTTTCCAGTTATTTAGTCTATATGAGTTCTCAGCTGGTTTAGATCAAATGTTACCAATTGTTTCCAATTTACAAACTCTTACAAATAAACAAAATGAGCGTTATTTTTTCTTTACCTTTTCGCTTATGATGTGAGCAAATAACATATGGCTAGTAAAATAAGAAGGGAATATGTCGTTGCTAAATTCATTTCAAAAATCACTTTTGGCGTTATCAGTATTAGGCTTAGTGGCCTGCTCAGGCGAAGAAAGCACTGAAAAAGCTGATAGCAAAACAGAGCAAACAGCGAAAAAACAAGAAAAAGAAGAGTTTGCAATTCCTGTCGAAGTCACCTTTTCAAAAGTAGGTGATGTTGCCAAGTTTTATCAAACCACTGCCATTTTAGAAGCAGAGCAAGAAAGTAAAGTGGTTAATAAGGTAACGGGCATGCTTGAATCTGTGCATGCTCAAGAAGGTCAGCGTGTGAGTGCTGGAGAGTTACTTGCACAAATTGACCCGCGCAATTATGAATTAGATTTTGAGCGAGCCAAGATTGATTACGAATCAGCAAAGTCAGAGTACCGTCGTAGCCAGCCAGTTGACGGCAAACAACTGATCTCTGAAAAAGACCTTGATAAACTGCGTTTTAGAGTGCAAACCACAGAAAATCAACTTGAAGTTGCCAGAATTAAACTTCGCGACAGTAAAGTTGTTTCGCCGATTGACGGCGTTATCGCAAAACGTTCAGTCAAAGCACATAACATGCTAAGTAATTTAGGCAATGAAATGTTCCATGTTGTGTCACTGGACTCACTCATTGGTGTGGTATATCTGCCTGAGTCAGAGCTTAGTAAAGTTAAGCTTGGCCAAGTTGCAAAGCTTCACTTTCCTGCAGAGCCGAATCTACAACTAGAAGCAACTGTATTGCGTATAGCACCTTTGGTCGATAGCAAGTTAGGTACCTTTAAGGTCACACTGACGATTGATAATCAAGATAATATTTTAAAGCCGGGGATGTTTGCCCGTGTTGCCTTATTACTTGATAGCAAACAAGGTGTTACCTTGGTGCCTGAAAACGCAGTAATCAAAAAAGATGGTAAAGCAACCCTGTTTGTTGCACAAAATGACAGAGCTAAAAAGCTTGAAGTCGAAACGGGTTATACCCAAGACGGCTGGGTAGAAGTTATCACGCCTATTTCGAGTGAAGATGGCGTTATCACTGTAGGTCAACATGGCCTGAAAGACGATGCTTTACTGAAAGTGTTAAATCACGACCAAAGTGCCATCGTGACCAATACTGAAGACAAATCTCAACAGCTTTAATCGCGCCAGAAGTAAGGACAGAGTATGAATATTGCTAGGCTTGCTGTAAAGCGCCCAGTGACCATAACCATGTTGGTTTTGGCGGTGATGTTGTTCGGTATGGTGGGGTTCTCACGCCTTGTGGTGTCGTTACTACCTGATCTAAGTTACCCAACTTTAACAGTAAGAACAGAAAACCCCGGTGCGGCCCCCGCTGAAATTGAACAATTGATTTCAAAACCAATTGAAGAAGCTGTGGGTGTTGTTAAAGGCATTCGCAAACTGCATTCTATTTCTAAACCGGGTCAATCAGACTTAGTCATCGAGTTTCAATGGGGCACAGATATGGATCTGGCCATCATGGAGCTTCGCGAAAAACTCGATATGGTGATGTTACCCGTTGAACTGAGAAAACCCGTCATTTTAAGGTTTAACCCATCTTTAGATCCAATTTTAAGACTAAGCATCTCAGGTGATGCGCAATCTTACACACAACTAAGATCACTGCGTACCTACGCAGAAGAAGAGTTAAAGCGCGCCCTTGAACCTATTGATGGGGTTGCAGCAGTCCAGCTCAGTGGTGGTTTAGAGCAAGAAATACAAGTGCTTATTGACCAACAACAAGCCAATCTTCGTGATGTGACCGCTGAGATGATCACAAACCGAATTAAAAACGAAAACATTAATGTGTCAGCCGGTCGAGTTTATGACGGTCAGCAAGAGTTTTTAGTTCGCACCCTTAACCAGTTTACTTATATCGAAGAAATTGGCGATGTCATTATTAAACAAGATGCCGGACAAACGGTTTATTTACGTGACATTGCCACTGTGGTTGACGGTGTAAAAGAGCGCCAAGATATTACTCGAGTTAATGGAAACGAAGCAATCGAGATGGCTTTGTACAAAGAGGGCGATGCCAATACGGTGGCTGTGGCCAAACGTGTACAGGCTAAGATCAAACAGCTACAGGACGAATTACCAGAAAATGCTGAGCTAAAAATTCTCTCAAATCAGGCTGAGTTTATTGAAAAAGCCATTGATGAAGTGAAGCAAACTGCCATTATTGGTGGTCTACTTGCGATTGTGGTTTTGTATCTTTTCTTAGGTAAGTTTAAGCCGACAATCATCATTGCACTGGCTATTCCAACCTCCATCATTGCAACCTTTAACTTGATGTTTGCCAATAACATCAGCCTAAACATTATGTCTTTAGGCGGTATTGCACTGGCGGTTGGCTTATTGGTCGATAACGCTATCGTAGTGCTTGAAAATATCTATCGTAAAAAAGAGCAAGGTCAAGATGTTGAACAAGCTGCAATCGAAGGTACCAATGAAGTATCGGGTGCAGTAACAGCGTCTACGCTAACAACATTAGCAGTATTTGCGCCTTTGGCATTTGTCACAGGTTTTGCTGGTGAGATTTTTAGCGACCAAGCGCTAACGGTCACCTTTGCTCTACTTGCTTCATTAATTGTGGCACTGAGCTTTATTCCTATGTTGGCGTCACGCCAGTTTTCAATTGCCTCGGGTGATGCAAACCTTGACAACATTGAATCTGAAAAGCCCGTGAAAACAGGTGCAAAGAAATGGCTTAGCCTGTTATTACTGCCATTCAAGTTTGTAGCAGTTGTGATCCCATGCTTTATTGGGCGTTGGATATTGCGCCTCATTATGATGCTGTCGAAAATTATTGGCTGGTGCACCAGCAAAATTACTTATCCAGCTTATGTTGCATTCAATGGTGTCTATAAAATTTTTGCCAAAGGGTATGACAAGCTACTTAAAGGCGCGATGAAACAGCGCGCATTGGTCATTTCAATTTCTTTAATTTTTGCTGTGGGTGTTGCAAGTTTATTGCCTAAATTGGGCATGGAGCTGATGCCTGAAGTGGCGCAAACAGAGCTGACTCTAGAAATAACGCTGCGCCAGGGCACGCCGATCGAACAAACCGACCAGCAGCTTAATTTGCTGGCTCGCTCAGTCGTTGATATGCCAGGTGTGGTGCACACTTATAGTATGTCGGGCACAGGTAGTCTGATGATGAGCAGTGCGACACGCGGCGGCTCTCACTGGGGGCAACTGGTTGTTAAAACTGAAACACCAGCACAACTAAGTGCGGTGCAAGATGCGTTACGTGCGCAACTATCTGGCATGGCGCAGGTCAATGCGGAGTTCACGCAAAGTCGTATGTTTGAACAAGAGCGTCCTTTAGTTGTGGTGATGAGTGGTTATCAGCTTGATGAGTTAAAACTGTACGCCGATAGATTGGTGTCACAACTACAACAGCAAAACCGTTTTGCCGATGTCACAACATCGCTCAGAGCAGGACAACCTGAGCTGAAAATTGAGTTTGATCATCAACGTTTAAGTAGCTTAGGTTTAACTGCTGCCGGCATCACCGATATTCTGGCAACCAAAATAGGCGGTAATGTCGCTAGCAAATATAACCTAGATGATCGTCAGGTTGATATTTTGGTTCAGGTTGATCGTGATTCACGTAACTCAGTGGCGGCGATCCGCGACTTAATCATTCATGGTGAGAATGGCCAGAGCGTGCCTTTGTCAGCGGTTGCAAAAGTCACTGAGTCTATTGGCCCGAACGAAATCAATCGTTTAGATCAGGCGCGCGTTGCCATCATTACAGCCTCTGTGAAAGAAGGTGATTTAGCAACAGCTGCGCAGGTCGTTCGCAGTGAAGTGGCATCTTTAGGGTTACCTGATCGTATTTATAGCCAAGTGATTGGTCAGAATCAGCAAATGGAAGAAGCCTATTCGTCATTAATGATGGCGCTATTGCTGGCGGTATTCTTGGTTTACTTGGTGATGGCTTCACAGTTTGAGTCATTGTTAAATCCGTTCATCATTTTATTCAGCGTGCCACTGGCGGTACTCGGGTCAATCTTTGGTTTATTTATCACGGGTACCAGTTTAAGTGTGATCACCTTTATTGGCTTGATCATGCTAAGCGGTATTGTAGTAAACAACGCCATTGTATTAATTGACCGTATTAACCAGTTACGTGCGCAAGGTTGCGCGATGTTAGATGCTATTTTAGAAGCAGCCAACTCACGTTTACGTCCAATCATCATGACGACCATGACCACAATTTTGGGTTTATTGCCTATGGCGATGGCAACAGGGGAAGGCGCTGAATTACGTGCGCCATTGGCGATTACGGTAATGAGCGGTCTATTAATTGCGACTTTCTTAACTCTGATTGTTATTCCTGTTTTGTATAGTGTGTTTAACCGTGACCAAGTGCAAGTAAATGAGAACTTAGGTAAGGCGGACTATGAAGCAGGCTAAATCAATCAAAAACCTGACTGCACTGGCCCTAAAGCGGCCAGTGACTTGCTTTATGTTGATGCTATCAATGATAGTAGCTGGTCTTATGAGCAGTAAGCTTATTCCCCTTGATAGCTGGCCTGCGGTCAATGCACCTGCCGTGTTTGTAAGAGCATCATACCCAGGTTCGACGCCTGAAGAGATTGAGCGTCTTATAACAAAACCGCTTGAAGAAGCTTTGGCAACCATGGGTGGCGTGAACTCAGTCACTTCTCGTACTTCTTCAGGGTGGACGTCACTTACCCTACAGATGAAGTTTTCTACCGACTTAAATGTGGCAATTTTAGAAGCACGTGAGAAGGTTGATTTGGTTCGACACCTTTTACCTGAAGACTTACAACGCGTAGACGTAATGAAATTTTCAACCCAAGATATGCCGGTTGTTGAATTAACATTATTGAGTGAAAAATCTTTAAATCGTGACTATGAGTTTTTAGAAAACAACCTAAAAATGCCATTGGAGCGGATTCAAGGCGTGGGGCGCGTAGAGCTTTATTTACGTCAGCCAAGAATTTGGGTGAAACTTGATCCTGACAAACTCGCCATGCATCGCGTTGATATTCAACAAGTGACGCGAGTGCTTCAAGAAGCCAACTTTTTAAAGTCTGTGGGTGAAGTACATACAGAAGATTATCGCTATGCGGTGACACCGCAGGGCCAATATCGTGATATCGAAGATATTCGTGCGCAACGCATCAATGAGCGAGTGAAACTCTCTGACATTGCCAACGTGCACTATGCTTTGAGTGAGCGTCAATGGCAGCGTCGTGTTGACGGTCAACCTGCGGTAGGCTTAGATATTTTCAGAGAGTCGGATTCAAATGTGGTTGATGTGGCAAAGCGCATTCGTGAAACTCTTGATGAAGTGATGCAAAAGCCACAACTGCAACATATTGATATTCAATATGACAGAGATGATGGTAACAGTGTTGAAGTATCAATTTCTTCATTGTTACAGGCTGGCGCAATCGGGGCGGTATTATCATTCTTTGTACTGTGGTTCTTCTTACGTAACCTCAAACTGACCGGCGTTGTGGTGCTTGCAGTGCCTGTTTCATTAAGTATTTCGTTGGCGATTATTTACTTCATGGGATTCAGCTTAAATATGCTGACCTTGATTGGCTTGATCATCGCCATCGGCTTGCTTATCGACAACTCGGTGGTAGTTTGTGAGAGTATCTTGCAACAACGAGCACAAGGTGACTCGGGTAAAACTGCTGTCATAGAGGGCGTTGATAAAGTCAGTATCGCCATTTTGAGCGCAACACTCACCACGGTAGTAATCTTTTTGCCTTTGCTTATGGGTGACAGTAACTTTTTAACCGTGATGTTACAGCAAGTAGCAGTGTCTATTTGTGTACCATTATTGGTGTCATTATTAGTTGCGAAAACTCTGATCCCATTGTGTATGTATCGTGTTTTACCAGACAATGCAGGCGCAAACGAATCTGGCTCAGATAAAGCACAACAAAAATACCGCAAAGCATTAAATTGGGGTCTTAGCCATCCTAAGCGAGTGGGCGCTTTTTTCTTGATTCTGTTTACCAGTGTCATGCTGGCAAAAAGTATTGTTGATAAGAGCTCAAGTGACGCCCAGTCACAGAAACGATTACAGATTTTTTATGAGTTTAAGGGGGAACCTGAGCTCGATAAAAAACTCGCGTTTTTGCAAGAAATAGAGACTTATTTACTCGATAACAAGCAATCTCTTGGGATTCAAAAACTTTACTCTGGCGTTTATCAAAGAGGCGCATGGTCAAGTATTCGTTTTGTTGAAGACTTACCAAGACCCATTGAGGATATTAAAAAAGATATCCGTGAAAACTTTCCTGAATCAGCGTATGCAAAAGCGTCTTTGCAACGAGAAGCTGGATCTCGAACGGCGGTGAGTGTTTATCTATTCGGTCGTTCGACTGCAAAATTAAATGAGTTGGCTGAGCAACTTATACCTGTGCTTGAAGCCCACCCACATTTTACTGATGTAAAAAATAGTGCTGAGGGCGATGTCTATGAAATGCAGCTGGTGGTAGACAGACAACGAGCTATGCAGCTGGGTGTTTCGACGCAAGAAATTGCCACTAAAATTGGTAATGCCATGCGTGGTCTCAATTTGAAAACGCTGAGGACTTTAGACAAAGGTGAAGTTGAAATTATCGCGGGTTACTATGAACAGGGCGCTATTCCTATAGAAGAACTTAAAAGCTTACCCGTCATGGAATCAAACGGCGCTATTTTAACCTTGCAACAACTGGTAGAAATAGAAACACGTCCAGCCCCGCGCACAATTTCACGCAGAGATCGTCAAACTCAGATTTCTATTGAGATGAATATTCAAGATGTTAGTCACAAAGAAGCCGCTAAGTCGTTGAACCAGATGATGAACGCGATCACATTACCGCGAGGTTATTCATGGGGCTTAGGCCCTAAATTTGCTGAGCAAGATGAGTCAATGAAAGACATGGTCTTTAATATGATGATTGCGCTTTTCTTGATCTTTATGATCATGGCGGCGTTGTTTGAGTCATTGCTATTGCCAATTGCAATTCTAAGCTCGATAGGCCTTGGTTTTGTTGGCGTTTACTGGACCTTTGCACTACTTGGTATGGGCTTGGGTGAAACAGGCATGCTAGGTATGTTGGTACTCATGGGTATTGTGGTAAACAATGGCATAGTCTTGATTGACCAGATCAACCGCTTTAAGGGCTCAGCAGAGCACTTACAGCAAGCGATTGTTGATGCTTGTTCAACACGTTTACGCCCAATCTTGATGACTGTGGCGACGACGGTAATTGGTATGTTACCTGTGTTATTCGATAGTAGTTCAGCAGATTCAGGTGTATTAGATTATAAACCCATGGCGATTGCGATTATCGGTGGCTTAATCTTTTCAACGCTGACTAGTTTAGCCTTTGTGCCTTACTGTTATTACCTACTTTACCGTTTAGGTCAGGGAAGTAGTAACCGACTTGCTGAGGCAAGGGCGTATGCCAATCATAAGTTAAGTAGGCTTAGCTAAGCTTTGAAGATAAAAAGCGCGACGAGTTCGCGCTTTTTTGTGTCAGTAGGTAGACGAAAAAAAACCTCCCTTTGTTTAATCTCAATATCCCTTCTACACTCATACAGTAAATTATGTCTTAACTTAGGAAGTGAAGCCTGTATATAAGGACATATTAACCATGCGTTTACTGCTTATTTTATTGTTATTACTGATAACCGTTACCTTATCTTTTCAACCTGCAAAAGGGGCTTCGGCCAACTTCAAAGCGAGCATTAAAGGTTGGCGTCCAGAAGTGCAAAGTAAAATTCAGGTATTGGGAGAGTTTTCCAGTTGTAGAGTGGTTAACGCCTTAAAATTTGATAGCATCAATTCGGCTTGCTTCTTGAAAAAAGAGAATAAAGGCTGGCAGTTAGAGTCTTTTGCTAGTCAATGTGAAGTCGAATGCATCAAGGTTTCGAACATCAATACAATCACTAATACAGTGCGTTTTAATCAAATAAATCCGTAATCTTATTAAGCTCTTTATAGCGTTTAATGATGGGGGCGCTTTTTTCATTTAGTGCAGTACTTATTTTTGTGTCACATTCTGCTTTACCAATAGATTCAAATGGCCCAGATAATACAACCGTGTAGCTTTTCCCTTGCTTGCTTATTTCAGAGAGAAAGATATTTTTATTTGATTCAATGAGTGGCACATTCACGGAAGAGCGCTTTGCATAAAGAGCATATTGGCAATAGTAATGGGCTGTTTTAGGTCTTGTTTGAGTTTGAGGTTTAGTAGGTAATTCAAAATTACTATCGATCCGTTGCCAATTTATAGAATCATATTTTCTGGCATCTATCATAAAACTACCAAATAAAACTGGTTGAGAGTAGGCCTGATTAATGACGAATTGTGCCTGTTTTTTAGTTTTGTACGGACCCGCAACAAGGTAATAGTTTTCATGATTTAAGTGTTGATATAGCTGTAGCGGGAAGTTAAGCGCTTGAATACTGTGAGCAACGATATTTGCTGAAAACCTTTTCTTAAATACACCTAGTTGAACAAAATATTGCGCTTTGTATGTGTCAGTGGGCTGTGTAAGCAACTGTGTTTTATCTTGAAGTACGATGTCTCTCAAAATAACAGTATCTCCATACTCTGGCGCGACTATCTTTTCTGGGAGGTTTTTTGTGATTAAGTTATCTACAGAAAATTGGTTTTGCTCTAGTTTTATACTGTATTCACCAGCTTTCACCTTAGGAAAAAAATAGTACCCATCATATTCACTGATGGTTTCGTATTGTATGTTGCCTTCATCATCGAGTAATAGCACAGACACGCCTGAAGCAGGCTTAGTCTTGTTATTGGTCGTGTAATAAAGCGTGCCTTCAACCTCATTGACAATATTAATAGGGATTTTGATATTGGTTACGCCACCTCTGTGAGAAGACGCTTTTATGCGATTATTAACTGGCTGATAGTATGGGTTAGACAGACTCATCAAATCTAAACTCAAAATTTGCCCGCCAGTACTGCTAGGTAGTAAAACTTGCCCGTTGGAGTTTGTTCGGTGCTCTTTCCATAAATAATTACCAGTGAAACTTGCATCCGCAATGGGTTGATCTTGTGTATCAAAAATCCCATTTTTATTCTGATCAACAAAAGTTTCTACTGCTAGTTGCCCTGAACTTAATGAACGAGGGGGCAAAAAATTGATGTTATTATTGAATTGGTCGAAGCTTATTGTGCCGCTGATCCCCAAGGATACTAGCCACTCATCTTCACTATCATATTGCCCGCTAAGGCTAATATTAAATACATCATTACGGTAAGTATATTGATGGCCGAGCACGACTTTTGCTGCAGAGCGTGGGTTATAGCTTAACTGTGTTTGGTTAAACATTTGGCTGGTTTGTGGCCACCGGAGACTGCTCCGATAATTGAGCAGCTCTTTGTCTTCAAATGGTTTCCAGTCAACAGAGTTAGTCCAATGCCATTTACCAAGATCCATAGACCAATAACTTTGATTGATTAATTCATCTTCAAGCTTGTCATATTGAAAACGACTGGACCAGTTCCCTCCTAAATAACTTGCATTGAGACCAAATTGGGTGAATTGACGCGTTTCTTTTTGTTCTCGCTTTTCATTTAAAAATCTTAAGTTCCAACTTAAATTATCAAACTGACTAAAGCGACTATTGAGGCTCAGTGAGGCACGGGATTTTAAAGGGTAATTTTGTTTTAAAAATACAGCACTATTGAATTCATTCAGGTGGCTGTATTCAAAGTTAATATTGATATTCTCTTCAGTAAACTTTGACGTTTCACCACGGTAACCTGCAAAATAAGCTGAGCCAAACTCAACCTGTTTTGCACCCACAAATTTGAAACTGCCAAGCTCAGAATTGCTCTGCAAACCCGTACTAAGATAACGACTGTTTTCATCTCCAGTTAAATAGTTCAAACCCATATCATAGGTGAGGGTATCTGATAAACCATAAGACACACTGCCAGATATAGACTTACCAAAACTAGCAGCATTGTTAGATTGTCCATTTAGTAAATTACGCGTGCTATCTAATAATTCTAGCTGGTAACTCATTTGACCTTTAGCAAGTGCAGTATTACCCACAGAGATCTTTCTGGTTTTAGTGAGCTGCTCACCTTGGGGACCATAGAGTCGAATTTCAAAGATGTTGTTGCCATAAAATGTTTCCACATCTTCAAAACGCACAATATTTTCATCGGTAGACTCCGAAGACGCGACAAATTGCCCATTACGGTAGAGTTCAGCAAGCCAGCCTGGCAGCGTAGCTTCTTCTATTGTTATTGTTGAGAAGCTTTGTGAGGTGTTCGGGTTTATATTTGATAGGTATACACCACGACCTTGGCTAAAGTTCATGATGAGTGGATCTCGTTGAGACTGAATATCACCTAGTTCGTAATGTAGTTGAGTGATTAGTCCTTCTTGGTTTGAGTCCTCATATGACTTTGTGAGTTTAATGAATTGGTTAGTGCCAGTTTCATTTTGGTTAAACCTAAATTGAGCTTGATGTTCGAATGCGTCGAAATAACTATTGAGAGTGAGTAGGTTTTTGCTTTTTTCAAGCCTTGATAAATAGCTAGAAGTGAGAGAATAATCAGTTACAGGGTATGTAATATTTTGAAACTGATCGGTTATCTCAATGTCAAACTCAGGGGTTAAAAGTCGAGAGCGTACCAATGGTAATTGAGAGTCTTTTTTCTGTTTTGTTTGAAGCAGATTGGTGTTTAAACTTAATTGCATCAAAGCGTAATCAAAATCTGCATCAATATTTAATACTGAATTAATCACTTGCAGGTCAATATAATGGTCAAAATCATCTTCTGTCCAGACAGGCTCTTCATCTGAGTCAAATGAGGTTGAATCTATAGCAATAGAAAAAGTCAGCTCGCTTTTTTTAATAACTCCAGTTATTTGTTGGTTCTCTACTTTAAAAGCAATACCGAGCGCATCATTTAAGGGCGATATGGGAAGTAAAAACCTTCCTGATTGAGTGTAATAACCCTCTAAGTCAGAAATTACAGAGCGACCGTTTAGCTTTACATTAACAATAACAAAGTCATCGTCCACTACTGGCCAATGGTATAAAGTGAAATTGGCTGCACTTACATTAAACGTAAAAAGTAATGTATAAAAGAAAAGTACAGCCTGACGATGAAACCGAAGTTTCATTTTGAGAAGTTAATCATTAATATTTAACGTTTCAGTAAGAGAAACCTTACCGCCATAACGAATATTTTCTTCGTACTGGATTGTTAGAGGTCCAGAGGCGCTTTCTGTTAAAGGAATAAACACCTTACGACGAGTAAGTGGGGTATAAACGCCCAAGTTTTTTATTTCTCCAACTACTTCTTCATCTTCATTGAGAATTTTGAAGTCACCAAATAATGAACGGTTACCATTAAGTGTCTGCCAAAACATCACCGTAGGCTGGCCATTTTGTGTCACCAATTGTGGATTCACAATATTTGACTCTACTTCCAAGCGACCATGTCGAACAATCACAGGAATGCTATAAGCCACTTTAGGTTTGATACTGATACCAGCTTCATTGGGGTCTTGGGCTTCCGAAGCAATAATCTTCAGTACAGCACGGTATTCACCATGTGCTAAATTTGCTTTTTTGCGCACCGTCATTCTAATGGCTTGCATATCTTTGGCTTTTATTGTGCCTCTGCGCGGTGAATATCTTAACATTGATTTGGCAGAGCGGCCTTGTACATCTGCTTCTGAGACATTGATGAGATTACCTTCTTCGGTCATGTCTTTGTGCACAAGTACTAATCTGAAATCGAGGTTTTTATCAGAAGTGTTTCTGATCATTAAAGAGTTGTTTTTGGAACGACCATCAAAGTAAAGGCGATATTCTGATAATGCAAGATTGGCAAATACAGATGAGCTACAGGTCACTAAAAATAATATAAAAGAGAAGTAAAGAGGAAAACGCATAACATTATAACAGACTAAGAAAGTAAAAAGTGTGAGCAACGCCCACACTTTAGTTTAAAAGATTTTGACGAAAAGTTCTTATTGGAAAGACACGTCAACAGTATAATCTACAGAGTAGTTACCATCTGCAGTTAGTGCATTGTCTACAGTCATTGTGCCGTATACACTGATAGTGATATCTGTTGCTGAAGCATCAGTCGTGAAAGCAGATGCTACGCCATCAGCTGTTGTCGTTGAAGATGTTCCATCTGTTGCTGTAGTTACAGGAGCAAATGTCAAGTTAGCACTTGAACTGCCTGTTACAGTAATGTTCATTGCAGAGTTTGGCGCAAGACCAGATACAGTTACGCCACCGATTTGGATGTTAGCATCAGATGCGTCACAGTCACCTGTTACCGCACCAGCGTTGTCCATAGTACAGCTTGAAGTTGCCGCCAAACGGATTTTACCGAAGTTTAGCGCACTAGTTTGTGCAAAAGTTGGTTCACTCCATCCACTGATAGTTGCTTGAAATGTGTCACTAGATGCAAAAATTGAGCTTGAAGTAGCTGCTAAAAGCGCCGCTGAGAATAGAAGTTTCTTGTTCATTAATACTTACCACTTAGTTATTAGTTTTGAACTTCCATGTATTAAGGGCTAGATAAAAATACACAACGCCATAATCCATTAGTATTGATTTAAACATACTTTGATACATATAAAAAATACTTTGTTTACATTTGTGCATTTTTATAAATAATTTTATTTAAATTAGGTAAGGGTGAAAACTAAAGTGCTAACTCAAAAAATCTTTCTAGTCCTTTGGTTGCTATTTTTTAGTGGTTTTGTAATGGAATTGTAATATTTCTATCTCTTCAAATATTGCCCCGGGGTGCAGTTAAATACCTTTTTAAATGCGGTGTTAAATGCTGAACTGGACTCAAAACCCAGCTGCTCAGCTATCGTTTGTTGTGTGTAACCTGCTTCAATCATTTCAACCGCACGCAGACCTCTTAACTTCTGTTTCCATTGACTAAAGTTCATAGCAAAGCTTTTGTGGAATAACCTATTAAGCGTACGAGTCGACGCGCCAACCAGTTCGCCCCATTGCTCAAGGGTTCTATTACAGCCAGGGTTTGCGTGCAGCTCAGAAATAATTGGCAATAAGCGGTCGTCTTGTGCGCTAGGCATAAAGAAACTACTGGTTTGCGCACATTCTAATTGGTCAATAAATACTTGGGTAAATCGTAGCTTTTTATCATCAGGTTGATAGTTTGGTGGCCAGTTACACACTTCTAAAATCATGGCTTTAAGTAATTCATTAACATGAAGAAGCTTGGCTTCACTACCAAGTATTTGAACATACTTTTCATCAATATAAACACTGCGAAAATGCCCACCGTAGCGGCAAAAGGTTTCATGAGGAAGGTTGGGTGGGATCCACAAAGCTTGATCTGGGGGAATAACAAATTTACCCGCGGGCGTGTGTACACCTAACACCCCATCGCTGGTATAAGCGAGTTGCCCCCAAGTGTGTGAATGAGTCTGCACATGCTGCCAAGGCGGCATTTCAGTGGCTCTTGGGTAGATAGGCTTGCCAAGGGCTTTTAGGTTAAAGCGTGTTTTAACACTCACCCAGCTCGAACTTGGCTGATTTGATAAGTTATCTGTCATAACTTTGCATTTTGGTCACACTGTGCACAGCATACAATGTGCTTGCGTTTTAATCAAAGTGCTTGTGTGAGGGAAAAGTGGAACAGAATAAACAGTGGCAGTCACCGTTTGGATTTTTAACTATTGCAACCATTGTCATGGCGGTCACGTTTTCGGCGTGGAATGCCTTATTAAATAATTTTGCAGTAGAGGCGGCACAATTTAATGGTGCCAATATGGGCATATTGCAGTCTCTTCGAGAAATACCAGGTTTGCTGGCTTTTACTGCAGTGTTTATTTTATTGGTATTAAAAGAGCAAACATTTGCGCTAATAAGTTTGTGTTTATTGTCGGTTGGCGTGGCGTTAACTGGGTTATTCCCGAGTGTTTATGGGCTATATGCCACGACGGTATTAATGTCGATTGGCTTTCACTACTTCGAAACTTTAAATCAATCTTTGAGTTTACAATGGTTTAGTAAAGATGAAGCACCGCAAAAGTTGGGTCAATTGATGTCGATAAAATCCATGGCCTCATTGGCAACCTTTGCCCTAATTTGGCTAGGTGTGACTTTCTTTAGTACCGCCTATCAAGGGCTTTATTTATTCTTTGGTGGTGTAGGCTTGTTACTGACTTTATTTATGATGGGTGCATTTCCGCATTTTCCTGAGAAAAACCTACAGCATAAAAAGTTAATCGTGAGAAAAGAATATAGTTTGTATTACATTTTGCTGTTCTTCTCAGGCGCGCGACGCCAGATTTTTATGGTCTTCGCGGGTTTCTTGATGGTTGAAAAGTTTGGGTTCGATGTGGCGCAAATAACCATGCTGTATATGTTCAATCACGTAATTAATATTTTTGCCGCACCAATGATTGGTAAAATGATAGGTCGCATTGGTGAGCAAAAAGCATTAACCATTGAATACGCGGGTTTAGTGTTGGTATTTGTCGGTTATGCGCTGGTGGAGTCGGCGGAGTTTGCTGCGGTGCTTTACGTGGTAGATCATTTGTTTTTTGCCATGGCCATAGCCCTTAAAACCTATTTTCAAAAAATTGCCCGGTCTGAAGACATTGCCGCTACGGCCGGTGTGAGCTTTACCATAAATCACATTGCCGCTGTGATCATTCCTGCAAGCTTTGGGGTTGTATGGTTATACGATAGCTCACTGGTGTTTTACTTTGGTGCGGGTTTGGCTGGGTGCTCTTTAATTTTGAGTCAGTTTATCGGAGGTCATTTGGCAAAGCATCAAGCTCAAAGTGAGCAAACAGCATAAGTTTTTAGCTTCTTACACTCATGTTGTCGTCAAGATGAGCGTACGTTAAAGACTTTATCATTTTACATTTGTTCATAATCTGTAACGTTTCTGTCTGTCTATCATTGCTGCTCTGTGGTTATAATCGAGCCAAATGTTTATTCATAGGGAACGTTATGCATATCAAAGTGGACAACATCAGCAAGCATTACAAAGAAGTGACCGCCGTAAATGGTCTCAGCTTTGAAGTACAACAAGGTGAGGTGTTTGCACTGCTTGGCCCCAATGGTGCCGGTAAATCATCTCTTGTGCGCATGCTTGTAGGCTTTACTCAGGCCGACGAAGGTCAAATCACAATTACAGTCAATGGTGAGCAATACACGTCTATTCCAGCCTCAGAATTAGGTTATTTGCCTGAAGATCGTGGCCTCTATTTAGAGAAATCTTTAGCACAGAACCTGATGTATTTTGCAACGTTACGTGGGGTAGATAAAAAAACAGCCAAAGAGCGCATTGATTATTGGCTCGAACGTTTTGATTTACTCAAGCGAAAAGACGATCAGCTTAAAAGCCTGTCTAAAGGCAACCAGCAAAAAGTACAGCTAATTAGTGCAGTTTTGCATAAACCGCAATTGGTATTACTCGATGAGCCATTCTCAGGACTCGATCCAGTGAACCAAGAAAAAGTTGTGTCATTTTTAAAAGAATTAAAAGCGCAGAATATGACGGTTATTCTGAGCGCACACCAAATGTCGATGGTTGAAAAACTGGCTGACAGAATGTTACTGATGAACCACGGGCAAAGTGTGTTGTATGGCACATTGGCAGACATTCAATCACAAGTTGGCGTGGGGAGTGCTTTGAAGGTGACATTTACCCACGCAGTGAATGGAATTGAAGCGAGCAACAAGTTGACGCAATTTGAAGTTGAGCAACTGAATGACACGACTTTGGCAATTCGTGCCGAGCGCGCAGATCAACTTAATCAATTATTAGCGCATTTACCTGAGTTAGGTGATATCGCGTTTATCGATAGCCAAAGAATGGATTTACACCAGCTCTACTTACACGCCATAGAAGCGGATCAAGCAGTACAAAAAGGAGAAGCCGCATGAGTAGACTAAATCAAACCCTGACTGTGGCTAAATGGGAGTTCATGCAATTCTTTAAATGGAAGCAGGAGCTCATTGGCAAATCAATTATGCTGCTGGTGGCGCTAGGTATGTATTTATGGCACAACCAAGTGCTTTATCAGCCTGAGCCGCAGCAAATCGTCTCTAATATTGAATTACAGGGTCTTCAATTAGATGATGACTTTGTGCTTAGAACAGAATCAAAATCGAACGATGCACTTATTGCTGAAGTCAAAGCGGGCAATATTGATGGTGCATTGATCTTTGCTTCACAAGCGTTACCACAAAAAGTGACTTTATATTCTCAAGGTAAAATGTCGTGGCAAAATGACTTGCAAGTCCAGTTAAACGACTATGCGCGTTCAAATGCTGCCGCTTCTTTAAACCTTGGCCCAACTCAACTGGCTTTACTTGAGCAGCCACTGCAGTTTGAAACAAACTACCTAGATGAAGCAGTCAAAGATGCAATGCAACAATCTTCAATTACCGCTAATGGTTTACTATTTTTAATGGCCATTGGTGTGTTTATGACTTTCGGGCAGGTGTTTGTTGCAATTACCGGCGAAAAGCAACAACGCGTCACTGAGCAGCTTTACTCTTGCATTGATGCAAAGACGTGGATTGAAGGTAAAATCATCGGGCAAATGTTGCATGCGCTGAAAGCCATGACCACGACCGCCATTACTGCATTGTTGGGGTTTGCATTTGTACAGGTCATTTTGAAAGGTAGAGCGCTTGATTTCAGCATTTTCGACTTTACTGTTTTACCTTGGTTTATTGTGTTTGTACTCGTGGGCATTTATATGTGTACAGCATTTATAGCCGCTATTGCAGCTGCGATCGATGACCCGAACCACAGTGGTAAGTCAGCGTTTATGATGATCCCCCTGATCCCGATTGTGGCTGGTTTTATGATGATGGATAGTCCAAGTAGCTTGGCTGTGACTGTGTTAAGCTATTTCCCATTAACGGCATTTGTCTTTATGCCAATGAAAATGGCGCTGATTGATGTGGCATTTTGGCAAGTAGCCATCGCCTTCATCAGCTCATTGCTTGGTTGTATTGTTATTCGCAATATGGCGGCGCGCATGTTTAAGATGGGGATGACCATGTATGGTAAAGAGCCAGACTTCAAAACCATGATGAAATGGGCGATTGCCGTTAAATCTTAATCGATACGATAGTAAAAGGCTGAATTTATTCGGCCTTTTTTATTTGTGTTTCTTTATTTGGTTTTTATTAACTGATCTTCTTTTTTATTCGAAAGCAATTATTTTTATCTAATTTAGGAACTAAAACAGACTTATTTATCTGAAAATCATTATTTAGTAACAATTAGAGTCTTGGCTTGAAGAAAATATTCAACTATTGTTTTTAATAATATAAACAGCTATAGAACGAATACCTATGTTTTTTAACTCAAGGAAAGAGCGCGAAATGTCTCAAGCGCTTCAAGTAAAACTTGATCTCCTCTCTCAAACACATGCATTTCTTGAAATAAATAGCTCAGGCATCATCGAAAATGCCAGTGAATTCTTCTTATCAAAAACGGGTTACTCCTTGTTTGATGTAAAAAATAAGAACTATAAAGTGTTTTTTAATGCTGACTTAAATGAATTACAAAAAGCAGGCAATAATGAGCTTGTTCAAGTGAATTGCAATAACAATCAAGCAAAATGGTTTTCATTGAGTATCAGCTACAGCAATGAGAGTTTAATTATCTTATCTTTAACTGATGTGGATGCTTACGAACAGCAAAGTGTTGATCAAAAAGGTCAACTCGAAGCAATTGGGCGTTCTCAAGCAGTGATTGAGTTTGATTTGCAAGGATATATTCTCCATGCAAATGAAAATTTTCTTCATGTAATGGGCTACAGTTTAAATGAAGTAATAGGCCAACATCATAGTATGTTTGCAGAACCAGCGTTTTCTCAAAGTGCAGAATATGCCGACTTTTGGGCTGCGTTGAGCCGAGGTGAGTTTAGTTCTGGCGAATATAAGCGCTTAGGAAAAGGCGGAAAAGAAGTTTGGATACAGGCTACTTATAATCCTATTTTTGATAAAAACAATCAGCCATTTAAAGTCGTTAAATATGCTTCTGACATCACTGAAAGTAAGCAGCAAGCTGCTGACTACCAAGGTCAACTAGATGCTATAAGTAAATCTCAGGCAGTTATAGAGTTTAACATGGACGGCACCATCATTACGGCGAATGAAAACTTTTTAGCGGCGATGGGGTATGATTTAAATGAAATTCAGGGCAAACATCACAGTATGTTTGCTGAGCCAGATTATGCACAAAGTGAAGATTATCGCGTTTTTTGGGCGCAATTGAATGCAGGCAAGTTTAGTTCTGGTGAATACAAGCGCCTGGCGAAAGGGGGCAGAGAAATTTGGATTCAGGCTTCTTATAATCCGATTTTTGATTTAAATGGCAAGCCATTTAAAGTCGTTAAATATGCCTCAGATATCACTGAGCAAAAGTTGCAAAGTGCCAACTATGAAGGTCAATTACACGCGATCAGTAAGTCTCAAGCGGTCATCGAATTTAATATGGATGGCACCATCATCACAGCCAACGATAATTTTTTAGCGACGACAGGGTATCAGCTTGAAGAGATCAAGGGGCAACATCACAGTATGTTTGCTGAGCCTGATTATGCAACCAGTGTTGAATATAAGCAGTTTTGGCAAAAGTTAAACAATGGCGAATTTGACTCAGGCGAATATAAGCGTTTGGCAAAAGGTGGCCGAGAGATTTGGATCCAAGCGACTTACAACCCGATTTTTGATGCCAGTGGCAGAGTAATAAAAGTTGTTAAGTTTGCCAGTGATATCACAGAACAAAAGCAGCAAAGTGCAAACTTTGCAGGGCAATTGCAAGCGATTGACAAATCTCAAGCCGTGATAGAGTTTAATCTTGATGGTACCATCATTACTGCAAATGAGAATTTTCTTAAAACAACGGGATATACTCTAGATGATATCCAAGGGCTGCACCACAGTATTTTTGCAGAGCCTAAATATGCCAGAAGCGACGAGTATGCCCAGTTTTGGCAAAAGTTAAACCAAGGTCTCTACGACAGTGGCGAATATAAACGTTTTGCGAAAGATGGCAGCGAAATTTGGATCCAAGCCTCATACAACCCAATCTTAGACAGTGAAGGGCGACCATACAAGGTTGTTAAATATGCAACTGACATCACTGAAAGAAAGCTGGCTATACGAAGTATTAAACAAGCAATCATTTCATTGGCTGACGGTAAACTTGCACAAAGCATTGATGAAGATTTAGGGTCAGAGTTTAACATCTTGAGAGATGCGATGAATGGTCTAATGCAAAACCTCAATAAAATGGTGATAGACATAACTCAAGCGTCGGAAATGGTAAATAATGGCGCGCAAAATATTGCATCAGGCAATGAAGAGTTAAGTCGTAGAACTGAGAGTCAGGCTGCAAGCCTAGAAGAAACGGCATCTACTATGGAAGAGCTTACCACCACAGTTCAGCAAAATGCCCGCAGTGCTGCTGATGTGTCGCTTCGTGCGGCTGATGCAATGCAAAATGCTGAAGAGGGTGGTGAAACAGTATCTACTGCCGTAAACGCCATGTCAGACATTGAAAACTGCAGTAAGCGCATTTCGGACATTATTGGAGTGATTGATGAAATCGCTTTCCAAACGAACTTATTAGCCTTAAATGCCTCTGTTGAAGCTGCAAGAGCCGGAGAAGCGGGGCGAGGCTTTGCTGTAGTAGCCAGTGAAGTTCGTAACCTTGCTCAGCGCAGTGCCTCTGCGGCGAAAGAGATAAAAATCTTAATTAAAGACAGTAGTGAAGCGGTTCATATTGGTAGTGCTTTGGTTGCTGAGTCCGGGGTGAAATTTAAAGATCTTATCTCTGTTGTCGGTGACGTTAATAAAATGATTAGCGAAATAACGAAGGCTAGCCAAGAGCAGTCTGAAGCCATCTCTGCGGTATCATCAACTGTTGCACAGCTTGATAACCTAACGCAAAACAATATGCATTTGGTTGCCCAATCGACCAGTGCAAGTAAAGATATGCGTGAGCAGGCAAGCCATTTACTTGATCATGTGTCAAATTTTGAAACAGATCAAAGTCAGCTACTACTTACATCAAATTCAGCGTCTAAAATACTTATCTAGTGAATACCCTCAGCGCATAAGTGAAAATTAAGATAAAGAGAGAAGCAATTTCTCTCTTTATCTCTACTTCGTTTATTTGTTGCGTTCTGTTTAATTATTAAAGTTTGTCACGCAAACAGCTTACTGCTAAAATCCGCAAAAATTTTAATAAGAAACAATAATATGGAAGTTTATTTAAACGACTATTTAGTCAATAGCAGCTTTTTAGTACTATTTTTATTCACGGTGTTTTCTGCAAAATGGGTGTACAACTTTACGACACCATATTGCACTTTTTCGCAACTTATTGAGCAGAAGAATCGTTCTTTGGCAGTTTCAATTTCAGGCTATTTATTGGCTGTCACTATCATCTATTTATCGGTGCTTAGCGGTCCATCTACTGGGCTCGTTACAGATCTGATTAATGTAGCGATTTATAGCACGTGTGGCATGTCATTACTTGTTTTGTCTCGTGTAATCAATGATAAATTTTTATTGCCTACTTTTTGTAATACAAAGCATTTAATTAAAAAACAAAATTTAGCGACAGGTTTTGTGCAAGCTGCGAGCTATATTAGCAGTGGTTTATTAATCGGAGGCGCTTTATCTGGAGAAGGCTCTTGGTCATCAGCCCTTGTTTTTTATGCACTAGGCCAGTGTATTTTAGTAGTTTTTACGAAACTGTATGACATTATCACTCAATTCGATCTTCAGAGTGAGTTAAAAAACCAAAATCTTGCTGCTGGTATTAGTTTTTCTGCGACATTGATCGCGCTGGGCATCATTTTATTTCATGCAATTGCAGGTGAGTTTGTGTCGTGGCAACAAAGTCTGATCTTATTTGCAATCGATAGCGTGATTGCCTTTTTGTGCCTGCCTATCTTCAGATTAGCTTTTGATAAGCTTTTGCTACCCAGTATATCGCTCGATATAGTAATTGCAGAAAATAATGTAGCTGTTGCGCTTATTGAGGGAGCGATGGTTATTGGTATTGCGTTGGCAATCTTAATTGCTCTTTAGGAGTTGCCATGTCTATCAATAAACTTTTTGTGATCTCTACGATCACACTTATCTATTGTTGGCTCATGATTGGTCATCTAGATTCACCTGAGAAAATTGAGCCTTTCGCTAGTGGCTCGACTTACTCTAAAAAGGATACACCCTATAAATTTAGAGTGCCAAATGACGGACAAATAATGCTTTTTGAAGTTAAAGGTTCTGTGGCAATGAACTCTTGGAAAAGTATTGATATAGAAATCTACGACGCACAGGGCAATTACTTATTTGCTTATACAGATGAACTATGGGCCGAGTCAGGAAGAGATTCTGATGGTCGTTGGACGGAGTATCATACGCACCTTGAATACAAGCAGCGTTTCCCAAGTAAAGGTGAATATGTTGCATATATTCATGACATGTCTTCTTCTAGAAATGCATACAGTAAATCTTCTTTTAACTTTCGTATTCTCGCACTAAATGGAGATAGTCGAAAACTCAAAGTCATGTTATGGATAAGCGGAGTTATAACTGTGATCTGCCTGCTTATCATCATGCACCGTTATGAAAATGGCTATAGTAGCTTCGAAAGAAAAAGAGCTAGACGGATCGCCAAAGAGGCTGCTCTGGGTATGAGCACTGAGCCAATGCAAGTAAAGACCGCTATTCTACTTTTTGCTGTACCAACATTTTTCTTAACATTATGGGCAATGCATGAAGATGATGCTGACATTGATTGGCTAAGTTACTCTCATAGTAAGCGTCATATCTATGTTGATAAGCAACTTCGTGAACACAGTTTAAAAAGTGCCCAGTTTAGAACTGGTTCAGGACGTGGTGGTAAATAGTGATCCGCGAAAGCCATATTCTGCTTTTTAGCATTTTCATCGCTGGTTTATGCTCAATCATATATGAGTTACTTATAGCGACAACTGGGGCTTATTTTTTGGGCGATAGCATCACCCAATTTTCTCTGACTATTGGTATTTACATGGCCTTTATGGGCGTCGGCTCGTATTTATCCCGCTGGGTGTCTGATACTAAGCTGCTTGGCTCATTTATAGGGTTTGAGTTGATTCTGGCTTTAATAGGAGGCATGAGTGTCCCTATTCTTTATTTCTCTTACGCATTTGATTTGTCATTACAGTTATCTTCCGTGGTGTTAACAGCTCTGATAGGTATATTGATAGGCTTAGAAATTCCTTTGCTTAGTCGCTTAATGGAGAAGCATTACAACTTAAAAACCAATATTTCTAATGTCTTATCTATAGATTACTTCGGGGCCTTATTGGCAACCTTGTTATTTCCTTTCTTACTTTTACCTTGGCTAGGTGTATTTAAAACATCATTGGCTTTTGGCATGATGAATTTAACAATTGCACTTGCCTTACTTTGGTATTTTGCCGAGCATTTGAGCATTGCCCGCAAAAATGTCTTGCGACTGGCACTTACTTTGGTTTCATTGATTTTAGTAGGAACATTCATTTTCAGTAATGAGCTGAATAAGATTTGGAATAATCGTGTTTATGAAGACCATGTCGTTCATTCAGAACAATCCCAGTATCAACAGCTGGTTCTGACGCGCTCCAAGAATGACATCCGTTTGTATCTTAATGGCGGTTTACAATTCTCATCGATCGATGAATACCGCTATCATGAGGCTTTGGTACATCCTGCTATGGCAAGGTTACATCAGCCAAAACAGGTCTTGCTCTTAGGAGGGGCTGATGGGTTGGCGGTACGTGAACTGCTTAAGTATGACTCGATAGAGCAGGTTACCTTAGTCGACTTGGACCCAGCAGTTGCCAAGCTTGCTCGTGAGAATCACTATGTAAAAGCGCTAAACCAAGATTCACTCAACAGCACCAAAGTTGATGTAATTCATCAGGATGGTTTTGTTTATAGTGCCGAAGATAAAAAAGAATACGATCTAATCTTGATTGATTTACCTGATCCTAAAACAATCAGTTTAGCGAGATTATATAGTAAGCAATTCTACCAACAATTAAAGCGTCGACTTCATCCGCATGGTCTGATGGTGACTCAGGCAACCAGTCCTTTCTTTGCCAGAGATGCATTTTGGTCCATCCATAATACTGCGGTTGCCGCTGGTTTTAATAGAGTGGCTCCATATCGTGTTAATGTCCCTTCTTTTGGAGAATGGGGCTTTATAATGGCTTGTAAGCATATATGCCAACAACCAGTTAATCACGATATTGAAAGTCGTTTCTATAAAACAGAGCTAGAAGCCATGTTGTTTACTATTCCTCCTGATTTTGAGAATCAACAACAAGACATTACAACGCTCGATAACCCCAGTGTGCTCTATTATTACTTAAAAGGCTGGAAGTACTGGAATTAGCCACAGAATTTGCTTAATTTAAGTGCCTCATAGCTTCGTTAAGCAAATTTTATCTAAAATATTTTATGCTCCCATTCATCCCAAAAAATTAACCATTCACTTAATTTGTGCGTGCCAATATTTAGTCGCTAAGTAAAATAAGCGTCAGTTAAACAATAGAAACCATTATGCGCACCATACAATTATCATTAAAAGAACAATTAATAATGCTCTGTTTGATAACCATGATCAGTCTAGCTATTAGCCTTTCTGATTGGGTTCTAAGAGGGATGTTACCTTCACTTAAAATACCTTTATCTGCACTCAATGCAGTAGTTTGTATGTACTGGTTCCCTATGGTGGGCACTTATGTACTGATAAGAAAATGCTTGATAGCAAGTTGGTTTGTTCAATTCTTAACTTTTCATAGTCTGATGCTATTAGGTGCACTATGTTTTGGCTTGATAAGGGCTAAGTTGCTACCAGTGTCTATCATCGGCTTGAAAGAGGCAGTTTTAATCAGCTTGCCATGGAGCACAATGATATTTGTTGCAGTTAAATTTTATTTGGCTCAAAAGCATCTCAAATTAGAGCAGCAATTAAGGAAACAAGCAGAAATCAACTTGCTGCACGCTCAATTAAACCCACACTTTCTATTCAATAGTTTGAATACCATAGCGTCATTTGCGCGCACTCAACCAACACGCTGTGAAGACTTAGTACATGATCTGGCATCCGTTTTGCGTTATTCATTGTCGCAATCAGGGTTAAACCAGGCAAATAAACCAACAACTAAGGAAGCCTGGGTCAAGTTGAGTGACGAACTGGTAATCCTAAATAAATGGTGTGATATCGAGCGCAGTCGGTTCGGAGAGAACCTCAATATTTCCTTCGGCATCGACGAAGACTTGCTTGATGAAACTGTGCCTGCCATGTTGCTACAACCTCTTATAGAAAATGCCATAAAGCATGGTAAGTCGGTGCCGCTGCGTATTTGGATCACAGTACGACGTGACAACCAATATATGCTTTTTAATGTGCGTGATAATGGCATTGGCTTTGCTGAATCTGATTTAGCTAATGCCCACCTTAAAAACACTGATATAAGAGATAAAAGGCTTGAACAAAACAAAGTCGCGCATTTTGGGCTGGAGATCACTCAAGCAAGGTTAGAATTAGAAGCAGGCTCAAGGCTAGAACTCAGCAATACCCCAGAGGGGGGAGCAAGTGTCGAGTTTAATTTACAAGTAGGGAGTATGGCATGTTAAATATCGCTATTGTTGAGGACGAACTGCCAGCATTAGAAAAGCTCAAAGCCCAGTTAAGCCGAGTATGTGCCCACGCTTTGTTGTTTACATATCAATCAGTAAAGGCATGTTTGGCTTCAAGTGAATTGTCGAAAGTAGATGTGCTTTTTGTCGATATTAATCTGCCTGACGCCAGCGGAGTGAGCTTGGTAAAGTCTCTGAAGCAGCTTGGATTTAAAGGTGAATGTGTTTTTAGCACTGCATATAGTGAATTTGCAGTGGAGGCTTTTACAATCGGTGCCGCCGATTATTTATTGAAGCCTTATACAGACGAGCGTTTATCCTTGGCTTTATCGAGAGTCAACGACAAGCTCAATAACAAAACCTCAGAATTTCAAGAAACGGAAGAATATAGTTTAGTTAGCAAAGTAGGCGTTAAAGTGACCTTAGTAAAAGTGTCCGATATTTGTGCAATTAAGTTAGAGCATGGTCAAGCGATTGCATATGGCTCTGAAGTTTCATATCCGCTTGATCACTCTCTTGATGAATTAATGACTTTATTACCTTCTCAATTTTTGCGAGTTCACCGAAACGGCATTGTGAATATCAAAGAAATCAAACAAATGGACCGCTGGGTAACAGGCGGTTATTTAATCAAGTTTCATCAATCAGAAGTAGAAGTAATCAGTAGCCGAAATGGCGGACGATTACTCAAAGACAAGCTAATGCGATAGCTAATCTAACCATCTAAAATCAATAGGAAAGCTCATGAAAAAAATAATGCCATGTATCTTGGTAGGGCTGCTTGCGGCCTGTTCAAGCCAAAACACGCAAGACGTTAAAACTCAGTTCATCGACGATGGTCAAAAACACCCTTTAGTGATTTTGCTCGGAGGCAGTGATGGAGGCAATACACTTGCAAAACCACAGTGGCAGCCAATTTTTGATAGATTAAATGAAACAGGCATGTCAGTGGCATCACTTGGCTATTTTGGTACAGACAGTACACCCAGTAATGCAGCTGAGTTGTCATTAGAAGAAATAGAAAAGCGTATCTCTTTATTGGCTAATAGCGACAAAATCAACAACAACTGCGTGGCGGTTTTCGGCTTCTCAAAAGGTGCTGAGTTGGCTTTATTGCTGGGTAGTCACTTTGATTCGATTAATCATGTGGTCGCTGTTATGCCAAGCCATGTCACTTGGAATGCAGTGAAAACAGTAACAGACAAATCTAGTTGGACTTTAAAAAACCAGCCATTGGCATATATCAGCGCACCATTGTTTTCTTGGCAAATGCAAAAAGGCAATGTGACAGGCAAGTTTACGCCAGCTTTCGAACAAGCCTTAGGCAAGGCGACAGAGCTTGAAATTGAACAGGCTAGAATACCGATAGATAAAAATGAAGGGCCAGTTTTGCTCGTGTCAGCTAAGCAAGATGAAATTTGGCCGTCTTACGATATGGCGAATGAAGTGATGAAGTATCTTGAAAAGCAAGATTATGAATACTCTTTCGAGCATATCACACTGGAAGGGGGACACTATGGCTTTGATAGACAAACCCTTAATCAGGTTAGCGAATTTTTAAAACAGCATTTAGTAGCTAGTTGTCGGTCATAAAACTCATATATGAAATTTTATTGAGTTTTCCAGAGCACAAGCATTGTTAATTTCCTTATTCAAGTTTATGTTATAGGAACTGCCGATTGGCAGGGAAAATTTTCATAAGGATAATAAAATGAAATTAAAATTGAATAAGAAAAACCTAAAACAACTCAATAATGATAAGGCGCTGGCTATGAATGCAACACCTCAAGTGGCAGGTGGAGCATTTACTGATGACAAAGTGCTTTGTGTACCGACAAACCTTTGTGCTTGGTTAAAAACAGATGCTTTCATGGGTTGCCCTACAGGTCCAGGCTATTGTTTTAGTTCACCTCATGAGGCTTGCGTAGATACGCGTATTTAATATCTCCTAGAAACTTAAAGTTATTGACTAAGGCCGGTATATCGGCCTTTTTAAGTGATAGCTCTATCCTTTCTTGCTATGCCCCTTAGCTTTGATTATTGTTCATTTAATTTAACTTAACTTATTTTTGACGTTCTATGAAAACAGCCATTGTAGTAGGTGCGACAGGTCTTATTGGTCAAATTCTCATTAAGCAACTTGCTGAGAGTGCAGGAATCGCAAAGGTGATTGCTATTACGCGCAGAAAAATATGTTACGTCAACCCTAAAATCAGTAACCAAGTTGTCGACTTTGCAAATCTAGACAATTTTAGTTGGTATTTCAAAGGTGATTTACTCTTTTCTTGCTTAGGCACAACAAAAAAGCAAGCGGGTTCTGTTGCTGCTCAGCGTATGGTTGATGTCGACTATCAGCTTAAGGTTGCTGAACTTGCTGCTGATAATGGTGTATCTGAGTATTTTTTAGTGTCTTCAAGTGGCGCAAACGGCAAAAGCAAGAATGCATATTTGCAGATGAAAGGAGAGTTAGAAGACAAAGTCACACGACTTAAATTTAACCGTATCTGTATTTTTCAACCGTCATTGTTACTTGGAGAGCGAGAGGAGGTTAGGTTTGGAGAAAAGCTTGGTAGTTGGATATTGCCTACACTATGCCGCTTACCTTTACTAAAACGCTATAAGCCAATTTTCGGGGAGCAAGTAGCAATAAAAATGTGTCAAGAAAGTTTGAAGTTAAAAACAGGCGTACAACGATTTACGCTAGATGCTTGTTTTCCTGACGAAGTATAAACTTTCTAACTCAAGAGATAAAAATGGCACTTTACTTATCAACACAACGACTGAATTTAATTGAACTGAGCTCTGAAAAAGCGTTAGTTGATGATGCATTAATAGCTGCGATCCCATGTGTTTTGACTGAGACCGTTGTGGCAAGCCTGCCGCCTTATTTTCATGGCGTGAGCAATGCTGTAGAAGTTAAATCTTGGTTAAGTAAAATGCGTTCAGAGAGCCGCTTATTTTTAATTAAAGATAAACACGATGCGTGTTTAGGCTTTGTATTTGTTAGTCATACAGATAAGGCTGAGAAACACATGGGTTACTTACTCGGACAAGAATATTGGGGTAAAGGTTTTGCCAGTGAGTTATTAATCGCCTTTATAAAACGCGCAGAGAAAATAGAGTCCTGGCGAAGTCTTGTTGGTGGGGTAGAAAAAGGGAATGTTGCTTCTTCTAAATTACTGTTGAAGTTGGGTTTTATACCTCGTGAAAATGAGCGTGAAAACGTAGACTTTTTTGAATATGTACTCAATAAGGGTTTATTAAATCGTGTTTAGGTGATTTAATTCAACGTGTTTTAAAAAAGGAATTTTAGGGAAGTTTAATAGTGAAATGCCCAGAGTGTGAAAATAAAATAGGCTTTTTTTCAAAGGCCTTGAATAAGTGGGGTAAATATAAAACCTGTCCCCACTGTCAAACTAAAATAGAAGTGGCTATTAACTTGAAATTCCTAGTAATAGGTATTATCCCATTAATTTTCTTCTTCATATTTGCCCTAAATCCTCTTGCATCGCAATTTGGCATGTTTTCAAGTGTGTTGATAGGCATTATCGCTGGAGTTTTTATAAGTTTTTCGTTAAAGCTTGAAAAGAAAGAGTAGTTTAAAAGTTAGCTCACTTAAATATTAGCTACTTGGCTTTTGTTTCACTTTCAGGCTCTCGCTGTGAGGGGGCCGACTCTTGATGCTCAATGGTATTTACCTTTTCAGCAACTTGTTTGAAGCTTTGAATTGATTTTATTGCTTCAACATAAAAAATAGTGGCTTCTTTTGACTTGTGATCATAAGTGAATACATAATTCACACTGGTTCCTAATAAAGAAGTCTCAATTGGCGCTTCTTGATCACTCAAAACAATAAGTACTCTCTCAGACTCACCAGCTTTAATATCATTTGCTTCAATTTTTGCGAATGCAAAAATATAAGCAATAACACATATAGACACTGCAGCGAGAGTAAATCGCAAGTTCGTTTTAGGGTTGTTTGGTGCCCAAAGCAATGCACTCAAAACTCGCATTCGCTTTGGCATTTGACCATCAGCATATTCCAGTTTTTTTCTGGCTCTAAAACGATTACCTATGTCAGCAATAACTAAAACCAAAATTACCGCGATATATGTAAATACGATATTTGGATTTTTTATAGGCGTAGCCAACATATCTTCAAAGGAAACATATTTAACAATGCTGATCCCGAACTCACTGTAAAATAGATGTAGGTAGGCCATACTGGTGAGTAATAAAACCAGATAACAGAAAGCTACGCTTATCCCTGTGGAAATACGGATGACTTTAAAGATCTCTTCAAATAAGTACATTTCAGAGAGTTGCTTAAATTTATCCTTGTTATTATCAGTGCTGCTCAAATCACTTATTCCTGAATCACATATAAACTTACCGTTTTTGACAATAGCACTTTGCTTTGGGTTAGTCACTGATCGGCTGGCGCTCAAAAAGTTTGCGCTAGGAGATAAGAGCGCCTACTGATTGTCTACCACGAGATTTGAAGACAGACCGTTTTTTCTATCTAATTTCACACTTAACCGACAAGGTTGGTTTTTCGAAAACAAACCGGATTTAGCTTTAAAAGTGAGGTTTGGCTTGGTTTCTTCTGCTTGCTCAATAAATAGGTCTACGTCGAGTTTAATATGCGCTATTTGCAAAAATGATAACGGGAATAAGTTTAACAAAGGCGCCTCAATCAGGGTATGTGAAAGTGCTTTATCATCATTGTAAACTGGCATGCTTATGCGCACAGTTTTGGCCTCTAATTCCTCTTTTGAATTAATATTTAAGCGGTTCAGTAATGCATGGTATTTGTCTACTTCTGTCATTTGTTGTGCTTTATAGAGCGCACTTATAAGCTGGTTTAAAATAGGGTCTGCATCACTGATTTTCACTTTTGAGCTATTTAATGAACTGGCCAAAACAATTACCCTGGGATCTGAGAACGTAGCGCACGTTCATATCCATCAACCAAATAACGTAAGCCATCAGGGGTTTCCATGGCGGCAATTTTCACTTCTAGTTTCGCCTTGCCGCCATTGCCTAAGTTAGCTCCTTCAGCGGCTAAATCTTGACTCTTGGCTGTGCGTTTTGGGAAGGACACTTGCAAGTCTTCACCGTTTACGCTGAGTTCCAGTTCAGTGGCAAATTCCATCTCTTTAAGCTCAACTTGAGAAAGGGGTACTAGGGTGATCAAAGGCACATTGACCGTTTGAATACTGGCGCCATCCTTGGTGGTTTTTGGATATTGCACCGCGACCATACGTGGTTTCATGACTTGCACTGGTGGCTCTTCATGGGGTGTTTGTGTTTCAGTACGTGAATTAATCGCAGCTTTTCGGGCATTACCTGATGCTGATTGTTCAGGCTCATCTTCAACAGGTTCAAAAAATTGGTCAATGAGGCCAAGGTTTTTTTGTATTAATGCTTCGCCCGCAGCTGCAGTGGCAGTGTGTATAGTTTGAACGAATTCTTGTAGGTTGATCATATGCAGGTCCAGTTATAATTTTTCACACAATAGCGATTTAACTTTCTTAAAACTCGGGCAGAACTCGGATCTCCAGGCGTAAAATTGCCTGAGTAGAAACCAGTTTTACACGATTGTTCAAATTTAAAAGCCTTTAACCTTATATGCTCATACACAACGAAAGGAAAATACCATGAGTGTAAATCAAGGGCCTGCGCTGCTGTCGATGGCGCAACAATTCAGCGGTTTGCCAATGAAAGACTTAATTGGCGGGCCATTAATGGCGGCTGCGCAGGCCAACCATAAAATGGCGATGACGCAAGTACAGTTTATGTTAGATACCTGTTTCAATAAGACTGAGAGCAAATCGCAAGACTCAGAGTTTAAAGGTGAAATGCTTGAGCCCATTATGGTGGCGCTCACATTGAAACGCCCAGTGCTTACGACCAGCAATAAAGATGGTGAAATCACCACAACTCAATCATCAGTTGAGTCAGAAATTCATTTGCCATTACTGACCTTACTCCCTTTGAATGCGCTCGCGGTTGATGACGTGAACATTCATTTTAATATGGAAGTGAAATCGAGCTTTTCTCATGAGAAAAGCAATGAGCAAAGCCAGTCGGTCGGCGCTGAGGCATCGTTCACTCAGAAGCTGAATTACGGCTTAGGCTCTACGGAAGTATCAGGCTCAGTGTCATATTCGAATGAAAGTAAGAATAGTGAAACTGAGAAATATAATAAGAGCAACAAAGCCACTTACGATGTCAAAGTACATGCAGGTCAGTTGCCTCTACCCGAAGGAGTGGGGGTGATCATTAAAGCGTATACCGACAACATTGCGCCTGTGCTCATCAGTGGTGACGGGACTAAAGCCGACGGAACAGGAGGTTAAAATAGCGCATGAGTACAATAATTGATTGTCCATATTGTGAATCAGAAGGGCGTAAAAGCCCTATTGTGATTGAGCCTAATTTATTGCTGCAGGGGAAGTCTTTTACATGTAGCTGCTGTAAGAGTGAGCTTTCTTTAAAACCGCAAAGCGCGGATGTGTTTGAACGCGGTTTAACAGCGTATCAAAACTATCAACATGTGACTGCGTCATTGCAAGACGCAGGCAACACACCGAGTTTGGCTTAATCTCTATGCTACCGAGTATATGTCGGTAGCTGTAAGCTCATTTTTTAAATTCACCCATAACCCGATATGAAGTTGGTACTACGTAAGGTTATTTAGTCCCAAACAAAAATAAATCTCGGTAGCAGTGAATTTACTTCGAGTCTTATCAATACCACTAAGTTGAATATAATCCCCTGATTTTACAGATATTACACCGATTAAATACTTCTTTAAAACAACATACTAAGGCTGTTTCAAAGCACATAAATGAGATTAAAGAGGATATTTATGAAACAGGTTTTATGGTCGTTGTTGTTTGTGACATGTGGGTTGTTTACAGCAAAGATAAATGCAGAAGATCAGCAATTATGGGTGTCGGCAAATAAGATGCTTTTTAAGCAAGGGTCGGTTTCAAGTTCATTTTACACCGAATTGAGAACTCAAAATGGAGTAGATGACTTGAGTGGCTTTTTTGCCGGACCCAAGTTGAGTTACAAGCTTAACGAGTATGTCAAAGTCGCGACAGCAGGTAAGTTTATTCGCTTGTATAACACCGCAGGTGATGACCAGTTACAACGTTTAGAACTAGAAGCATCGTTTTCATCAGGAAAACTCGCCAGTGGCTGGCGCTTTGGTTTACGCAATCGCGTTGAATATATCGAAAAAGACAGCGAAACCAATGGCCGCTACCGCATCAGAGTAAGTGCAGATAAAGATGCATCATTCGCTCATATTAAGCGTTTTCACATTCGCCAAGAATGGATTTTAGATGAAGACTATCAGCTAACCGAATACCGCCTTGTGCCTTTTGCTTTCACTTTAAAAGATGCTTTGATGGGCGCACAAGTCAGCTACTTGTTAAGACGAAAAAGTAAAACCGGAGAATACAGCCATGTATTAGGTTTGGCTTGGCAGTTTTAAGGAGTGAAGGCGATGTCAGTTAATACGGCACTGAATACATTGAAGTTAAATGGGCGTATTGCGGTGATTTATTCTGCTGATCCTGCACAAGTAGGTTCAGTGATTTATCGAAGCTACAACACGCGAAGCTGGAAAAGCTATCAAAAGGTGGCGAATGATATCAAAGAAGGGCTTGAGCAAGCAGGATTTAATCATGTTATCTGTTTGGCCGATGATCAACATTTAGCTAGGCAGTTAGCTGAAAATAAAATCGACTTTGCTTGGCTAAATACGGGAGGGATGCAAGGCGCAGATCCTTGTTGCCATGGTGCCGCGCTGTTAGAAAGTTTGGGTATCCCTTATGTTGGGCATACGCCGCTTAATGCCGCGCTTATGGATAATAAATTTCTGTTTAAAAAGCTGTTACAGCAACTTGCTATTCCTACGGCAGAGTATGTGCTTTGGCATCCTGAAAAGCCAAATACGGCTGAAGAACTGGTGCTCAGGCATAACAAACTTCACTTCTTTGGCGATGCTAAACTCATTGTTAAACCTGTATCGGGGCGGGCTTCTAATCATGTGCATGTGGTTAGCTCTTTGCGCGAATTAAATGAGGTTTGTCAGCAGGTTTATTCACACACGCAAAGTGCCGTTTTAATTGAGCAGTTTTTATCAGGAGACGAATACTGTGCTTCGGTGATCCCAACCATGGGGGAACTGGCTTCGCCCACTTGTTTTGGTATTTATCAGCGCAATTTAGGGCCAGGCAATCGCATATTTACGTCAATGGATATCAAGCCAATCGGTACGGACTCCATCATTACATTATCTGATGAGCAACAAGCGCATCTTAATGAGACGGTGACAGCTTATTGTAGAAAGCTCTTTTCCATGTTGAACTTATATGGCTTGTTTAGGCTTGATTTGAGAATGGATTCAAAAGGACAGTTATGTGTTCTTGAAGCAAACCCTAAACCTGATTTAGGGGCTGTACATAATGGAACAGGCAGCTTGGTTGCAATGGGTTTGCAAGAGCTCAAAGTCTCGTACACACAATTTTTAGACTATTTAGTTCAAGTCAGTTTGAGCCATTTATCTTTGCATCGAAAACCTAAATATCATGCTCTGTTAGCCCGTATAGGTGCGCCATGTCAGTAGAACCAGAGGTTATGCATAACCCCGAAGATCAACATGAGGCAGTAAATCGCACTGGGCTAATGTATTTGCTAAAGCAAACTGTGCAATTGCAAGTCACCTTATTATTGTGTGTTGCTGTGATAGTGTTCATTGCCGCGGGTGAAGCATACCGGGTTGCCCCAGAGTTGGTACTTAAAAATATTTGTAATCAATCACATATCTTACGTCAGCAAATTAATCAGTCGCTCAGCTTAGGTATGCCGATTGAATACAAAGGGTTTGCACCGCAAGTAAATACTTTTGCATTGCAAACCCAAGGGGTCGAACGGGCTGAAATAAAATCCATTTATGCGCAAGCTGACAGGCAAAACAGTGGTCTCATTCCCTTATCTTGCTCAGCAGCTCCAGGACAACTCGTTGAGCAAATCGACATTGATATTCTGGGACTAGTAATGCCTAAAGCAGCCTCACAGCAATATGTTTTGCAACTGCCATTGGCAACTAATACCGCTGATGTAGGGGTGCTTTCAATCGTCCTGACTGCGGGTATTTTCAATCAAGAAATCCATCAAGCATTTGGCAAGATTATCGATTCAATACCTTGGGTTTTCATCATTTTTACCTTTTTTGTGGCGGGGCTTTTCCAAAAACAAGCTAAGGCCAGCACCTTGAAGTGGGCGTTTTATTGTGTGTTTAGCTTACTTACTGTGCAATTGGTGATGACTTCTTTTTCTCTATATCAAACTAAAATTATTGGTCAAAGTGATGCGGTGCTTGATTTATTGTCGCAGCGTTTTAGCGCAGTGACCGATATGGGGTTTGATTTAGACCATCAGGTACGTGGTGTTGATGAGTTATTAGAGCCTTATCGGGTTAATAACAGTATTTTGCACAGTTTGAATGTGTTGAAGCTGGGTGAAGCATCAGGACCAGATAACAAAGATGGGGTCATAACAAACTGCCGACAAATCGGGTTGTCTGATTATCAAGTGTGTAGTGAGGTGTTAAGTAACGACATTTATCAGAAATTGTGGAAGGCCGTTCGCAATATTTTCATTTTGTTAGCCGCTTTATTATTGATTTTAAATGTCTTAGTTGAAGCCGTAGTCAGCAGTCAGCGAAGCAGTAAAGTGAGCAAGTCTGCTTTACCGAGTAGCTATCGAGCAATCAGAGCAATTTTTGTTTTGGGTGTCTTGCTTGAGTCGATCACCTTATCTTTTTTCCCTGCTTACTTAAGGCAAACATTGGCGCTCGGTAGCGGCGAATTACAGTTGATATTCAGTTTGTACTTCTTAGGATTTGCTTGTGTCATGGTGCCTGCAGCGGTGTGGGTTAGACGCTTTGGGGTGCAAACCATGCTGCGCTTGGCCTTAGTGGTGAATAGTGTGTCGTTGCTTGTGCTTGCCTATTTTGTTGAAGCTGAATTACTTGCAATTGCAAGGTTGCTGTCAGGTATGTCCCAGGGATTATTGGTGATCTGTGTACAAAGTCAGTTTTTACGGATCGCTCAATCTTACCCTCAGTTTTCAGCGAGTAATCAATTATTAATTGGGTTTTATATCGGTGCCATCGCTGGGGTGTCTGTAGGGGCGGTCGTGGTGCCAATTTTAGGTGTTTCAGGGGTATTTATGAGTGCAGCTGTCATTGGCGGCCTGACATTTCTTTATAGCTTGAATCAATCTATAGAGCTGGCAGTCGATACAAGTGGTGACGACGATGTTAAACCTTCTGTAAGCAAGGGGTTACTAACAGACTTATTAATGATGTTTAAAGATAGGCAATTGCAGCAATGCTTACTGCTTATCGCCATCCCAATCAAAGCCATACATACCGGGGTGATCTTGATTTATATCCCTGTACTTATCAACCAACAGTTTGCAGACCCTAATATCGCTGGGCAAATCATTGCCTTGTATTTCTTCGCAATCCTTATTGCAACACATTTTGCTAAGCCCAATGCCAATAACCAATTGCGAGCCATTAGTTTGAGTGTTATTGGCGCAGGGTTAAGCATTATGCTCATAGCCAGTTTTGAGTGGATGGCGCACTCCTTAAGTCACTATGGGTCATTGCAAAGCTATCAAGAGCTGCTGTCTGTGAGCGTTATTGTGATTGCGGTACTTATGGTCGGATTCTTTCAGGGCACTCTGGGCAGCCCATTGGTCGGGGTGATGCTGAGTAGTCAATACGCTAAACAATTTGGCAGTGACATTACCGCGGCTAATTATCGATTTTTAGAACGTATGGGGGCGGTATTGGGTCCCATGCTGACAGCGGTAATTTTGGTACAGGATAGCAATGACAAAGTAAATACTAACTTATCTTTAGTGGGTTTTATTTTCATTGTTATGGGGTTTATTTTTTATATTCTAATGAGGTTAACATGTCAAAAGGACAAGTAATATTGACGCTGTTTTTCACAGTTTTTTTATGTGTGTTCAAAGCTCAGGCTTTTGAAGTGGGTTTCTGCGATAGAATGTTTATCGCTTATCAAAAGGTTGCGCCAGAGCACAATGGTTTAACTTGTAAAAAGCGTTTTGTAAAAAGCGCCAAAACAGGACGATTGAAAGAGCAAGCGGAGTTAAATCGCTATCCCGACCCGCAATTTAATATTTTGGTTTTATCACCAAAATGGTCCACCGCCTATGATATTTCTACTGCAGAGATTGCCCGTGATTTTAGAAACTCAGGCATAAAAACCAATTTTACTTTGTTTAATTATGAAGGCAATGAAGTGGAAGCCGAAGCAATGGTTGCATGGGCGCAGTTAAAACAGTTCGACCTCATTTTTTCGATGGGCTCGAAGGCAACTGATTTTGTAAGTCGAAATTACAAAAATGGCGCCATTCCAGTTGTCAGTGCCTGTAGTAAAGATCCGATAGCCATGGGTTATGTCGATCCCGTGTTGATGAAAAGCCAAACAAACATTGCTTATACATCTTTGAACATTAATGTAGATACACAACTGGCCTATATCAAGTCTAAATTCTTATCAGATCTCACCGACTTGGCAATTATTTATGATACCAATAACACCAGTTCAGTGGTGACACAGGTAAAACCGTTTCTGAGCCTCCAAGAGGCATATAAAGTAGAAGTGAGCGAAATTGGAGTGGATTTAAAAGACCCTAATCATAATCTTGAACGCAAAATGCAAGAGTTTGTTGAGCTTGAGAAGTCGAACCAAGCCAAAGCCTTTTTAGTGACAGGCAGCTCTGAGCTTTATGAGAATGTCGATCTGATTAACGTTTATGCGCAAAATGTGCCTGTGCTGAGTGTCACGCCGAGTCATGTTGAAGGTGGTGAGCGTAGTGTCTTTATGGCTATAGGTGTTAGCTTTGAAAGTAACGCCCGTTTAGCGGCAAACTATGCGAAACGTATTCTAATGCACAAAGGCGAACCTGGTGAGTTACCCGTAGGTTTAGTAAAAGCACCTGATATTGCCATAAACTTGATGCGAAAACCTGATGAAATCACCAGCCTACCCATTAACTTCTTAGAAGATGCCCTGCATATTTTCAATAGCCAAGGAGAGCCGATGAAAGTTGGCGGCTTGATTGTGTCTCCGACACAGCTTTAAATAAATAGGGCAGACAGTTATGACAGAGCTCGAGGAAGCAATGGCAGAGCTGGAATTGCTGGTGGCTTACATTTGTCGTCAAGGCTTACAGCTTGACGGCAAATTACTCAAAGACGTACTTAGAATTAAAACTGAGTTTAACGAACAAAAAACACTCTCAGAAGAAGATGAAGCGGCGTTTTGGCAATACTTTAATGCACTAGTCAAACAAGTTGCGCCGGCAAGTGTGGTGAGTATTCGTGATAGTAATCCTAGTCATTCTTGGCAGGCGCGCTTTCCTAAGCAATTCAAACAAGTACACCGTATTCCTTTATATTATGGGTTGTTAGTATGTGCCATTATTGTACTGACAGTGAGTTTGCAAACTTATTATATGGTTGGTATTGGGGTAATTCATAAAACTCATGCGTTATTCGCAGAACGTAATGAATTTCGAGAAAAGCTACAGGTACTGAGCTTAAATCCCTCACATAAAGCAAGTTCAGAGTGGCTAGCCATAAAGCGCAAAGAGCAAGAGCTTGATCAGGAGTTTGATGCAAATCGTACCTTGCTACTCAGATGGAACACATATTGGCGATTGGGTTTTAGCCATGAAGTGACGATTTCGGAGTTTGATAAATTTAAATATCAGCAGAGTAAAGCCAAGTTAACGGCGCAATTAGACTTCATTACTGAGCAGCCACGAAGTTATGAAAGCGCTAAGCAAATTACACAGCTAAAAGATAAGATCTCGGAGTTAGATAAAGCCTTTGTGCTTCATCAAGCTCGGCAAGCCTTTTTTGACTCACGGCTTTCGGCCGAATATGTGGTTAACTTATTGGCGAATTATATATTACCCCTGCTGTATGGGCTATTAGGCGCATTAACTTTGGTATTGAGAAACCTACACCTTGACTTCAAGCGCGGTACGTTTTCAAAAAAACTTTGTTTAGATTACAACTTACGTATTTTGCTCGGTGGTGTTGCCGGTGTGTCTAGTAGTATGTTGATGGGGGAGGGCACAGGGGTACCACAAGGTAGTTATTCACCTATGCTGTTCGCGTTTGTTCTGGGCTACAATGTCGAAATTATGTTTGCATTGATGGATAACATTGCGAATCGATTAGGTGATAAATAAGCCTGATTAGTCACAGGGTTTCCCCAATTTATCGATTTTAATCTTGTTTAAAGTGTGATTTTTTAGCAGAAGAGTCACACTATGAGGCAATCTTTTTTTTCCTTAAAAATTAAAATAATACATCACATTATTGGCCAAGCATTTGAGCTGGTTAAACCCATTAAACAGTTTATTACTGGCGCCTTGTTACTCGTTCAAGGCCAAGCATATGCGCAAACACATGAGCAAGCAGAGAAGCAAGCTCTAACGATTGACGCATCAACGCTTTGGACAACACAGCAAAACAGCAAGCAAGGGTTTTCGAGCTCGTTATTTTCGGCAAATATTGACCTTGGTTTGCAGCTGAATACGCAACAAATGATTCAGTTTGGGATTGAGTACAGTCAAACGCCTGATGAGCAAGGGCAAGCTATGTTTGTATTATTTGAAAGTAGTGCCGACGTGCTGACCACACAAGATGCTAATGAAGCAGGCAGAGCACAAGTTTCTACGTTTTATTGGCAAGACTCAGGCGTATCTAAACTGCCAAATAGCAATACAGACACCGAACTGACCATTGGTTTGTTAGATATCGAAGGTGGTGTCGATACCAATGGCATTGCCAATGACGAAAACACCCAGTTTTTACTGCCAGCTTTGGTGAATAACACCAGCGTTTACACCCCAGATTACACCTTGGGCATACGCTACCTAAAACAACCCAGCGAGAATGAGGTGGGGTACACTTTATTAGTGAGTCGCAGTGAAGGGTTGGCGGATAAACAAGGTAATTACGCTGATGTACTCACACAAGGTAATAGCCAACTATTTATCGCAAGTGAAGTGAAATGGCGCGTTAACAACTCAGAAGTACACCTTGGTGCTTGGAAAAATCAGGCCGAAGCGGCAACGGGTATGTACTCTGCCTTACAATATCATCAACCATTTAGCATGGGAGAGCTTGCTTTGTTGGTGAGAGCAGGCCTTACCAAGCAACAGCAAAGTGACGCTGAAGCACAAAAAGATATTACTTCTCCAGAGCCTAAACAAACACTGACCCATTCAACTTTGAGTCTGGCTTCAACATGGACGCAGAATAACTGGCAGTTTGGTTTAGGTGTTGCGACTGAAAGACAGCAAGCCCAGCAAAATAATGAAATACATCAAGGAGAAGCCTGGCTCAAATATACATTGCATGATATGGCCTCGGTGTCCGTGTTTAATCAATGGCAGTGGCCTGATGAGCAAAGTAATAGGGTGCAAGCGAGGCACTCAGGCTTACGGTTGTTTTTGCAATTTTAAGAAAGTATTTAATGAGCAAGTTTCTAATAACCGCTTATATCCGCCACTCCTATGCCACCGATCTGCTCAGGCTGCCTGAGCAGCACCCACTGTATCGTAAACATGCGTGTTTGGTAGTAAGTGACTTAACCCATAAAACCGCTGCAGCGCATGGCTTTGGTTTTAACGGTTATATTCGAGAGTCTATTCCGCGCAAAGGGAAAGTTATCTATAAGCAGCCACTGCTACTATCAAAAAATGAAACTAAAATTGACGAGCTCTATCAGCATCTCACCAGTCGCTATGCACCAAATTACAGTATTGAGCATTATAACTGTGTTGATCATTTGTATTTTTGCTTAAAAGAAGTGGGAATACGCAGTAAGTTATTGAATCACTTCAAATATGCCAATAGTAAATGGTATAAATAGTTTTAACGCGTTATTGTAGTTTTCAATTATGAATAATTATTTAACCTGATTTCAGGTGATTGAGCCTTAAAGGCTTTGTTTAATAAGGATATTAGCATGGCGATAGAATTCACTTATTTAGCTTATCATCCTCAGCATATACCCCTGTTGGCAAAATGGTATTTTGATGAATGGGGCACCTATGTTGAAGATGGCTCGGTTGAATCGTTTCAAGACAAGTTGCAAGATTATTTAAACACGGACCAAGTGCCACTCATTATTTTGGCTGTTGATGGCCAAACCTTAGTGGGCGCGGTACAAATTAAGTACCGTGAAATGACTATTTACCCCGACAAAGAATATTGGCTGGGTGGTGTGTATGTTAACCCTGACTACAGAGGGCAGCACATCGCATCCCAATTGGTTATGCAAGCAGAGAAACATGGCATTGAACTCAATATAAACCATCTATACTTGCAGACAGAATCTTTGAATGGTGGCCTTTATACCAAACTAGGCTGGGAGATTGAATCGCAGGTTAATTACCGAGGTGTTGACGTGGCAGTGATGCAAAAAACGCTGAACTGAAATTTCATTCATGGGATGGGTAGCCAAACAGTACCTTAAGTTTTTTGCTTACACCTTTAGCTATTAGCACTTGCCTATAGAGTATTCTAACTTGCATAAAGTTAGCACTCCATGGCGTGTTATTGGGCTCCGATCCAACAATACCATAGCGGATTGTGAGGCTTTTATCTTCTTCTACAAACGTACCGAATAACTTGTCCCAAATGATTAAAACGCCGGCATAGTTCTTATCAATATAAGGGGCATTAGTGGCGTGGTGAACTCTATGGTGCGTAGGTGTGTTGAATACCTTTTCGAGCCAACCTAAGTTGCCTATGGTTTGCGTATGCACAAAAAACTGAAAGGCGAGGTTGAGGGCGACAATGGCAATCACTATAGCTGGCGCAAAGCCCAGTAAAATCATGGGCAGCCAAAACAGCCACATGCCAACAATTGGATATAAAAGGCTCTGCCTAAAAGCGGTTGTGAAGTTCATGTGTTTTGAGCTGTGGTGGACCACATGGGCAAGCCAAAACCAGTGGATATTATGAGACGCACGATGAAACCAATAATACAAAAAATCTTGTAGTAAAAAGCCGACTAATAAACTGCCAATTGAAAATGGAATATCAAACAAAGCAAATTGATGTAACCAATTAAAAAATGGCATCAATAATATGAGTGCGATGGCATCACTACCTTGATGCAACAGCGCGAGCATAGCGTTGTTTAAGCTGTCTTTTATGTTGTAATACTGCCTTGCTTTATAGAACTCAACAGCGACACATAATAAGAAAATAGGACTGAGACCAAGTAAAATCAGTTCAACGGGGATCATACATATCTCCAAGTCTATTTAGGCATTGTTGAATGTCTTTTTGAAGGATGGCTTTGAGCGCAAATTTGGGAATATACCAAGGACTTTGACATTGAATTCGATACGAAACTTGAGTGTGTTCGCCGGCTTTTTGAAAGAGAATTTCACCACGGTGCTGGCGAACAGGAAAATCATTGAGCACCTTATAACAAATCCCAGTTTGGTCAGCTTGAGTAATTTGCTCTTCAAAACTGATACCCAATATTGATACCTGCCGAATACATCCCTTGCCACCTGTTATTTCATCTTTGTTGGCAGGCTTAAGTTCTTTGAATTTGGCATTACAAAAACGGTCAAGATTGCTGTGGTCAAGCAGGGCATTTAGCAAAGTATCAGTGCTACAAGCAATCAGTTTTTGATATTTAACTTCTAACATAATTGAGTCACGTTTGGGCTTTTTAACAGCATAATTTGACAATAAGTGAGGTTCTTGCGCTAATACGACATAGTTTTGTTATTTTGCGACAGGGTTGTTATGGCGTCAGTTTCAAATGCATATTTACATAGTGTCTTGGCTTTTTTGAATGAGCAGGGCATTGCTACAACAGAAATAAAATACGATATCACACAGCTCACATCTGAGCGCATTGCCATGCAAACCTATGTTGATCTGCTTAACTTTGGTGCAGAGCGCACAGAGCTTAGCTTGTTTGGGTTTGAATTGGGAAAGCACATTCAAGCAAGAGATTACGGTGTACTGGGCTATTTGGTCGAAAGCTGTGAAAATCTTGCACAAGCCATAGATGTTCTCATGCGGTTTGATGCGCTGGTCGCTGATATTGGGCAAACTCAGCTAAGTGCTACTGACACATTTGCGCACTTAGATTGGCGGCCGCTTAGCATCGATTGCAAACAGATGGTGCTTCGAAATACCACAGCATGGATTGCGACGGTGAGAAAAATTCTCGGAGAAACGCTTTCTCCGCATCAAGTGACATTCAGCTTTGATTTGTCAGCACAAGAGGTTAAACAACTTAAAGTTTGGTTTAATTGCAAGGTCATAACAAAGACGAATGAAAACCGCATCAGCTTTGATAAAACTCTGCTTGCACTGCCATTTACCTCTGAAAATAAGGCTATGTTTTTGGCTTTGGTTAAACTTTCTGAAACAGAGCTTTCACAGAGTAAGCTCACTCAATCTGAGCTTTCTCAAACTATTCGAAACAGTAATATTAAACAGCAAGTCGCTACTTTACTCAGTGCTACAAGTAACTTACAGGGGTGCGACCAAAAACGTATCGCCGAAGCACTTTTTATGAGTGCACGTTCATTACAAAGAAAGTTAAAAGCGGAGAAAGTGAGTTTTTCGCTCATGCTAGAGGCTGAACGTAAATCTCGGATAGATAAGTTACTTAAAAATAATACCATTGCACAAACGGCCTATGAGCTTGGCTTTGTGGAACAATCTTCATTTACCCATGCATGTAAAAAGTGGTTTGGCATAACACCTCTGGCCTATCAGAAGTCACTATCAGAACTGACTAACAAAATGGCAAAATAATTCATTACAATTTTGTTGGTGATATTCAATTTAAATCTTTGGGTCTTAAATAAAAATGCTTTAGCTTGGTTGATAGAACTTGAGATAACAGGGGGAAAGATGAAACAAGATCAGATTAATTTTGCAGACAAGTTTGCTAAATTCAATGAGCATTGGTCGCCGAGAGTGATCGCAGAGATGAACGACTACCAGTTTAAACTGGTTAAAATTCAAGGTGAGTTTACCTGGCACGATCATAAAGACACAGATGAGGTCTTTATTGTCATCGAAGGCGAGATGGGTATTGAGTTTCGAGACCGAAGCGTTCATTTGAAAACCGGAGAAATGTGTGTTGTAGCTAAGGGCGAGGAACATAAGCCATTTGCTGAATGTGAGTGTAAAGTAATGATTGTTGAGCCAAAAGGTGTTGTAAATACGGGTGAAGCAGGCGGTGAACTGACCGCACAAAATGATGTGTATATTTAAGTAATTTTAAAAAGGAGCGGTTATGTCTAACGGTTGGAAGTGCCCTAAATGTGATTGTCGAGATTATGAAACAGATACCATTGCAACAACGGGCAGTGGCTGGTCAAAAATCTTCGATATGCAAAATCGAAAATTCACAGCTGTGACCTGTGTGCACTGTACTTATACAGAGTTTTATAAAAGCAGTACAAGTACATTAGGTAATGTATTTGATTTGTTTACTAATTAACCTGATTCCCGGATAATAAATGTATCTCCAGCGGCTACTTTCAACGTTAACTGCGTTGAATTTACTTGCAATAGGCTAGCTATTGACGCGTAAATTCGCCTTGTTATCGCTAAAAGTCTCCGGCTGCAGACTTGAATAATCACTTATCATTTAAATATCAATACGCTAGTAAATCTCTTAACCAAAGTTCGGGTTAATTAAGTAATTTATTGAAAAGGAATTCGAAAATATGGCAAAAATTTATTTACTACTCGCTATTTTAGGCGCGGTACTCCCGTATGGGGCCTTATTACCTTGGTTATTTGATAACGGCTTAAACCTAAAATTACTTTGGCAAGCAATCACAGCAAACAATATTAGCGTGTTAGCATGGTTAGATGTGGTTATAGCCGCAGTGGCACTTATTTGCTTCATCGTAACAGATAGTAAAAAGCATCAAGTTAGAGGTGCTGCGTTTGCGATAATCGCGACCTTGACTGTTGGTGTAGCGTGCGGTTTGCCACTGTATTTATATCTCAAAGAAAAACATAGGAAAGTACAGGCTAAGGCTTAAATTGTTCGAGGATCTTTGCCGATTCTTTACCTATATTGGCAAATTGCTCGGTGCCTTTTTCGAGCACTTTTTGCGCCTCTTCAATGACCTTTGAATACTTAGGGTCGCCCGTAGCCAGTAGCTGTGATAACGCCACACCAATGGCAGTAGTAGTAATGGTGCTGAGGTTTCTTAAATTATCGGTCGCGTCTTGTACGGCAATTGCCGTAGACTGGGCTACGGCTTGTTCAGCTTTTTTGCGCGCATTGACATCCGACATGATAGTGCGAGATTAACCCTGCGATAAGATCATGGCGCATGAAGTACTGACAGAAGCCGTACTCACAGTTTGCGAACTTTGCTGAATAGTCACGGCATTTTGCATCATTAAGCCCACGGTGTCTGCGAGGCTTGAGTCAGACAGTTGTGTGATGATGTCAGAAATGGTTTTTTCGTTGCTATCAGACATACTTACTCCTAGATAACAATGGGAGCTAATCTAGCCCCCAAACATGTTATACCAATCCTCATTAATACTTAATCATTTTGAGGGACTAAAACTGACGCTAGCTTCGTTAAAAATTTCTTTTTAGAACAACTAAATAGCAAAATTTTAGCCTTGCCTACATGGATGTAGGTACCTCAGCGATAGCAGGACGCGTGAGCGGTGCTATCGACAATTTTCCTTGCCTCAAAATAGATCACTTAATTAAAAGGATTGGTATTAAAAAATTGAGTTAGCCTTTCTCAATTAACTCTTCAGTGGTACGACCCAGTACCGCACTGCCAATTGCACCCAATGCATTAACACCCTGCACGGTTGCAGCTTGTGCCATGATATTGGCATTTTGCTGTGCGCTGGTGGCATTATTACCTGCGTTTGACAGTGATAAACCGAGCGCTGTGTAGAAATTACCCATCGCCATCGCTGGGGTATCTGCCAGTACTTTGGTATTTACTTGAGTAATAGAGTCTGTGATCTGTTCATTGACTTTATTGAGTTGTTTGTCGGCCATAATGAGTCCTTATTCCGTTTGATTGTCTTCTTGCGCTGTCGGCACACCAAGTTGTTCACTGAGTGCTGACATGGCTTGAGTGAGTGTTTTGTCAACGTCATTCAGCATGGCGTCAACGTGTTTAGAAATTTTGCTCGCTTCTTCAAAAGGTTGGTGCTCGTTTAACACTTTTTGATTGCCTTGCAGGAGCGCATTGACCTCTTGCTGCTTGCTTTTTGTGAGCGCAGTAATTTGTGCTAATTGCTCAGCACAATGAGCTTGAATTGTTTCGGTACTATTCATCGTCAGTTGACTCTTTGGGTTTTTTGCCTAAAAAGTTAAACAAGTTGAAGCGCTTTTTTTGTGGAGGCGAGGGCGTTACTTCCTCTTCAGGCTCTACATCTTCAATATCTGCATCTTGCTCAAGCTGTAAGGGAGCTGGAGGAACTTTGGGCGCAGCATGAGTTTGTTGAGTAGACGCTGGTAAATGAGTCGGTGTTTGCAATAATCGAGCACAGGCATTGGTGATCGACGCAGAAGTGGTCATTTGTGCACTTTGTTGGTTGGTGATCGCATTATGCATCGACAAACCCAATGTTTCAGCGAGGGTCGCTTCAACCATACTGGTTGGCTGCTGTGAAAATGGGTGGTTGTCTTCAGGTACTTGATTTGTATTATTTTGTTCGTCACTCATTGCTTTGTCCTTGCTTTAAGCACGCAAAAACTGCGTAGATTATACCAATGCGCAATAACACTTAATCATTTTCGAGGGATTAAACCTGATGATAGCTGCGTTAAAGATTTCTCATTTAGAACAACTAAACAACGAAATATTTGCCTTGCTACCAACAAGGTTTTCTTGCCTCAAAATAGACAACTTAGTTAAGCGTATTGGTGTTAGTTTGAAATTAAGTACAGGTTAACGTATTTTCTTTGAGCAAAATCGGGGCTTTTTACTGAAAATACGGGGATGATTAAGGTAATAAAACTCATCCCCATAGGTGTTATTCGGCGGTCTCGTGTAACACAGTGGCAATTTTTTCGCCCACCACACTGAAGTTTTCAGCACCTTGAGAGACAATAGATTGTGCCGTTGAAATAGCTTCAACATATTTGCTATCACCCGTTTCTAGAAATTGTGATAACGCGACACCAATTGCAGTTGTACTTAAGGTATTGAGGTTACGTAAATTGTCAGTTGCATCTGCCATTGCCAAGGCGGTAGATTGGGCGATTGACTGTTGTGCGCTATTAACTGCAGACTCACCTGCCTCAGGTGCTTGGTTTAGATTACTCATATTTTACTCCTGCAAAAAAGCCCTTAGTTGCAAGGCAAGTAAGGGCCTGAAGGCATCAGAAAAAGCGATTAAGCGCCTGGCTCAATAATGCTTTCAGCACTGCGGCCAATCACTGAGCTACCAATAGACATCAATGAATTAACACCTTGCACAGTTGCAGCTTGCATTGTGATTGCAGCTTGTTGTTGTGCCGCAGTTGCATTGTGCGCAGCGTTACCTAATGCTTGGCTTGTTGACATGAGTAGGTTACCCATTGCCATTGCTGGTGTTTCACCTACCACTTTAGTGTTTACTTGCGTAACTGAATCAGTAACTTGCGGGTTTACTGTTAGTGCATCTGCCATGATTTTCTCCTATGACCGAATCGGTCCTTATTAAGAATAAATAAAATTAAGAATTAAAAAGCGCCATACAAATTGTATGGCGCTGAGCGCGATTAGCCTTTTTCGATGATGCCTTCAGCGCTTCGACCTACTACAGAGCCACCAATTGACATTAGTGAGTTAACACCTTGTACAGTTGCAGCTTGCATTGTAATTTGCGCTTGTTGCTGAGCTGATGTTGCATTGTGCGCAGCATTACTTAATGCTTGGCTTGTTGACATTAATAGGTTGCCCATCGCCATTGCTGGCGTTTCGCCTACAACTTTAGTGTTTACTTGAGTTACTGAATCAGTGATTGCACCATTAACTGTTGCTGTCATGATAATTTCCTTTCTTTAAGTTAATTTTGACTGTTAAGTCGTAAAGTTAAGAGAGAAGTTTTGCCAAGCAAAACCGCTCAATTAAGATAAAATCTCTGCGGTACCGCGGCCGATCACTGAGCTACCAATCGACATTAGTGAATTCACACCTTGTACTGTCGCTGCTTGCATCGTGATTGAAGCCTGTTGGTTACCTGTTGTTGCATTTAATGCTGCTGTGCCTAATGCTTGACTGGTAGCCATATGCACGTTACCCATTGCCATCGCAGGTGTTTCACCAACTACACTAGTGTTCACTTGCGTTACTGAGTCAGTGACTTGGCCATTTACTTGAAGTGGTGTTGCTGCACCACCAGCTGCTGCTGCCATAGTTTGTTTCCTTCTTCATGTTAATATTGTGCTCATTCCAAGCGGTTTGAGCTCTTATGCTTTCGCATACTTAGCGCCAAGAGAGAGAATTAAATTCGCTCCAATGGCAGTATTAGTTTTGATCAGCACATTGTGTTGCTGTTGAGAGTAAGTGGCATTGTGTGCTGCATTACCTAGTGCTTGCGCTGTTGCTTGCACTAACATGGCACGAGAAACTTGAGGCGATTGCTGATTAACTAAGTCATGTATTTTTGTGCTTAGGTCTTCCATCACAGTTATCCGTGCTTGTTTCGATAAGGTCATATTAGGGGTTGCAACGTTTTGTTAATCGGGCAATTGTGCTAACAATTGCCGCGAATATCGGCTTGTCTAGATTCGGTATGGTTTGTATTGTTTTTTATAGTCGCGAGGTGACATACCGGTATAACGTCGGAAGATTTTTTCGAAGTGGCTTAAGTCGCCAAACCCAACCTCTAAACATAAATCAGTAATACGAATGTTAGGGTCCTGGGCTATCATGGCTTTGGCGTGTTCTATTCTTAGTTCAGCCAAAATTTGCTTAAAACTTTTGTTTAATGTGTTTTTAAATAAGTAAGACAGATGAGAGGGGCTGACAAATGCCTGATTAGCAAGGCCTGTTAACGTGATCTCTTGTTGCCAATTGTTCTGCATATAAATTAATGCTTTCAGCAAACTTGGGTGTAACGCTCTTTGTTCAGCAACTTGTTTTTTAAACAATATAGTGACGATAGATTTTCGGTGTTCTCCTAACATTTGGCCCGCACTATTTTCTAGTTGTTGACTAAATTCAGGCAGTGTCTGTTTAAGTACCTCTGAGCTGATATCGTCTTGATACGAAAGGGCGATTAGCTTAACCAGAGTTTGCTCTAATTGCATCATATTGCCAGGCCAATCGTACTGGCTGAGTAAATCAAAGCAATCTTTTGCAAGGCTTTGCTTGGCACTGATCTTATGGTAGTCAAATAAGGTATTGATGAGTAAAGGTAAGTCAGTTTTTCTGTCTTTTATACTTGGGATTGGTAGCTCAAGAAAGCTTAGTTTTTCAAACAGGCTGCGAGAAAATAACCCCTGATTAACCCGAGCATATAAATTGTGTTCACTACTAGAAAGTAACCTGGGCTGAGACGTGTTTTGTCTTAGGCTATATTGATTAGTCAGCAGGGCATTGAGCTGAGTTTGTTGCGACATCGGCAAATGGCTGACATTGGCGATTAACAAAGAGCCATTTTGCGCCTGTTCGAATGCTTGTTTTAATTTACTTTCAAAGTTATGTGCGTCAATAGATGTGCAATCAAGCTCAACAAAAGGGCCTGCTTTTTTATCACTTAACATATGAATGCTAATCGCTGTTGCGAGCGTTTCACTTCCTGGTGGGGCATTTAAGACGAGGGGGAATAAGGTGTTGGCACACTTTTCTATGAGTCTTTCAAGTTTGTTTATCTCTGCGCTATAGCCTTGGAGCGCAAAGCTTTGGCCAAATTTTTCGTCACTCAGTTGTGCGACTCTGAGCCTCGCAAGCATCAATCCGAGCTGGTTTGCAAATTGTTTAAATGCAAGCTCTTCGCTTGAACCCTGCTTTACTTCAACAAGTAAATGTAATGTACCAAGCTGTTTTCTTTGATAATTAATGGGGATTTTTGAAATGGGCTTTTCAAACTGCGCCGATTTAGGCCAAAAATGTGAAACAGCATGACTGGTTTGATATTCAACCACAAAGTCACAACGTGTTAAGTGATTAAATTTATTGTCTAGTAGCTGTGCAATTGAATTATTGAACAAAAGCGCTACATCTAAAGAGTTCCTTTTCACTTGTGAGCGAATTTCCATTTTATTTCTCCGGTTGGTTAGCCACCACACGCTTCTATTTCATTTATCCCAAAAAAAACAATAAAAATCGGTGTTAAATAAAATCCTTTATCAGCATTTTTGTGGTGAAAGTAGTGTGTAATTGGCAAAGTACTGGAAAAGACGGGCCTTAAATCGGGGAAATCAAGCGAATAGTGATTACAATTTATTACACCTATTAAGAAAACGTCTTATTAACATCGTTTAGGCTTTTAGTGCCAAAAAAATGGATAAGCGCTTGCCAAAGTAGAAAAGTGCAAGGAGCTAGCCAAATGCAAAAATTGCAATTGCGCATATTTGTATCAAGCTTGATACAAATGAATCACAAACGGATACCCAAAAGGTGGTTTAATATCGATACAGTGGTTTTGACTCATCAATGGGAAGACAACACAATGAAAAAAACTTTGTTAGCAGTAGTACTAAGCCAAATTATTTATTTACCCGCTCAGGCGAGTGAGTTATGGCAGCAAACCACACAAAACCGCAGTTCAGAGCTTAAACAGCTTGCTCGGTATCATCTTGCAAGCAGTCAATTACAAGCAAAGCTCATGGCGCCAAGCCAAGAGGTGGATGTTGAGTTGCCCTTACCCAGTGGTGAGTTTGTGTTATTTAGACTGAAACCCAATAAAGTCATGTCTGATACTTTGGCGGAAAAGTTTCCAGACATAAAAACCTTTGTGGGTTTTCAAGTTGATAACCCAGCTAACACAGGCCGTTTCGATATTGGACCAAAAGGCTTCTTTGGAGTTTTTAATCAAGGGCAATCACGGGTATTTATAGATCCAGAGCAGTCAGAACATGTTTATCGCAGCTACGAAGCTAAAGCACTGCATATATCTAAACTAATTAAGCAAGGTGCTCCGATTAAGCGCTTACAAAGCAGTCAGTTAAAGCGTGAACAAATACAATCGAGCGAAACTCAGGCGGAAGATAGTGCTTTACCAAATACACATATCACTTACCGTATTGCGTTTACTACTACAGGGGAATACAGCCAATTTCACGGTGGCACAAAAGAAAAAGTGATGGCGGCTATCGTGACCATGGTGAATCGTCTCAATGATGTATATGAGCGAGATCTAGCCATGAGTTTTGAGATAGTGAGTGACAATGACAAACTGATTTTTTTAGACCCTGAAACCGACCCATTTGCAAATACCGATGAAGATATCGATATTCTCACAGAGCAAATTAATGGCTTAATTTCACAAGACAGCTATGACATAGGCCACCTAGTAGGAACTGGCGGCGGCGGTTTAGCTGGGTTTGAAGTGGTGTGTACTGAGTTCAAAGCTGAAGGTGTAACAGGCAGTGAAGCGCCTACCAACGACGCATTTCATATTGATTATGTCGCCCATGAAATCGGGCATCAGCTAGGTGCAGATCACACCTATAATGGTTTAGCTGGGGCGTGTGATGGAAACCGAGTAGATCACAGTGCCTATGAACCAGGCAGTGGTTCTACCATCATGGGCTACACAGGCATTTGTGATGAGCAAGATTTACAAGCTAACTCAGATCCTTATTTTCATATTCGTTCATTAGATCAAATGAATAACTACAGTCGATTAGGGGCGGGTAATACGTGTGGTGTTCATAAACAACGAACGAATGCAAAACCTTCAGTTGAAGCAGGTCAAAACTATACTATACCGGCTAAAACTGCGTTTAAATTAGTAGGTTCAGCCCAAGATAGCGATGGGGACACGCTCAATTATAGCTGGCAACAGTTTAACTTAGGGCCTGCATCTGCTGATAAACAACAAGACAGTGTTGATGATGGTAAGCGACCCTTGTTTAGAACGTTTAATCCAAGTTCAGAGCCAACCCGTGTTGTGCCTCAGATGAGCGACCTCTTAAAAGGTGAACTGAGTTACGGCGAAGCGTATGCAACCACAACGCGTGCGCTAGATTTTCGTTTAGTTGTTCGCGATGGCCAGGGCGGTGTTAGTGATGACACAATGCAAGTTAATGTAGTTGAAGTTGAGCAAGGTTTTTCTGTCACGCTACCTGACCAATCAAGTAATTGGCGTGATAATGAACAAGTTGTTACTTGGCATACAGCGGGTACTGAAAACGCACCGGTCTCTTGTGAAAAAGTGGATATTCTACTTTCGGATGATGCCGGACAAAGCTTTACAACTACCTTGGCGCAAGGCGTTGCAAACAATGGTCAATTCAATGTTCAACTCGATAATATAACAACAACTCAAGCGCGTATAAAAGTGATGTGTAGCGACAATATCTTCTTTGCGGTTAATTCTGGCAATTTTGCTATTGAGGTTGGAGAAGGCCCAATCACTGAAGTCGCTCCACAAATTACGGGTCAAGTCGCGTTATCAGTGAATGAAGATAGTAGCATCACGTTAAAAACTTCTGATTTAACTTATGCAACAGCAAAGCCAGTTGATAAGCTCACCCTGCAGCCTGGTGAAAATTATGCACTGGACAGCTTAACCATCACGCCCACTGCTGATTTTAATGGCTCGCTTAAAGTGCCGGTTACCGCATCTAGAGGTGAGCTTACCAGTGAAGTATTCCAGCTAACAATTACAGTTGCAGCGGTTAATGATGCACCTGTTGCGCAAAATGACACTTTTGAAGTGGACTTTGAAGCCAGTGAAGTGACATTGGATGTACTTAGCAATGATTCAGATAAAGATTTAGATACATTGGTCGTTGAGAGTGTTGATTACCAAGGACAAGGCACAGTCGAGATTAAAGAGGGCAAGCTTGTCTATTCAGCAGCAAGCGGTTTTTCAGGGAAAGAAACATTTAATTACACTGTATCAGATGGTAGTGGTGGTACAAGCACCGCACAGGTAGAAGTTACAGTGAAAGAGGATCCGACGCCAGTAACGCCTCCAACGCCTGAGCCAAGTAATGATGATGGTGGTTCTGGAACATTCGGCTTATGGTCGTTGCTAGGACTTTCTGCATTATTCTTAAGAAGAGTGAGGAAATAATAATGATAAAGCTCACCAGTATCGCTTTATTAGCTGGGTGCTTAGTAGGTTGTGCATATACTGCACAACCTACTCAGGCCAGTGCCCAGCAAACCAGTCAGCATGAAATGACAAAACAAATAGAACAGGCAGTAGAAAGAAATGACTATAGATTGCTTGCCTTGGCAAGCAGGCGTCTAGTTTTTCCGGGCTTAGAGCAAGAAGACACTGCGAAATTAAAGAAAATGTGTGGAGTGCGCTACGTCGACAACAGCACAGACATTATTAAGAGCACAGAAGATAAACAAAAGCGCAGAGATGCTTATGCTTTCGCAAAATCGTTTAACCAAGCTATGTTAAAGCACTGTTTAAATTCAGCGACTGATTCAATAGATACTGTTGAATGATACACTTATGTTAGATGAAAAATGTATCAAAGCAGGGCATACAGACGTGCATTCAATTTTAATAATTGATGATGATATTGAGCTGACCGACTTAGTTAGCCAATTTTTAACTCAAAATGGTTATAAAGTTAGTGTTATCAATAATGGAAGTGATGCAATCAAAGGTATAGACTCTGAGCAGCCAGATTTAATCATTCTTGACTTAATGTTACCAGGCACAGATGGGCTTACAATATGTAAAGCTATCAGACCAAGCTTCACTGGGCCCATCATTATGCTCACCGCTTTAATTGATGACATAGATGAAGTGACTGGTCTAGAAGTTGGTGCTGATGATTATTTATGTAAACCAATTAAACCTAGGGTGCTTCTGGCACATATTCGAGCCCAGTTGAGAAGACAATCAAGTCTAATTGAACAGCAACAAACAAGCATAGTGTCTTGCCATGGTGAGTTGCAGATAGATTTACCTAATCGACGTGTTAAATACTTATCTCAAGATATAGATTTATCGAGTGCTGAATTTGATTTACTGGTGATTTTAGCAAGTTCACCTGGTGAGATTTTCTCCCGAGAAAAGCTGCATAAACGCATTTTTAAGCTTGATTATGACCCAATGGATCGTTCTATAGATTTGAGAGTATCTCGGCTCAGGAAAAAGTTAGGGGATGATCCTAAACAGCCTAAACTATTGACTACGGTCAGAAATAAAGGGTACTTACTTGCAACTTAATCTTAAGAAAATCGTTGTTGGCGCTCTTTTTTTGCTTCTATGTAATTTAGTGTCAGCGCATGTCACCTACCACTATGCTCAACCCGCTCTGGTTGAAAAGGCCATCGATGAATGGGAAGCACACCTTTATAAATTAGCCAGCGAACTTGAAACAGCCTTTACTAGCAGACCTGCGACACATTGGGAGCGTGAAGCGCTTAAAGCCAGTGAACGTCATGGGGCTGATGCTTATATAATTTTGGCTAAAAATTTTGCATCGTATGAGCAAGACTTGTTTTCCAGGGCGCTTTTGGATGGTCAAAAGAGTTTTATAGACTTATCGACATCCAGTGTGTTTTATATTCTTGATGAGCAGCAATTGGTGATGCTTGAAAATGTGTATTTTGATAGTGTAACGAACTGGCTCTCTGATTGGCTTTTATGGCTAGTATCTAGTGTATTGAATCTCGGCGCATTGGCTTTATTTACGTTTTATTGTTGGTCTGAGCAAAAGCGTTTGGAAAAAAACATTTCAAAAATTAATGAGAAAAGCAGTCCTCGTTCAAGGTCAATTGACGAGCAAATTATTCAAATAAAACATTATTTATCCGATATTAGTTCGCAAAATCAAACTCAATTAAACTTACAAAGAGACCTTCTGCATGGTGTTGCTCATGAATTCCGAAGCCCCATGGCACGAATTCAGTTTGCACTAGATATGTTAGAAGACGCTCAAGAGCAAGATAGACAAGACTTAACCCAATCAATGCAAAAGGCATTGCAGGGGCTAGATGACTTAGTAAAAGAGCTGCTTTCTTATGCTCGTTTAAAAGATGGCTCAACAGTGCTAAATAGAGAGCCTTGTGTACTTACTGAGCTAATAAGGCAAGCACTAAAACAAATTGAGGTTTTTTATCCGAGCATTCAGTTTGAGGTAAAAGACAGTCAAATAGAAGCTGAGGTTGATACACATTTATTAACTAGATTATTCATTAATATACTGCGTAATGCTGGTAGGTTTGCGAAAAGTAAGTGTGAAATCAGTCTAACGTTAGAGAGCGACTCAATTCACTGTATTGTTGAAGATGATGGTATTGGGATCCCGCCGGGTAGAATAACCCGCATTTTTGAACCATTTACACGCCTTGATCCTAGTCGATCAAGAGATTCTGGCGGATGCGGCCTAGGTTTAGCAATAGCGCGATCAATAGCACATTTACATGGCGGTGAATTAACTGTTATTGAAAAACACCAAGGTTTGGGCGGCGCATGTTTTTGTTTGGTTTTGCCATTTAACCCAAGATGATTGCCATTCATTTATTACTCAGATACTTTGCAATAAATTTTGGTAAATATTTATTTCGGTCGTACTTATGTTTACAAAAAACACCCCTAAAACAGTTTTTATTGTGGTGATACTACTAACGTTGATTTTTGATCAGCTTTCTAAGCTCTGGGCTGCTAATTCTCTAGAACCTTGGCCAATGGCGAGTTATTTTAATGATGTGTTTCGAATTGGTTATGCTGAGAATCATGGCGCTTTTTTGAGTTTGGGCGGTGCAATGCCTGAATCAATGAGAAAGGTCGCTTTCATTGGTGTGGTCGGGGCTTTTCTGTTGGGTATTATTATTTACGTATTAAGAGATAAGAAACTGACAAACCCAATGGCGGTTGCTTGGGCGCTGATTGTCTCTGGTGGTGCTAGTAATTGGCTAGATAGAGTATTAAATGATGGAGGTGTTATTGATTTCTTAAATGTGGGTATCGGTAACTTACGTACAGGGGTTTTTAACATTGCCGATATGTTTATTTTAGCCGGAGCAGGAATGCTATTATTTTATGGTTGGCAAGAAGAGCGCGCAGCGAAGCAGGCTGCTAGGTCTTAGTTTTATAAACTTTTTACAACGGCCCATCTTCAATTAATTAGAGCTTTGTGTTTGTAATTGTTATTAATTGTTACACAAAGCTTGCACTCTCTTTTCATTTTATCTTTTAACCAGTAGTCTTAGCACAAATTTTATATTTGAGGCAAAGACATTGATTAAACATTTATTTTCAACAGCACTGTTAGTTGCAAGCAGCTCAGCAATGGCAACTATTGTAGAGTTTCAAACTTCTCAAGGTAGTTTTCAAGTTAACTTGTTTGATCAAACCACGCCAAAAACGGTTGAAAACTTCATGAAGTATGTCAACGCAGACCGTTATCAAGATGTAATTTTCCACCGCTTAGAGCCAAACTTTGTGTTACAAGGTGGTGGCTTCTTTTATGAAGGCAGTATTCCGCTAAGCCAAGTTGAGTCATTTGGCAATGTAGAAAATGAGCCTGTTTATTCAAACGTGCGGGGGACCATTGCTATGGCTAAGGTGGAAGGTGATCAGAATAGTGCATCAAGTCAGTGGTTTTTTAACCTCAAAGACAATAGCACAAATCTAGACGTGCAAAATGGTGGCTTTACCGTATTTGGTCAGGTGATTGGTGATGGTATGGATATCGTAGATAAAATTGCTAAATTAGAGCGCTGTGGTTCAATTCCTTTAGTTGATTACTCGCAAGAAAAATGTGCTGACGATCAGGTTAACCCAGACGAGAGCAACTTCATAACAATCAATGCAGTAACGATTATTGATGACAGTGAAAATACGGCAGAAAATTTAGAACCTAAGAAAAATACGTTGCTGACAACTACTGATCCTGACACGGGTAATAACAATTCAGAGAGTAGTTCAGGTAGCTTATTTAGTATGTTGATGCTGTTAGGTGCAGGCTTATTTGTTAGAAGAAGATAATTTAGTAAAAGCAGGGGAGACCCTGCTTTGTCGTTATTATTAATAAATAGTAACTTGCCCACCTTGCGCTTCGCATTTAGATACTAGGTAGTTGAAGTCACTCTGACTTGTTGCTTCTTCAATCCATGGAAACCCACTAGATACAGGAAAGCAAGCAACTGAAACTTCTTGAAACCCTTTCGCAATTGCTGCATTAGAGAAGTAAGCTGCTGAGATCAGGACTGAAGAAATAGCTAAAGCTTTTATTGTTTTTAACATAATGATTCCTTGTTATTTTGTTTGTTATATTTATCAGCAATACCGCTCCTAGGGCTGATTTAGTAACGATATCAAAATAGGAACAAAAATTAAATAAAAAGCCCAAGTATTTCTACTCGGGCTTTTTATTTATGTTTTGCTTTTTTAGTTGATTTTTACCAACTAAATAACAACGCAGATACTGCAAGCAAACCAACGATTAATACAAAGTACGTGCTTAAGCGGCCTTTGTATTTATTTAGGCTTGGTACTTTGTATATGGCGATAGTTGGCATAACGAATAAAATCATCGCAATGATAGGGCCTGAAATTGCTTCCATCATACCCAGAATGCTTGGGTTAATTACCGCACAGATCCAAATTGTGACAAACATCACAGCAACGCCAATTTTATCCGCAGTCGCATTACCTAGCTTAGTTTGCTTTGTAACCAGACCATTAAAGCTTTCACGGGCACCTAAGAAGTGACCTAAGAAAGAAGAGGTAATGGCAACAAAGGCAACGAATGGGCCAAGCAGTGCAATATATGGGTTGTCATACACGTTAGCTAAGAATGATAGAACCGACACGTTTGCTTCTTTCGCTTGTGCCATTTGCTCTGGTGTTAAAGAGAAAATACAAGAAAATACAAAAAGCAATACAAATAGGATAAGCATTAAAGAGGTATATTTTAGAATCTTTTCGCTTTTGCTCACCGCTTCAGATTTGTAATGACGGCGCTGCACATTCGCAAAGCTAGAAATTGCAGCAGCGTGACTGAATGAGAATACAATCACAGGCACTGATAGCCATAATGTGCTGCTCAGCTCACCCATATCCGGTGCTGAAACCGCAGGCATTTGCCAATTAGGAATTAGGTAAAGTGATAAGAATAATAAAATCGCTACTAAAGGGTAAACCAAAGCAGAGAAGGCGCGCATGAGAAGCTTTTCACCACCCAGCATTAAACCAACCATAAACGCAACCAGTACGCCAGAAAGCGCCACACGAGGGATAGACTCCATGCCTAACTGGTTCACCATAAAGCTATCTACCGTATTGGTTAAACCTACACCGTAGATAAGTAGAATAGGGTAAATAGAGAAAAAATATAGAAGTGAAATTAAACGGCCCGCACCAGCGCCAAAATGCTCTTCAACCACGTCGGTGAAGTCTGCGTTATCTTGCTTTGATGAGAGCACAAAACGGGCAAGACCACGGTGTGCTAAAAATGTCATTGGGAAGGCTAGTAAGGCCATAATTAGCAGTGGCCAAAAACCACCAATACCGATGTTGATTGGTAAAAATAAAATACCCGCACCGACCGCTGTACCGAATAGGCTTAACACCCATTGTGTGTCGTGCTGAGTCCAGCCACCCCGACTGGCTGAAGACATATCTAATGTCATGGCTTCTGGGGAGTTACTCATACTTGTTGTCCTAAAAATTAATAAGAATTATTTTTCGCGCGCATAATATAGAAAATGACAGCAAGATGCATTCATACCAGCTTAATGGTTGCTGAATACTGTAAAGGGAGTTTGACGAGTGAATAGATAAGTCTACTTTTACAAGGTGTAAATATGTTCACTACAGAGAAAACTAGGTAATCATGTACAAAGTTTTAGCATTTGAATTTTAAATACTTTTTAAAAGCTCATTAGCTGTTTGAAACGACTTGTATGTCTACGAGAGGCTTCAACTTCATGGCCTGAATGTAAGGTAATTAATAAATTGCCATTAACAGCGATATCAACGTTTTTTACCTGTCTTAAATTAATGATGTGCTGTCTATTTGCCCTAAAGAATAGCGTTTCAGGCAATCGTGCTTCTAGTAGATTGAGAGACTTTTTTATCAGTGGTTTTTGTTGCTTATGATGTATAAAGCAATAGTTTGAACAGCTTTCAATTAAAAATATATCTTTTAAAGGCACGAAGTCACATTCATCGCCGTCTTTTAAAAACACAGAGCTGTTTTCATCAAACTTCACTTGTTCAGTGTCTTGTGGTGCTGGCTCTGAGGCTTCTAGTCTGATGAGCTTATTAATGGTGACTGTTAATCGGTCTGTTTCAATCGGTTTTAATAAGTAGTCGAATGCGTCGTAGTCAAATGAGCGAATAGCATACTCATCGTATGCCGTTGTGAAGATAACCTTACCTTGAAAATCGATCTCATCGAGTAATTCAAAGCCATTCTTACCCGGCATCTGAATATCCAAAAATAAGATCTCGGGTTGATGTTGTTTGATTAAAGCAATGCCTTCATCTGGATCTGCCGCTTGGGCTATCACCTCTATTTGTTCAAATTCACAGAGCATAGTGTTGAGTTCTAATCTTGCTAAACGAGAATCTTCAATAATGATTGCTTTCATAGTTCTGCCTTCGAATGATGAGACTGTATAGGAAAAGTAAGCGTGGCAATCACGGTCTCGTCTGCTTCGCTTAACTCAAAACTTGCAGATGAACCATATAACAACTGTAAACGCTTTCGAATATTATGTAAGCCTATATTGGTTGATGTTCTGGAGGTCGAAGAGGGCTTTAAGCTTCCAGGGTTACATACTCGAATGAATATGAAATCCGCTTGCTTGTTAATCTCCAAACTTAATACACCACCGCCTTTGACTAGGCTAATACCATGTTTTATAGCATTTTCAATGAGCATTTGTATCATCATAGGGGGCACGAGTACGTGAAGTAAGTGGTCATCTACCTTGCTTTTAAATTTGAGCCTGCCTTCATATTGAATACCTGAAATAGCAATAAACTCTTCAATTACTTTAAGTTCTTGCTCAAGAGGAATATGGCTTTTTTTATCAGCATTCAATGCATGCCTCATAACGTTAGAAAGTTGCGTGATACTCGCTCTTGCTTGGTTTATGTCCTCTAACATCAAAGCTCTAATGTTGTTGAGACTGTTAAACATAAAGTGAGGGTTAATTTGGCTGATTAGGGTGTTAAGTTGCGCTTCTTTTAATGCTAATTGCAGTGATAGTTTTTCACTTTCTACTTGTTTCCAACGCTGCAGTGATTGCACACCTAAATAAATACAGCTCCAAATTAGGGTGATTGGGTATAGCCCAATGATGTTACTTATAATATTCATGTGACCTAGTGCAGAGTCATAATCAGGGTTTGTGCTATGCAACAGGGAGACGATGCTAAGCATAAATAAAGCCATGGCACTTGTACTTATTAAAGAGCAAATAAGTACAGGTAATACCATTCTAGAGAGTGATTTTTCTATCACTCTACTTTTGATATAGAACACTCTCAGGCCAAGAGAGGTAAGCAGCCCAAAGAGCAAAATAACAATGCTGTTTACAACTTTTTCATCCACATTATTAAAGTCTGGCATTAATCTGAGGAGTAGATTTACAGTTGCCAACATACTCCACCCAATTATTTGGCAGACCCAGAATTGCTTCTTTCTAGAAAAGTAATGCATCAATTTTTGTACTCTTAGCCTATTTTAGTTGTGCTTAACCTAGCTGGGGTAAAGTATTTACCAAGCCCATAATGCTAAGCCTATGTAACCATTCACTGCAAAATATACCGTTGAAATTGAAAACAGCATACTACTCATTGGTAAAAATATTCGGGCGAATCGATTTGCTTCCTGTTTCTTAAATTTACAAAAACTGATTAAACTCATAAAAGAAAAGAGTGCAAATAGCCAAGTGCATGCAAAAATAATGAGGGTCGCGGCGTTGATATCGGCAATTGTCAGCCAAGTGATTTGTGTAAATGCAATTGCTAATAAAATTAAGCTTGCCACTGCACAAAATGGCAATAGACGAATGAGTAGCTGGCTTTTGTTTTTCAATTTGCCTCTGAAAAAGTTTACGCACCAGATTGGCAAATACAATAAAGTAACCGTTAAGCTAATAACAAATAGCAGGCCTATTACAACTGGTAACCAAGCCATAAAGAATGATGACTCAACCCAAAACTGCCCATCTGTTACCAATACCTTTCCATATTCAGGATGCTCTACAAAGATTGAATTAGCGATATACGAGCCTTTTTCAATAAATTGATTATCTTCAAGGTGAATTAGCGTTAAAGATTCAGATGGAATAAGCGGTGAGACAGTCAGTTCATTATCTTGTTGAGATACTTTTACGGCATTAAAAGGCCAAGTTATGCCAGCGAAAATTTGGTTTCTGTCAGAGTGCAAACGATAGTAACCAGTAATATCTGAGTTTATTTGTGTGCTTTGTGGCTGTAGTTTGGGCTCGATATTTTGGTGTAAGTAATCCATTAGCATATCCGAAATTTCACGATATTTAATGCTGTTGGTGTTCACCATGAGTACATAGCCAATATCTAATTGGTGAGAGAAAGCAAATGCTGTGATAAACTCACCAACGCCCCCATTGTGACCAACCCATAAATGGCCTTTTTGCTCTGTTTGGTATAAACCAAGGCCATAGCCAAAGTTAAGGCCTTGCTTGGCCGCTAGAGTAGAGTGCGGCATTTGCATTTTTGCTAAAATATCCGAGTTTATCGATGCGATAGCATTATGCTGAGTTGAATCAAGAAAATAGCGGCCAAACTTAGCAAGTTCAGATGCTGAAATACTTAAATTACCAGCTGGACGAAGAAAAATATCATAATTAGGGATTGCCTCACCTGAATTGAACCCTTGGCTAAATGCCGAGTTGTCTTGCTGGTAACCAAAGAAGGCATTGTTCATATCCAATGGTGCAAGGATATTTTTGCTTACATAGTCATCAAAAGCTTGGTTGCTAAACTTTTCTATTAAGTAACCCAAAATGCCATAGCCTGGGTTCGCATAGGCGTGCCTTGTGCCAGGTTGCCATCTTACAGCAAGTGACTCAGCATCACGATTTACTGATTCAAGCAGGTTTACCTCTTGCCCCGTTTTGTTATAAAAGTTCTTAAAATGCATGTCATCAAACCCAGCCGTGTGCTCGAGTAAGTGAACGACTCTGATAGGGCTGGTTTCGTGCCATGGATTATCAATGTTAATTTCAGGCGCAAGTTCACTCACCTTAGACTGTAAAGAAAAATATCCCTCTTCGATAAGTTGCATAATAGCCATTGCAACAAAAGGCTTGGTTGTTGAACCGGCTCTAAATAAAGTATTTTTATCGACTGCTATTTCTTGCTCTAGATTACTAAAACCATGATTAAGCTCTACGGTATTTTTATGTTTATTAAAAATGACGAGCTGAGCACCCACAACATTGTGTTCTTCAAGTATTTTGCTGAATTGAGCTTTGAACTCATCTGGTTGAAGTGTTTGCTGTGCTTGTGTCTTTGCCGTAGCAAGGCAGCTCAAAAATAGTAGATAAATGGCAAGTAGGTAACTGGTTTTCATATTAACCCCTGTTAGTAAATGTATGTACAGAGTCTAAAAGGAGCCGGTTTTTTGATGTTGAAAAAGTACAGTAACGGTGAAAAACGAAGATGAATGGTGTGATTGTTGAATTGAATGGAGGAGGGGGCTATTTTATAGAGCTATGCTTTTATCATTAAGGAAACAGTATGAAAATCGCTTTAGTCGGAGACTACGATCCACAAGTGCTTGCCCACCAAGCCATTCCTAAAGCTTTGCAGTTAAATACTGCTCAGTCAATTGAATATCAATGGATACATTCATCAGCAGTCGATTTACAAGATTTATCGCAGTTCGATGGCATTTGGTGCGTGCCCAAAAGCCCGTATGACAATATGGAAAACGTGTTGTCTGTGATCCGTTTTGCTCGTGAGCATAAAAAGCCATTCTTAGGCACTTGCGCGGGTTACCAACATGCCGCGTTAGAGTTTGCTCGAAATGCGTTAGAGTATGAACAAGCGGGTAATGCAGAAGTGGATTTAGAAACACCCATGCCTCTGATCAGTGCTTTAGTGTGCCGTTTAAATCATGAGCAACATGGTGTTACTTTAAAAGCAAACAGCAAAATACAAGGTATGTATGGTCAAAGAGAAATTAGAGAAGAATATAACTGCGGCTTTGGTGTGAACCCAAAATACTTAAACTTGTTTGCAGAAAGTGATTTGCTATTTAGCAGTGTTGACCACAATGGAGAGCCAAAATCGTTAGAGCTGCGATCCCATCCATTCTTTATTGGTACGGCCTTTCAGCCAGAGCGAAGCGCTTTACAGAATAAGCAACACCCAATTATCAAAGCCTTCATAAATGCTTGCTTAGGCTAGTTTTAAAACTGAGTAAAAAAAATATTATTGCTCAATCATCATATTTACCAATCTCAACTGCTATACTGCTTTTTAATCATAAGGTTAAAGAGAAGTAATATGAGATTAGTTTATTTGTTACTGAGTTTACTTTTTACATGTGCGGCCATGGCCGAAGAAGAAAAAAAGCCAGAGCCAGAACCTTTAGATCCTGGATATCATGCTGAGCATCCTATGGTGCTAGTTAATAAAGGCTCAAATATTTATGCTATGAATATGTCTGGTTATCGTATGCCCCATGACTTACAAGTTGTGTATGAAATTAAAAACCCCGATGTTGCTTTTTTAAATCTAGTCAAAGATGCAGATTTAGTTACGATTAAACCGCAAGCATTTAACATCCAACGTTTGCTTCGAGGTGAAGAGATCACTGTCACTGCCGATGTTTATATGGGCCACTTTGACAGAGGCGGTAATTTATTTTATGCAAACCGTACTATAGAATTTACCGATAAAATTTATGCAAGAGAGTTTAAAGATTTACAAGATTCGACTCAGTGGCAAGATTATGATTATGTGGATATCAAAGGCAATGAACGTTTATATATCCACAAAATCCAAAAAGCCCCTAGCTTCAGTCACTTGATTCATATTGATATGACTGGGGCTTGCTTGCAAAAATTCAGAACATCGAAGCGCGTGCCGAAAGAAAGCGAATTGACTTATAAATTTGTGAATTGTGGCACTTTAAAGCCGCTTTATTATGAAGCTGAAGACTTTCAAGAAAAGTAATGTATAAATTTGAATAAGCGCCTTAATCGGCGCGTTTTCTTTGCCAGTAACCCGCTAAAAGAGAGCCACTTATATTGTGCCAAATTGAAAATAGCGTACCCGCAATAGCCGCTGTTGGGGTAAAAAATTTAATCGCAAGCGCCACTGCCAACCCAGAGTTTTGCATACTCACCTCAAACGCCACTGTGCGACAAACGTGTTCATTAAAACCTAATTTTTTCGGTGCCCAATAACCTAATGATAGCCCGATAAGGTTATGGAGCATAACTGCTGCTACAGTCAATAGGCTCAAGCTTTGCAGCTTTTGGTGGTTCAAGGCGACGATAATACTGATGATAAAAATGATTGCCAACATAGCAATTATTGGCAATTTGCTGTGTATCTTCGCAATAACATTGGAAAAGGTGTAGTTGAGCATAATGCCAGTTAAAAGAGGTAATAATACAATCTTTGCCAAACTACTCAGCATCGAAAGTATAGGAATATCAACATTCTGAGCAATCAATAGGCTTGTTAAAAGCGGCGTCATGAACACTCCAATTAAGGTACTGACTGCTGTCATGGTCACAGACAAAGCAACATCGCCTTTTGCCAAATAACACAACACATTACTTGCGGTGCCACCGGCAACAGCACCAACAAGCACCATACCAATTAGCATTTGAGTGTCTAATACAAAGAGTTGGCTGAGCAAAAATGCGGTGATAGGCATGACAGTAAATTGCAAAACTAGACCAAGCCCCACGGCCTTTTTATTTTCAACGACCCGCTTAAAGTCTGCTGGTTTTAGCGTTAAACCCATCGTTAGCATGATAAACATTAACAGCGGCACAATACTCGATTTAAAACCTGTAAACAGGCTAGGGTTAAAGTAAGCAATAACAGAGCTGATAACAGCCCACAGAGGAAAAAGTTGAAGTGATAGATGCATCGTAGTTGGATGTGTTTTTTATTTCATACTACCTATTAATATTGTTGATTGATATAGCAACAGCATAGATCATCAAATGGCCTTTGTGTATTTGAATATACAGAAAATAATACTGAAAAAAGCAACTAGGTTCAAAGTGACCTTAGCTCAATACCTAGCTGCTTTAGTTGGTTATGATGTTGAATTAATTAACTGTTACCGATAAACCACGACGCTTAAGTAACGCTTCAGTCGTTGGCTCTTGTCCACGGAAAGCTTTATAAGATTCCATAAGATCACGAGTGTTACCTACTTCAAGGATATTCTCACGATACTTCTGACCAATCTTACGGTTTAAACCACCCTGTGTTTGAACATACGCATACGCATCTGCCGCTAAAATTTCACTCCACATATATGCGTAGTAACCTGCTGCATAACCACCCATTGAGTGGTTAAAGTACGCCGATTTATAACGAGGCGGGATGTAATCAATGTTTACGTTATGTTTTTCAAGAGCAGCTTGCTCAAACTTAACAATATCTTGTTTTGGCGCAGAAGCTGGTAATGAGTGCCATTCCATATCTAGCAGTGCAGCTGCAACATATTCAAATGTATCGAAGCCTTGGTTGAAGCTACGAGACTCGATCACTTTTTTAAGTAAATCTTTTGGAATTGGCTCACCCGTTTTGTAGTGTTTTGCATAGTTTGCAATAACTTCAGGGTACATTGCCCAGTCTTCTTCGAATGTAGATGGGAACTCTACAAAGTCACGAGATGTAGAAGTACCTGAAAGAGTTGGGTATTTCACTTGAGACAACATGCCATGAACACCGTGGCCCATTTCATGGAAAATAGTGGTCGCTTCTGAGTAGCTGATAAGCGTTGGCTCACCCTCAGGGGCTTTTTGAATGTTCATTACATTCACAATCACAGGGCGCTGATTGTCTAGGCCAGACTGTTTAACAAAAGCACTCTTCCATGCACCACCACGTTTACCTTCGCGGGCAAAATAGTCGGCGTAGAAAATAGCTAGGCTAGAACCGTCTTCGTCTAATAGTTCATAAGCTTCTACGTCTTCATGATAAACCGGTAAGTCTGGACGCGGCTTGAAAGTGATGCCGTATAAACGGTTCATAGTGAAGAACACACCATCTTTCAGTACACGATTAAATTCGAAATACTCTTTTACCGCATTTTCATCTAGGTTGTACTTATCTCTACGTACTTGCTCTGCGTAGAAAAACCAGTCCCATGGTGCTAGTTTGAAGTTTTCGCCAGAGGCATCAATTTTAGCCTGAATTGCAGCGGCTTCTGCATCTACATTCTGAAGAAGCGCAGGTACCATGCTTGAGAGCATATCTAACACAGCTTGTGGCTCTTTTGCCATTTGTGACTCTAGGCCAAAGTGCGCATAACTGTCATAGCCTAATAGTGCAGCGCGCTCTGCTCGTAATTTAGTGATCGTGGGCACAATATCAGCGTTGCTATTTTCACCTGTCAGAGCACGCTCAGCAGATGCACGCCACACTTTCTCACGAAGGTCACGATTCTCTAAAGAGGCAAGAATTGGTTGACGTGTCGTATTCGTGATTTTGATAAGGTACTTGCCTTCATGGCCCGCTTCTGCCGCAGCAGTTGCAAGTGAAGCGATTTGTGCATCAGACAGACCAGCTAGTTGCGCTTTATCTTCAACAATAACGACATTGTTTTTAATCAGCGCCATAATGTTTTGGCTGAACTGAGTACCAATTGTAGAAAGCTCTTTGTTGATTTCACGAATACGCGTTTTTTGGTCTTCGTTTAGTTTCGCACCTGAACGAACAAAGCCTTTGTAAAGTACTTCTACTAGACGCTTTTCTTCCGCGGTCAGATTAAGTGCAGCACGCTGGTTATAAACCGCTTCAACACGTTCGAAAAGTGCTTTATTTAAGTTGATATTGTCGCCATGTGCGGCAAACTTTGGTGCCATTTCTGTTTGAATAGCTCGGCGTGCGTCGTTTGAATCAGTACCGTTTAAGTTGAAGAAAATACGACTTGCACGAGTCAGTAGCTCACCGCTTTTTTCCATCGCAACAATGGTATTTTCAAAGCTAGGTGCTTCAGTGTTATTCACAATATCATCAATCTCAGCAAGTTGCTCTTTCATGCCTTGCTCGAAAGCAGGTACAAAGTGCTCGTCTTTGATTAAATCAAATTGTGGTGTTTGAAATTGCAAAGGGCTTTTCACAAAAAGTGGGTTTGTACTTTCAATTGAAGCAGAAACTTGCTCATTTTGCGCAGTGTTATTTGTTGTTGTATTGCTTGGCTCTGAGCAAGCACTTAATAAAAGTGCTGAACTAATAGCGGTAGCGATCAGTGTTTTCATTGTTTTTCTCTATTTATGTGTATAAAACTAAGATGGTTAAAAGGAAAAGCGTGCGCTTAAGGCACAATGGTCACTTAACATGTCGTCAATATTCATATTGTCGAAATAATGAAACTTTAATGACTCATGGTTGTATTGATTGCTCAATGCACTAGAAATAAAAATATGGTCAATTGGCGCTGGGTATTTCGGATGACAACCGGTTTTGCCGTCAGTGAGGTTTTGTAATTGCTTGTTAGGTAAGCTGGTGTCAGCAAATAAACCCGGTGAGTGAGATAAGTCTTTTCTGAAGCGATTGTTAGGGTTCGCCAGTCTATGATTGAAGTCACCTAGCACAATCCAATTTTCTTGATTTAGTTGTTGAGATTCTAAATAGTCATCAAGAACCTTTACCTGTTGAGCAAGAACAGCGCAAGACTCTCTATCAGAGTCTAGGTAATCATCTACAAAGCAACCGCTTTTAAGGTGAAGATTGACGATGTGGAATTTTTCATCTGCATGTTGAACAGTTAACTTTATTCCCTGTCTTAAGCCTGGTCGAGGGACTGCAATGGCTTTTAGTTGTTCAATACGGTCTATTCTCAGTGAATTTCTTACCGCAAAAGCTATTTTTTGCTGTGTTGATGTCAGGCCACTTTCTCTACAGGTATAAGTTTGAGAATCAGGGCGGTCCGAGATGATTATTTGCCACTCTTCTTCAGGAAAGACACGCGCAACTGCTTTGGCTGACTCAACTTCTTGTAATGCTACAACGTCTGCTTTTAGGTTACTTGCATATTCCTTTAGTTTTTCATAATCGGCTTCATTACGCGCTTTACACCCTTGGCCATTATTCTCAGCCAAATGCTCAATATTCCATGTGGCAACTGCCAGTGATTCTTCTGGATTAGAAACCGTACTGCATGCGCTGAGTGCGATAATGGCGCAACAAGTAAAAAGTGAGTGTTTGAAAAATTTATTCATCAACGTGCTTCTGAAAAACTTGAATTTTATGATATGTTATAAAGTAACATTAATTGATGCAATCTTTATTGCGTTAAATAGCAGAGTTGCACGATAAGTGGTAAGACCAAGTTAATTTATCGTTCGCTTTCTGTTTGGTATGACACTCCGTTGAAAGGTATAGGCTTTATGGCATTAATTATTAAGCAAGCAACTTTAGTGAATAATGGTGAAATGCAAGTTTGTGATGTGAAAGTTGAAGGTGAGCTAATCACAAAAGTTGCTGCCAATATTGCAGTCTCAGATACAGATTCCATTATTGATGCAGAAGGTATGTGGTTATTACCCGGTATGATTGATGACCAAGTACACTTTCGAGAGCCAGGCTTGACGCATAAAGGCAGAATTGCGAGTGAGTCGGCCGCTGCAGTGGCTGGTGGAATAACCAGCTTTATGGAAATGCCTAATGTGTCTCCTTCAACGACTACACGGCAAGCTTTGGAAGATAAAATGTCCATAGCAGAAAGAGACTCTGTCGCGAATTATTCGTTTTATTTAGGCGCTACACCTGACAACATTGATGAAATCAAAGCGGTCGATGTTAATAGAGTATGTGGTGTAAAAGTATTCATGGGCGCGTCGACAGGTGATTTGCTTGTTGATCATCCAGATGCGCTCGAGAGAATTTTTAAAGAGTGCCCAATTTTAATAGCGACTCACTGCGAGCAAGGAGAGGTGATAAAACAAAATCAAGCCCGAGTATTGGCTGAGTGTGGTGTGTCAAACATTGAGCACCACCCTGTAATACGAGATGCAGAAGCCTGCTATCAATCCTCGTCATATGCTGTTTCTCTGGCGAAAAAATACAATTCTGACCTACATGTTTTACATTTGACCACGGCTAAAGAAATGGCTTTGTTTGAGCCCGGTCCAATCGAGAACAAAAAGATTACAGCAGAAGCCTGTGTGCATCATCTTTGGTTTAACCAAGATGATTATGCAGCGCTCGGAAATCAAATAAAATGCAACCCTGCGGTTAAATCTGAGCAAGATAGACTAGCACTTTTAGCTGCATTACAAGAAGATAGAATAGACATTATTGCGACCGATCATGCGCCTCATACATGGGAAGAAAAGTCAGTCCCATATGAACAAGCACCAGCAGGTTTACCGCTTGTAGAACATGCACTATTAAGCTTATTAGAGCAAGTTAAACGCGGCACTATGTTATTGACTCAGGTTGTAGAAAAAACGGCACATAATGTAGCAAAGCGCTATACCATTGAAAAGCGTGGTTTTATTCAAGAAGGTTATTTTGCCGATTTGGTTTTGGTCGATCCAAGTGCATCAACTTATGTTACCCATGATACGGTTCGTTATATGTGTCAGTGGACACCGTTTAATGGGGTTACTTTTTCACATAAAATTGCTGCAACTTTTGTCAACGGCCACAAAGTTTATGATGGCGAGCAAGTAAATACTCACCTTAATGCAGCTCACGCATTGAAGTTTAATCGTTAGAGTAAAAATGATGAATTTACCTGATATTACATCAAAGCAAAATAGAGAGTTTCCTGCTCATTTAAAGTGGGTGGGTATGGAAAATATAGCAGTCCCCTTGCTTATTGAAGCTGATAAAAACCGTATTTCAGTAACGGCACAATCAGATCTGTTTGTAAGTCTAGACAGTGATGCAAAAGGTATTCATATGTCGCGTTTATACTTATTACTTAATGAGTATATCGCTGGGCAGGTGTTGGATGAGCATACATTGGCTAAGATGATGGATGCAATGCTGAGTTCGCAAAAAGGCTTAAGTCAGCAAGCTAGGCTCAATTTAAAATTTGAATTACCGCTCTTAAAGCCCGCATTGTTAAGCAATAACAGTGGATATAATGCTTACCCCATTGAAATTGAGGTCGTACAGAGTCAACAATCAAGACAAATTCATGTATCTTTGACAATTCCTTACAGCAGCACTTGCCCTTGCTCTGCAGCACTGTCGAGACAGTTGTTAAGTGATGCAGTAGAAAGCAAGTTTTGTGAGCAAAATCAAATTGATAAAGCCCAACTACGAGCTTGGCTTGAAAGTAAAGAAGGCTCAATTGCAACCCCGCATAGTCAACGTTCTTATGCCTACATTCAACTTTCACTGGAGCAATCGGTATTTCCTAATTTTGCTGACTTGGTGACTCTTTTTGAGCAAAGTATTGGTACACCAGTACAAACTGCGGTTAAACGCGAAGATGAACAAGCATTTGCCGCACTTAATGCGGAGAACTTAATGTTTTGCGAAGATGCAGCCAGAAGATTGAAAGCGACACTTGAGTCAATGAGTTCAGTGACTAACTACCAGTTTAAAATTGAACATCAAGAGAGTTTACATGCGCATAACGCCGTTGTGCATGACAGTAAATTCTAACTGTTATTCATAAATTGAAACAATTTATTGCCCAGAGCGTACCGCAAATAATTGCTATTTTAGGTGCGCCCATTAAAGTACCCGATCCTTTTCCTTTGGGGATAAGTGAAAACACTAACAAGCAGCTGAATCTAATAATAGAAGTTCAGCAATAATAATATTGAGGGAAACCATGCGTATTAAAGCATTAACTGCCACTATTGTGCTTGCAGCAAGCAACTTTGCTATTGCTGATGAGGGTATGTGGCAACCACATCAATTACCAGAATTAGAATCTGTGTTAAAACAAAAAGGGTTAGAAATTGATGTTAAATCGATTTCTAAACTAACAGAATTCCCAATGAATGCAGTGATCAGCCTAGGTGGTTGTACGGCTTCATTTGTCTCACCAAAAGGCCTAGTAGTTACAAACCACCATTGTGCTTACGGTTCAATTCAGTACAACTCAACTACTGATAACAACATTTTAGAAAATGGCTTCTTAGCGAAAACACCATCAGAAGACTTACCTGCAGCGCCGGGCTCACGCGTTTATGTGACTGAAGAAGTGACAGATGTGACTACAAAGGTAAACCAAGGCACAGATGGTCTATCGGGTAAAGCACGTTACGAAGCAATTGATAAAAATCGTAAAGCGCTAGTTGCTGAGTGTGAAGCAGATGGCAGTTACCGCTGTAACGTCTACACCTTCCACGGTGGCCTTGAGTACTACCTAATCAAATCACTTGAAATCAAAGATGTACGTCTAGCTTACACGCCAGCGATGGGCGTTGGTAAATATGGTGGTGATATCGATAACTGGATGTGGCCACGTCATACAGGTGACTTTGCTTTCTATCGTGCATACGTAGGCAAAGACGGTAAACCTGCTGAGTATTCAAAAGACAATGTACCATTTGCATCTGACTCATTCTTAAGCGTGAGTGCCAAGGGCGTTCAAGAAGGTGACTTTGTAATGGTAACCGGTTATCCGGGCCGAACTAACCGTTACCGTATTGCGACTGAAGTTGATTACGTGTTCAATACAGCTTACCCGTTAGCACGAAAGCACAACTCTAAGTATGTTGAACTAATTGAAGAAAATGCACCTGAAGGGTCTCAAGCGCGCATTGCTTACGAGAGCACCATTGCAGGTTACAACAATTACATTAAGAACTATGGTTCTATGATTGAGAGCTTCAAAAAAGGCTCAATGTATACGCGTAAGCAACAGTTCGAGAAAGATTTAGCGGCTTGGATCAATGCGAATAGTGATCGAAAAGCAAAATATGGTTCAGTGTTAACTGATCTGAATAAACTCGTTGCTGAATCTCAAGCGCATAATCAACGTGATCGTATGCTAGGTTATGTGCACCGTTCACAAATGATTTCTACTGCACGTATGCTTTACCGTTTAGCAGTTGAAAAGCAAAAGCCAGATGCAGAGCGTGAGCGCGGCTATCAAGAGCGTGACTTACCACGAATTCAAGCGCGCCTTAAGAGTATGAGCCGCCGTTATGATGAAACGGTAGACAAGGCCATCTTACTTCACTTCTTAGAGCTTTATGCTGCATTGCCAAAGTCAGAGCGTTTAGTTGAAGTTGATAAAGCATTCAATCTAACTAATGGCTTTAATAAAGCGAAACAAAAAGCATTGCTAGATGACATGTATGCAAACTCTAAACTGGCTGATGAAAAAGCCCGTTTATGGATGGCAGACCTTGAGTTCTCACAAATTAACGCAAGTGCAGATCCATTCGTTCAATATGCTAAAGCCATTTTTACTGTGATGAAGCAAATTGAAGATCAAGACAAGGAGCTTGCGGGTAAACAGCAAGCAGCTCGTCCAGCATTAATGGAAGCTATTATCGCGTATAATAAGTCTTTAGATAAGCCAGTTTATGCTGATGCAAACAGCACATTACGTGTTACTTACGGTACCGTTGGCGGTTATTCACCGCAAGACGGTCTAGTGGCGACACCATTTACTTCTCTTGAAGGCTTATTAGCTAAAAACACCGGTGTTGAGCCGTTTAATTCACCAGAGAAACAAAATGAATTAATTAAACAAAAACTTTACGGTGCATACACTGGCGGTATGAATACAGTACCTGTTAACTTCTTATCAAATGTAGATACAACGGGTGGTAACTCAGGTTCACCAACACTGAACGGTAAAGCTGAACTAGTTGGTTTATTATTCGATGGTGTGTACGAAAGTATCATCGGCGACTGGGATTATGATGCAAACCTAAATCGCTCTATCCACGTAGACTCACGTTATATGCTTTGGGTAATGGATAAAGTAGATAATGCACAAAACCTACTAAAAGAAATGAACATTGTTAAGTAACAGTTAGTTCTTCGTTTATTCAGAAAAGCGCTGATTTTTATCAGCGCTTTTTTATTATGTAACAATAATTTACCTTTAATTTTATCTACTAACCTCGAATTTTATAGCTATCAAACTGATTAATTTTTAACAAAAATTACTTTACATTAATTGTACCTATGTTAAAAAGTAACGGTTGTTTTTTAATTTAAAGTTAAAAAGTAACATTAATAACTGAGCGGGCAATATCATTACATAAGACAATGTAATCTTTGCCTTAAATTCAAGGGGTACGTTATACCAATCGTTAATTTGGTATGAGTAGTTGTATTACTTGCTCACTGGTTTATGAAAAAAGAGATTATAAAAATGTCAAAACTAGTCATCGATACAGGAAACAATCAAAATAAACGAACAAGGTTAAGCCTTGCCGTTACTTATGCGTTAATGGGATTAAGCCCACTTTTTGTTGCTGCGAATGCGTCGGCTGAAAATGACAGCGCTGCCAAAAAAGATGAGAAAATCGAAGTCATTGAAGTCAGTGGTATTCGTGGCAGTATTAACAGTGCACAAAACATTAAGCGCTTTGCTGATACCGTTAAAGATGTGATCACTGCATCCGATATTGGCGCATTACCTGATAAATCGGTGACAGAAGCATTGCAGCGTGTACCTGGTGTAACCATTGAACGTTTTGCATCTTCAGACGATCCGAAGCACTATGCTGACGAAGGAACGGGCGTTTTGGTTCGTGGTTTAGATAGAGTTCGTTCAGAAGTAAACGGTCGTGATGCATTCAGTGCTAATCCTAATGGCGGGTTAAGCTATGAAGATTTTCCTGCTGAGTTATTAGGTGCCGTTGAAGTTGTTAAAAACCAAACTGCAGATCTGATTTCTGGCGGTATATCGGGCACTGTAAACTTGCTTACTCGCAAGCCATTCGATTCTGATGAGCAGTTAATTTCAGTCAATGCTAAAGCCAATTATGGTGATTTTAGAGGTGAAACAACCCCTTCTTTTTCAGCGCTATTTTCTGATACTTGGGACACCAATTCGGGCAAATTTGGCTTCTTGATTGCCGCATCTCAATCTGAATATCAAACTCGTGGTGATGGCGTTGGTCTAGGTAATTTCCATTCGCGTGGTGATTCATTTGTACCAACTTTAGATCAGTGGGGTGGGATCACCGGCGTTGATCCATCATCACCGGTTGACGGTCCAGCACTACCAGGTCAACCCGCAGGCAGTGTTTGGCATGTGCCTGTGGCTATCCACATGAGTACCGCAGATAACGATCGTAAACGTCAAGGTTTGACGTCTTCCTTGCAGTGGGCAAATGACGATGAAACCATAGTCGCAACCATTGAGCATATTCGCTCAAAAGCGTCATTAGAGTGGAATGAACGTCAAATTGGTCAGGCAGCACAGGGCTTTAAGGGATTTATGGGGTCATCACAAAATTGGCAAGATGATGCAGCCAATGGTTATCCTCTAACAACCAGTAATAATTTTGTGACTTCTGGCATTGCGCTGGGTGTTAGTCCTGAAACACCATTTTTCTATCGCAGTCGTTGGAACTACAACGAAAATACAGTAAACGACACATCCTTCAAGTTGACACTGAAACCGATTGATCGGCTGACAATTAATTTTGACTATCAAATGATTGATTCAGAAAAACACCGTCAAGACTACAGCATGTCAGGCCAGACAAGAGGTAACCATGTACATGTGGTTTCTCCTTACTTCTTAGACATGCGTGGCAGCAGACCAACTGTTGAGTTTTTAAGCGACAACATCATGACTGCAGGCTGGTCACCAAATGAAGATTGGAATGGGCCAGTGCCAAACTTATTTTTAGGCAGTGGCATGGAGCAAGTTGAACACAATACAGCCGAGGCAGATAGCTACAAAATTGATTTTAAATATGAATTAGATGGTAACTTCACGAGTATCAGTGCCGGCGCATATATGTCTGATAAAGATTTAACCGTTCGTGACACCGCTTATGAAGGCTGGTCTGCAATTGGTACCCCTTGGAATCAAGATGACCGTAATGCGGCCGCAGCAATTAATCGTCCAGAGTTATTTGAGCGCGTTGATTTTGCTGATTATTACAACGGTCAGGTTTTGGTGGGTAACGTAAATAATTTCTTATTTCCGAAAATGGACTTAGTCAGAGATTATGCGAACTCTTTACGTCAGGGCTGTAAAGACGGTTGGCACAACGCAACTAACAGTGCTGCAAACAATGGTGTTTGTACAGGCACATATGTACCTTATGAAGACAAAGCTGACCGTGTTGAAGGACCATTTGCTGCACATAATATCAGTGCAAGTAATGAAAAACGCACCGAGTTTTACGTAAGAGGTGACTTTGACTTTGAACTAAATGATATCCCAGTTGTGGGTAATGTGGGTCTTCGTTACGTCAACTATCAACTGCAATCAACGGGTGCAGTAGTACGCCCAGCGACGATCAAGCGCGGTGAAGAAGGTACATCGTTAAATACGGTGATGCAGCAACCAGAGTATAAACGTTATTATGACCTAGCTAATGGCGAGTCGCAGCTAAGCACCGTTGATGGTACTGATTACAGCACCATCTTACCAAGCCTTAATTTAAGTTTTGGTGTTACTGAAGATGTAGTTGTGCGCTTTGGTGCATCAAAAGCATTGTATTACCCAAGCCTAGTAGATGCTCGAAACATCAGTATCATTAACCTTGATTACACACGCAGATTACAAACTCCAGGTGCTGATTACGATGAGGCCAATAACCCAGTTGTAGGTATTGATGATATAGAAGTCACGGCATTATCAGGTAATCCAAACATTGAGCCTGAAGAAGCGGTCAACTTAGACTTAACAACTGAGTGGTATTTTGCCGACGCGGGTTATATCACTTTCGGTTTATTCCACAAGAAACTTGATAACATCATCCGAAATCGTGCATTCGATATGGACGTCACTTTTAACGATGAAAAGTACGACATTTCTGCGTATGGGCCTGCTAACACCGGGTCTGGCACTATTCAAGGTGCAGAATTCTCTTACTCTCAGTTTTACGACATGTTACCGGGTGCTTGGAGCGGCTTAGGTCTACAGTTTAACTTTACTTACATTGATCAAGACGGCTTACAAGATCCTAATGAGGTATCCGAAGGTACACTGGCTTTCAACGAAAATGGCGACCCGATCACCGATAATCGAAACACTTTTAGAATCTTTAGTGGTTTACCGCTACAGGGCTACTCAGATACAAACTTGAACATCGTGGGTATGTATGAGTTCGATAAGATTTCTATGCGTGTCGCTTACACTTGGCGTTCAGAATACTTATTGACCCTGCGTGAATCAGAAGAGTACGTTCCTGCGTATGCTGAGGCAACAGGCATGATGGATGCAAGTATTTACTACACCATTAACGACAATTGGAAAGTGGGCTTTGAGGCAAGTAATTTACTTGATACAGAAACCAAGACCCAATACCAAATGGATCAGGCTGGCACCAGAACACAAGCACTTAACTTTACGACTGACAGACGTTATGCGTTAAGTGTTCGCGCGACTTTCTGAGTCATTCATCTACCAGCTCTGTTTTTAGCAGAGCTGGTATTTTTATGACTAAAAGTTTAGTTTTGTTTTACAAAGCGTGTTCAAAGTTTTTGTGAACATGATTTATTGCGTGATGGTAGAGGTTAACTGTGTCAGAGCTTATCAAAGGGAGTGGTTGCAATGTGCAACTACAAACCGCCGGTTGGGATATTTTACAAGAGCAAGTTAGCTTGCCTGTGGCCGTTGTTCAGCAGAAAAAAGTAAACCAAAATGCCAAATGGATGGCAGAGTTTGCTCGTAAACATAACATGTTACTTGCACCTCATGGTAAAACTACCATGTCGACAGAGTTGTTTGCACAGCAACTCGAAGCCGGCGCTTGGGGGATAACTTTGGCCACTGTTCCACAGGTAAGCTGTGCGATTGAAGCGGGTATTTCTCGCATCCTTATGGCGAATCAGTTAGTGGGTCGTTTTCACTTTGAGCAAGTTGCAAATTGGCTATCATCCACATCATTAGAGTTTTACTGCTTTGCTGATTCAGAAGAAAACTTACGAGCGCTTGGCGCATTTTTCGCTGAACGCAATTTAACCCTAAATATCTTACTTGAAGTAGGTATAAAAGGTGGACGTTGTGGATTACGTTCAGCAAAGGATATTTCAAGTTTAGTCTCGACCTGTAAACAATATTCAAGTTTGAATTTAATGGGTCTAGCATTCTATGAAGGGGTGATCAGCGGTGAGCACCCTGAGCAACAAGTGGCTGATTTTGTGAGCGACGTTAATACGCTTGCGCAGCACATAGCGTTGGAAGGAGGCTTTGATACCCAGATACCTATTATTACAGGTGCAGGTTCAGCCTGGTATGACATAGTTGCAAAAGCACTTTCAGAGCATGGGTTTGCACACAAATTTAGAATTGTTTTACGCCCCGGTTGTTATTTAATACATGACACAGGTATCTATCATCAGGCTCAGCAAGCAGTGCTATCAAGGAGCCAATTGGCGTGTGACATTGCTGGTAACCTTCAGTCCAGCTTAAGTGTCTGGGCTTATGTGTTATCAGTGCCTGAGCCGGGTCTAGCTATTATTGGAATGGGCAAGCGTGATGTGGCCTTTGATGCGGGCTTTCCAACAACAGAGTTGATTTATTCGCCTAAAACAGCTGTGCTTTCAACGCCCACTGCTGAATTTCAAATTGTAAAAATCATGGATCAACACAGCATGCTGCGTTATCCCGAACAGCAAGCTTTACATGTCGGTGACATGCTCAATTTCTCAACTTCACACCCTTGCCTTACATTCGATAAATGGCGGCAGATTGGTATTGTCGAACATGATTGGGTGATCACTAAGACGATTTCAACACAATTTTAAAGGATTCTAATGGACATAATAAGTAAAATAAAAGAAGGCCTAGGGCACTTTAGTCCGGCAGAAGATAGAGTGGCAAGATTGATTTTAGCCGAGCTTAACTTCGCTGCGAGTGCATCTATAAACGAACTCGCTGATAAGGCTGAAGTCAGTCATGCAAGTATCACTCGCCTTGCAAAAAGTTTAGGCTGTGACAATGTTCGTGACTTGAAGTTTCGTTTAACACAATCAGCAGCGATCGGTGAGCGGTTTACCAACTTAGAAATAGTAGAGAAGAAGCAACTTTCTCATGTTTACACATCGATCCAAGAAATTTTAGAGCTCAATGCTGGGTTAATCAATGAAGCCATCGTAGAGCAGGCCAGCAGTGTTGTGTGTAACGCCAGACATTGTTTGATTTTCGGTGTCGGTGGTGGCAGCAGTATGCTTGCTCAAGAGTGTCAAAATCGTTTTTTTAGACTTGACGTACTTGCTAATGCGCACAACGATCCGATGATGATGCGCATGGCAGCGTCTACGGTGAACAAAGACGATGTGGTGATTTGCTTATCATTAAGTGGTGTATCACCGGATGTCATGGATGCCGCAAAAATTGCCAAAGAATATGGAGCACATATCATTACGGTTTGCCCTGATAGCGAACTGTCGCAATTTGCTGATTTTCACTTACCTATTAAAACTCAAGAAAGCGATTATATTTTCAAGCCCAGTGCGGCACGTTACGTGATGATGGCGGCATTGGATATTCTCTCAAGTGAAGTGGCGATGCGTAATCAAAGGCGTTCTAAAGAGAAGTTACGTCGTCTTAAAATTCAACTCGATCTTCATCGTGATAAAAATAGTGATATGCCACCTGCTGATAAACGTTTTCCGCTTGGAGATTAATGATTGTGAAATACACTTCAGCAGATTTCATCATTCGTGGTGCGCGCGTCTTTATTGGTAAAGATAACCCCATCGAGCAGCTCGATGTTGCAGTGAAAAACGACATTATTATTGCAGTTGCTAAAAAGTTGAACATGCAAGCAAAGTTAGTGATTAATGCCGATGGGCTGGTGTTGTCGCCGGGTTTTATTGACGTGCATACCCATGACGATCTTGAAGTGTTAAGAAAACCCTCTGTGCCCGCAAAGTTAAGCCAAGGTGTCACAACTGTAATTGCAGGCAATTGTGGGATCAGTGCAGTGCCTACCAGTGCTAAAAGTGGTTTACGCGACCCAATTAATTTATTAGGGGCGAAAAATGAGTTTGTTTATCCAGAATTAAAGGATTACCAAGACGCGTTTGCAATTGCGAAACCCAGTGTCAATTTAGCCATGTTAATTGGTCATATTAGTCTTCGTGCGCAAGTGATGGACAATTTAGAGCGCGCTGCCACAGCACCCGAAATTGTGCGAATGCAGAATTTATTAGAGCAGGCAATGTCACAAGGTGCATTGGGTTTAAGTACCGGGCTTGCTTATTACAATGCGAAACAAGCTAGCGAATATGAAGTGAACCAACTGGCGCAAGTTGTCACCCCGTTTGATGGGCTTTACACCACGCACTTACGCACTGAATTTCAAGGGGTCATCGATGCTATGGACGAAGCGTTTGCAACTGCAAAACAGGCCGAATTACCACTAGTGATTTCCCATATTAAATGTGCCGGTAAAGAAAACTGGGGTCGCTCAGAAGAGGTGCTTGCGCATTTTGAGCAACAAAAACAGCACCAACATATTGGCTGTGATTGTTATCCTTACGCGGCCAGTTCAAGTACATTAGATTTAAAGCAAGTTAATGAAGAAACTGACATTTTCATTACTTGGTCTGAATCATTTCCTGACATGGCAAAACAGCATTTAAAAGACATCGCTCAGCAGTGGGGTTTAACTCAATTAGAGGCGGCAAAACGGCTGCAACCTGCAGGTGCGGTTTATCACTGTATGCAGGAGTCTGATGTGCAAGCTTTTCTAGGCTATGAGCATAGTATGGTGGGCTCAGATGGACTACCTTGCGACCCTCATCCGCACCCAAGGCTGTGGGGCACATTTCCTAGAGTGCTCGGGCATTATTGTAGAGATGAGCAACTACTCTCATTGGAGCTTGCGCTGCATAAAATGACAGCGCTACCAGCTTCGCATTTTAAATTACAAAAGCGCGGCAAAATTGAAGTCGGCTATTTTGCTGATTTGGTTTTATTCGATCCTGAGAAAATCATTGATAACGCCAGTTATAGAGAGCCAAAGCAAAGTGCTTCAGGCATTCAAGCTGTTTGGGTTAACGGTGTGGAAAGTTTTAATGCCATGCAGTGCTGCCATGCACATGCACCAGAAGGCCGAGCTGGACGTTTTTTAACAAGACATAATCATAAAAATAATTAACGAGGAAGTCATGAGCATAAGAAGAATTGGCGCCGAAGGCGGAACGGGCACGGGCGGTCAGCATTTACCTTTTGCCAGAGCCGTTGAAGCGGGTGGTTGGCTAAAAGTTTCTGGTCAAACACCGATGAAAGACGGTGAAGTGGTCGAAGGCGGCATTATTGATCAGTCGCGATTGGCGATTAATAATTGCATTGAAATTATGACTGAAGCGGGCTACGGCCTTGAGCATGTGACGCATGTGTCAGTGGTTTTGACAGATGCCCGTTACTTCCAGTCTTTTAATAAAGTGTTTGCTGAAGTATTTGGGGCGCATCCTCCTGCGCGGATCTGTATGGTGGCAGATCTCGTGGTGGACTGTAAGGTCGAAGTCGATGTCACTTGTTACAAAGGCAATTAAGAATAGCTAACATCCCTTGGGGAGAACGTATGTCTAAGAGCCAATTATATTTCTTGCTGGCCTTTTTGGCTTACTTGCTGGTGATGATTTTGGTCAGTTGGTTGGCGTCACGAAAGCAAAAAAATGCCAGTGACTACTTATTGGCTGGACGTAAAGTGCCCCTATTTCTTACCCTTGGCACCACAGTGGCCACTATGGTGGGAACTGGGTCATCAATGGGAGCTGTCGGGTTTGCCTATGACAACGGCTGGGCGGGGGCATTATATGGTTTAGGTGGTGCAGCGGGTATTTTGCTTTTGGCTTGGCTGTTTGCACCAGCACGCCTGCAAGCATTTGCCACGATGAGTGAAGAGTTGGCCAGTTATGTCGGCAATCATCATGTTGTTAAAATCACCCTCGCCATTATGATTTATGCGGCAAGTATTGGTTGGTTGGGCGCACATTTAATCGGTGGCGGTATGTATTTATCTTGGCTTACTGATTTAACTGCGATGCACGCCAAATTATTAATCGGTACAGGTCTTGCTGTTTTCATTATTCTAGGCGGCTATTCAGCGGTTGTGTGGACCGACGCCTTACAGGCCATCGTGTTGTTTATTGGCTTTATACTTATGGCTTATTTCTCGGTACAGTATGTTGGTGGGTTCGAGGCGGTAAATAGCAGCGAGCGTGTGTTTGAACTGGGCATTTTTTCGTTTCAAAATGTCGGCATTTTACCCGCACTTTCAATGTTTTTAGCGGTGCTTATTGGCGTTTTAGCTACGCCTTCATTTCGACAGCGCATTTATGCCGCGGACAGTGTCAAAACTATTCGACGCTCATTTTTGATTTCTGGCGTTTTGTATTTATTTTTCGCATTACTGCCTGCTTTGATTGGCATAAGTGCCTATGTGATTGACGCTCAGCTAGATAATGCCGCTTATGCTTTTCCATATCTCGCCTTAGAAGTTTTGCCTATGATGCTTGGCGGTTTTATTCTACTCGCTGGCATTTCTGCCACTCTATCGAGTGCCAGCTCAGATGCCATTGCAGGGGTGAGTGTGTTAATGAGTGATTTATTTGGCACTTTTAGCACGCAGACACAAAGTGCCAAGCAACAATTGTTAAGCTCTCGTGCTGCTATGTTGCTCACCATACTGATTGCGTTATTTCTCGCGCTTTGGTCAGACAATATAGTGAGTTATATCACTAAGATGATTTCGATACTCATGAGTGGCTTATGTGTGATGGGATTACTTGGTCGGTTTTGGCAAGCCTACACATGGCAGGGGGCACTTGCGACGCTGCTTGGTGGAGCATTAGCGGGCATTGTTGTGGGGTCAAATAGTCAGTGGCTGACGTTTTTTGGTAATCCGATAATCCCCTCTGTTTTCAGCGCATTAAGTTTGGGCGTTCTTGTTAGCATACTGACCAAAACTCACAATGATGAGTCTATTACCGTTGTGAATGAGACCAATATAGGCGAGCAATCACAATGACAAACTTAGTTTTTAACACTATAAAAAGCATGGTGTTTTTTGGCGAGTGTATGCTCGAACACCGCGCTGACGGTGATATGAGTTTTGCGGGCGATACATTTAACACAGCTTGGTATTTGTCTCAGTTTAATAAAGATAAAACATGCTTAGCTCTTCAGTATGCCAGCGCAATAGGTGATGATGAAGCGAGCTCGAATTTAGCCTTGCTTCTTCAGCAAGAGAGGTTAGAAAGCCCTTACTTAATCACAGTTCAAGATAAAAAATTGGGGCAATACTGGGTTAAATTAGCTGAAAATGGCGAACGCCACTTCGAGTTTGATCGACTCAATAGCCCTGTGAGGCAATACTTTAAGCAAGACCAAAGTTTACTAGCTGCACTTAGATATAAACAGTTCGATGCCATTTATCTATCAGGAATAACGCTTGCCGTTTTATGCCCAGAGCAAAGAACACAATTAATCGCAGCACTGAGGCAATTCAAACAACATGGTGGTGTGATTTTTTTCGACAATAATTATCGCGCAGCATTATGGCAAACTGAGACGCCACAAAAGTGGTTTCAGCAATTGATGGCATTGGCAAATGTCTCGTTTTTAACGGATGAAGATGAATACGCGGTCTATGGCACTCAGTGTGTAAACAGCATCATTACGCACCACTTTAGCCAACAACTCGCCCCAGATATGCTAGTTATTCGATGTGGAAGTGCGCCTTGTGTGATTGCCGTTGCCCCCAACGACGTACTTGAAATTTCCCCTAAAAAAATTGTCGTAGAAAAAATAATCGATACCACAGCAGCTGGCGATTCTTTTGCTGCAGGGTTTTTAGTAAAAGCGTTACAAGGTGAGACGTTTGAAAACGCTGCAAAGTTTGCCCATAGGCTGGCAGGTCAAGTGATCCAACACCATGGTGCGCTCATGCCTAAAGATAAACTCACAAAATATCTCTCTGAGGAGTTGTAGATGCGAAGTAAGCACACTGTTTTTATTTTTATTAGCATATTGTTTCTCAATTGTTTTTTAACTTCGGTTCAAGCATCGGTAAAGCAAAACATGGCCAGCCTAGATAATGCTGCGTTAATGCCAATGCCAAAACAGTTAGATATAAAGGCCTCTAAACTCAAACTTGAGTCGTCTCTAAGCGTTCATATTGAGGGCATGAGTGATCAGCGAAAGCGTTTTCAATTGCAGCGCCTACAGTCACATCTAAATCGCATCAGCAACTCGACAATCACTATTTTAGAAAGAGAGAAGCAAAACGCAGATCTGACTATTGATATTCAACAGCAAGAGCAAGAGCAAGCGCTCAGCGTCCCTCAGTATGGTGAAGACGAAAGTTATAAGCTAATTGTTAATCAGCACGGCATTCACGTTGAGGCGCAAAGTGTATTTGGTGCTCAGCATGCGTTGACGACGTTAGTACAGTTAGTATATTCACAACAAAAAAATGCCCGGGCAAAGAGCGCAGTATTTATTCCTAATGTAGTTATTCAAGATACCCCGCGTTTTGCGTGGCGAGGTTTGTTAATTGACAGTGTGCGCCATTTTTTACCAATAAGTACCATTAAACGCCAGTTAGAAGGAATGGCTGGTGCCAAACTTAACGTATTTCACTGGCATTTAACTGATGATCAGGGCTGGCGTATCGAAAGCAAAGCGTATCCGCTTTTGACTGCTATAGCATCTGATGGCGACTTTTACAGTCAAGCTGAGATCAAAGAAGTCGTTGAATATGCCAGCTTATTGGGTATTCGCGTGTTGCCCGAAATAGGGATGCCTGGTCATGCAAGCGCCATTGCGGTGGCTTACCCTCAGTTGATGACCAAAGCCAAAACGTATGAAATGGAGCGTCACTGGGGGGTATTCAAGCCTTTACTCGATATAGCAAATCCAAAAATGTATGAGTTTATAGATACTCTGATAGGTGAGATGGTGACATTATTCCCCGAGCAGTATTTTCATATCGGGGGGGATGAAGTCGAGGCGGATCACTGGCTGGAAGATGAACATATTCAGCTTCTTATGAACGGTAATAATTTGCAAAATGGTGCCGATCTACAAAATTACTTTAACAGTAAAATTCAACCAATTATTGCGAAATACCATCGCAAAATGGCAGGCTGGGATGAAATTTTTCACCCCCAATTGCCTAAACAAATTCTAGTGCAATCTTGGCGCGGCCATGATTCATTAAATGCGGTGGCAAGAGCTGGATACCAAGGTGTTTTGTCGACGGGCTTTTATATCGATCAGCCACAATATAGCGATTATCATTATCGCAACGATCCACATCTTATCCCGCCTGTGGTGGATTTAACACAGCCTAAAAATCATGCTAAACAATTTGTGGTTGAGCGCTTAAAGGGGAGCCCTGTAAAGGGCGAGTTATTGATCCTTGGAGAGCAAGTATTAATTAAGTTGAACAACAACCATCATCAACTTGCAATACGAGAGACTGTATCAGCTCCAGAGCAACACCTTGTTGCCCAGTTTGATAGCTGGATGGGACCATTGAGTTTTGAGTTCGACTTTGCAAAAAATACTGGCTTCGTTTTAATCGGTAATAGCCGTTACCCTTTTACTATGAGCGAATTAACAACACCCAAGTCGATAACCCTTGCACCCGCGCTTTTTCCAAATCAGCAAGCTTTGATCTTAGGTGGTGAGGCTACCATGTGGAGTGAAATGATCAGCAAAGATAACATTGATGTGAGAATGTGGCCGAGATTATTCGCCATTGCTGAACGGCTTTGGTCACCAGTTGAAGTGAAAGAAGCGGACAACATGTATATGCGTTTAGATGTAATCAGTGAATATGCAGATCAAGTTATTGGGCTTTTGAACGTCAGCCAACAACAAGCTGGTTGGGCGGGGTTAATATCTAAAAACCTTTCGCAGCAACAGCAGCATGAAACTTTGGCATTTTTGAACACATTGGCTCAGTTGCTTGAACCAAGTCATTACTATACCCGCCATCACATCAAACATCTGAACGATGTATACCATCAGCTAGCGCCTTTAGATTTGTTTGTGGATTTTTTAGCGGTAGAGAGCAAAGAGATGCGCTTCTTAAAAGAACATGTAAAAGCATATATTGCTGGCAATACACGCGCGCTTACACAGATAGAGCAGCAACTTGAACAATGGCAGCGAGTTTTAAATGCTGAGCAAGGTTTGTTGGCAAAGAGCGAAAAGTTAAAGCCTTTACAAACAACCTATGAAAATCTCAAACGCTTTGCCGATTATACGCAACGCACCATTGAGGTTTGTGAGGGCAAGCAACAGACAGCAAAACTGGACGAGCGCTTACTCGAATTACAAGCGTTAACAGATGAATTAGTTATCGCCGGCATTTACCCCGTCCGTCAGTTATTTTTACACTGTGCTGCAGTGCAACAACAAAGTTAAATCAAGCTTAAGGAAAACCATGAAAGTCATTTATTTCTCTAGTTTATTGTTCTGCACAGCCTTCAGTGCTGCTGCAAATGACGTCGCAGCAACAAAATATGACACACAAGACTATGTACTTGATGGTGTTTTTACTCAAGGCATAGAAGGCCCAGCAGTAGATAAAAATGGGGTGCTGTATGCGGTTAATTACCAAAAACAAGGTTCGATAGGGCGAGTTAGTCAACAACATCAGGTCGATACTTTGCTTACACTCGCAAACGGTTCAATAGGCAATGGTATTCGATTTGATAGCGAAGGTAATATGTTTATCGCAGATTATGTGAACCATAATATTTTAACCGTGTCTGCAGATGCTCTGAAACAAGGCAAAGACGTGTCTGGTTCGGTTCGCGTATTTGCTCACGACAATCGAATGAATCAACCAAATGACATTGCGATTACCGACAAAGGCATTTTGTTTGCCAGCGATCCAAACTGGGCAAATAGAACTGGGAATTTATGGCGGATCACCCAAGATGCTCAAGTCACCTTGCTAGAAGCGAATATGGGGACGACCAATGGCATTGAAGTCAGTCCCGATAATAAAACTCTTTATGTGAACGAAAGCGTGCAACGCAAAGTATGGCGTTATGACTTAGACGAAAAGGGTAATATTTCTAACAAACAATTACTGATTAGCTTTGCTGACTTTGGATTAGATGGAATGCGCAGCGATAAACAGGGCAATCTTTATATTGCACGTTATGGTGCGGGGCAGGTAGCGGTTGTTTCACCGGCAGGTACATTAATCAAAACCATAGCTTTAAAAGGCCAGTATCCAACTAATGTTGCGTTTGGCGGCAAAGATGCTCGTACTTTGTATATAACTATGCAAAAGCGTGGGGCGATAGAAATGACTCGTTTAAACTGAGTTGGTCGCTTGTTTTAACTGGTCGAAAGGGGTTTTAAAAAATCATGGGATGAACGTAACTCTCTCAGAAACTTTACTTTGTTCAAAAAATAGCGCAAGTTGGTATATGTATGCTTTTAGTTATTCAAATAATAAAAGCTTATTTTTAATGAAAAATACCAATCCTTAAAATAGGTTACTTAATTAAGGTGATTGGTATAAAAGGAGCTTACAATGCAACTATTTCTTCGCATTTTAGCGCTAGCTGGCTTTGTACTGGCTATCACTATAGGCATTATTTCAGGCACTTGGAAGTATGCAATTGCGACTGCGGCATTAAGTACATTGCTGTTTATTGTGACTTTGAAAAAAACTGAAAAACCTACCCACACAGCAACAAAAGTAGGCAAGGGCACTGATAACGCCAACGCCACAATCATAGCTGGTGCAAGTATCACAACTCATAACCTTTCAAATGATTCGTCGAGTTCATCTAGTAGTTTCGATAGCAGTAGTGGCGGTGGTGCTGACGGCGGCTGTTAATGTTTATAGCAAGGAGCGTTCGATGCTAAATAGATATAACACAGGTTTAGTGATTGTAGATATTCAGGGTAAGTTAGCAACACTTGTGCATGATAGTGAACCGATGATCGCGCAAACAGTAAAGTTAGTACAAGCGGCAAAAATACTTGATTTACCTATCGTGTTTTTAGAGCAGTTACCAGAAAAACTTGGGCCAACTATTCCTGAACTGCAAGCGCATCTGGGTGATATTCCTGCCATAGTAAAAAGTACATTTGATGGCTGTGGCAGCGAAGAGTTTTTACAAGCCATAGATGCTGCTAGTGTCGATAATTGGCTGGTATGTGGTATCGAAGCCCATATTTGCGTATATCAGACGGCGATGAGCTTAAAACAAAGAGAGTTTGGTGTTGAACTAATACAAGATTGTGTCTCTTCCAGAACCCTCGAAAACAAGGAGCTCGCGCTAACTAAGTTAAACCAATTAGGAATAAGTTTAACTAGTTTTGAAATGTGTTTATATGAGCTTATAAAAGATGCAAATGACTCCATATTTAAACAAGTGTTACCTCTGGTGAAATGATCAAAACCGATCATTTCCCGCGCTATTCAAGTTATTGATTTTCGTTTTACCTAGCATTTTTAAAAGTAGGTTTCTGAAAAAGCGTAACAGTGGATATAAAATGGCTGAAGCCCGCTTAGATTTAAATAGCCAGTAATTCAATTTATTAAAAACACCTGAGCGTGAACTGATTAGCGCGAGAGCGTGAATGGCATCCGCACCGTAATAAATTACGCCAGCCATCTTTAATACCATACCTTGATCGATATCGAGCCCAAGTTGAGTAATTTCTTCTAATACTTCGCTACTTTCTCTGGCATTGATAATTTTGAGCTCACCAATACTTTCTCGAATACGAACGACTTGGCAGTAGTTATCACAAGCAGGACAATCTTTATCATACACCAGCAAGATTTCTTCTTTTTTCATAAACTGTTCCTCTGTTGCTATAAACCGATAATGTGCACTAAACCAAACGATAAGCAAATGATCGAACTTCCAAATTCAAAACTTGCTTGAGCGATAAAAAGGACTGTTAATAAATAAAAACCCAGCTACCCTTCGGGCTTTATATATTAAGGTGTTCAAGATTAACGCGGTTTTTAAAAGTGGCAAATTTTGTGATAAGTCCATTAGCAGAAAACGTATAGACAGACCAAATAATAAGCATGGATACAATGCCACTGTTAATAACAGTGGATTTATTACTGTCTTGCTCTGCAAGTTTTGCCATTTGTTTACCAGCACCAAAAAACGATACCAAGGTGCGCCAAAATAAATACACCCCAGATACATAAGTGCGCCTAGGAAACTTAAACAGCCTATTACTATGAGAAAATTATTTTCCTTGGGTCTGTTAAATAATTTTCTTTATATTTAATGGCTACATTAACGCGTTACTAATTTGAATACATTAACTGATTGGTAAAAAAACATTTCTAACATCATAGTTTGTTTATGTTTTGGTTTCTCGCTAACTCAACAGTTTCGCGTATTTTTTTGATGACCAAGTCGGGTGCATCTGCCGGAATATTATGAGTCGCACCCATTGCTATGATGTGCTCAGAATTGTTAGAAAGCGCAGCGATGCTTTTTTGCATGCCTTGCCATTTATCGGTAATTCTAAAGAATCTCGGGTTATTTGCATAAGCTTGTTTGTCGTGACTGATTACCAGCATTTTTAAATTGCCAAAGTCATAGCCGAACGTTTCTAAAGGCGTATAAAAGCCTTTTTCATGTCGGTAGCTTGAGAGCACATGCGCATATCTGAAACTGCCATAATATTGATCAAGTCGTTTTTGCATCGGTGCGTCATAGTGCTTGAAAATATTCTTCATATCAGATAATCCAAATGCAGCATTAAGATACTGTAAGTTTTTAACTAAATCGGGAATTGGGTCAAATTCTCCTCGCATAATCTCATGCTGATATTCATGGGCGGAGTCTAAAAGAATAAGTGCAGCCAAGTTAATCTCGTTTCTTGCCACGGTTCTTCTAGAAATAATGCCACCATAAGAGTGGGCGACTAAAACAACAGGCTCGTTGCCAGCTATATGCTTTATCAGTGCAGTTTGCAGTGCTGATTTTTCATTTGTTGTAAAAGTAACTGGCACATTATCACTACCACCATGACCAAGCCTGTCGTAGTAACAGCTAGTAAAGTTATTGGGTAATGCTTTGGTGATAGTGTCCCAGCTTTGTTCTGAGTCAGCTGCAAATCCAGTTTCGAAGAACACAAAAGGCGCATTATCTCCTTTGCATAAATACCGAACTTGTTTGTTTTGATAAGTGAAATATTGACCGGGCAGCTTAATGGTTTGGTGCTGAATAAAGGTAACAAAGCGAAGCAAGGTATAGATGAATAATATGAGTAAAAAAGCAAAAAGAGCTTTGTGTGATTTTATGCGATGCGCAAATTTTGGCATATGAATTCTTCCCAGAAATTATCATTCTTTTTGTATAACGATTTAAAGATTGAAAAGGGGTGAAAATCAATTTGAGTATTATTGTATTTTGACACTTCATCAAAGTGCCAAAATACAATAATACTCGGCCAGATTAAGCTACTTTCTGCTTACCAATCAAGCTATTAATATCGACCTCGTCAATTTGAGTAGGGTCTAAATGTTGCTTGGCGTAGTCCAAGTAAACACCTGAAGTTAAAAATAATTCAAAAATATCTAAGTCTATGTGTTGATCTTTGACCATAAACTGCATAATTTTCAGTGACTCTGATAAGGTTTTCGCTTTCTTGTAAGGTCTATCTGAAGCGGTCAAGGCTTCAAAAATATCCGCAACAACAAGAATGCGTTCAGGGATCGACAAATCTTCTTTTTTTAGCTTTCTTGGATATCCTGTGCCTATCAAGGTTTCGTGATGAGTTGACGCCCAACGCGGCACGTTGGCTAAATCATCAGGAAATGGCAGGTTATCGAGCATTTTTATGGTGCTTATCATGTGCTCATTGATTCTAAATCGGTCTTCATGCGTCAGCGTACCGCGTGAGACTGTTAGATTATAGAGCTCGCCTTTATTGCTGAGTAGATCAGGGATATCCATTTTTATCCCATATTTACCGACATACTCAGGTTTGATTGTTCTTGGATGAAGATGCTCAGTTTTATCATTGAGCAGCATTTCAACACAAGGTAAAGGAGTTTTTAACCCTGGTTTGGCTTCTAGCTCCAATTGCGATAAACCCAGTGTATCGTCAAAGTGGCGCTCCCAAGTTATTAAAGATAACTCTTCAAGACGAGAAACAGCTTCATCACTGAGGTATTCCCCACCTTGATTACATTTTGCAATAAATGCAAAGTCATCTTTTAATTGTTTGAATCTTCTCTCAAGTTCGGTTTTGTAGAACGCTTGAGATTGAGGTTGAAGCTGTGTGTTTTGGTGATAGTCAATGACAGCATCTCGATATAAAACCTCAAAACGCATACGAATTTCATGTATACGATTATAAATCGTTTCTAATTTGGTTGCTTTGTCGACGATATATTCGGGTGTGGTGATTTTGCCACAATCATGCAACCAAGCAGCCATTTTGAATTCACGTTTTTGCTCAGCCGTTTTCAAATTGAAGTCACTAAATATGCCATAGCTGGCCGATGAGGCTGCTTCCGCTAACCTAATACCTATATCTGGCACACGTTTACAGTGGCCAGCAGTATAGGGAGACTTGTCATCAATAGCTTGTGCAATCAGTTCTACAAACGACTCTAATAATTCAGCTTGCTGTTTTTCATGTTTTTTTATTGACGATGACATTTCTGCTAAAGAAGCACCAAGCTGATCAAGTTCTTTGATGTTACTGTGCTCAATAGCAACGTCATCATACTGCCTGCATTTGATTTTCTTGTTCTGTGCCATGAGTTTATGAATTGGCTGCACTATGGGCGCTGAAAATAAGTAAGACAGAGGGAGTAAACAAACAAGGCATGCTGCAGTTAGAAATATAGAAGCTTTAACTTGGTTCAAGCTTCTAGCATAAAGCTGATCTGTGGGCGTGACGATCGCAAAAAAGGTTTCTTGACCATCATTGACTTTCACAGGGCTAACGTAGACGTAGGCCTCAGCTTTATCAAGTTTTACTTTAAGCAGTTCATTTTGTAATGAATCATTATCAATTGCATCTAAGAGGACTTTGTGCGGCACAGTAAATGACTGTTTGGTTACATTTAGCATGTTTGATTTGGTTAGCCATTTATTTCTTAATTGTGCCTCCTGAGAGGGGGAAATACTCGTTATTGCCCGGTTAATAATAGGCACTAAACTTTTTAACTCAGGCTTGAGTAATAAATGCAAAGAAGACGGGAATTCATGAGGCGCAAAAGAGAGAGGCTCATTGACTTTTATTCCATCTATAAAAAACTCTGATTGGGTTTGCAAAAGTGACAATTGGTTGTCAAATCCGGCATCGGCTTTGCCATTCTTAACTGCAAAAAACACCTCTTTGAGAGTATCAACTTCGATTAAAGTTACTTCTGGGAATTGTTGCTTCAATAGGGGAATAATAGACCAGCCTTTTGCTATAGCTAAGGTTTTCCCCTTTAGTTGCTCTATGTTAGTAAACTCCTGAGCATTGGATAGCGTAATAGTCGCGTATGGTAATTCTAAATAGGGGTCTGATAAAATGCCCATTTCTTTATTTTCAGACGTTTTATAAACCGCTTGTAATCCATCGAGTTCATAGTTTTTAAATTTGCCAACGAGTTCAGGCCAAGTAAAACCATTCACAAACTCTATTTCAAGACCGGTCATCTGAGCAATCAGATTCAATTTATCAACTGAATAACCGTTGGGTTGACCAGAAATGGCAAAATCAATTGGGCTCCAATCCTTAGAATTAGATATTTGTAAATTAGGTGCATTTCGGATAATTTCTTTTTCATTTTCTGAGAGTGAAAAATTGTTATATTCGAAACTCGTATTTTCCGTCTTTTGTAGCTGGTTGGTTGCAATGACTTCACCAGTGGCCTGATAAACAAATAAGTCACTTCCTATGACTAGGCTATGTTTATTTAGATACTTAGTTAAACTAGAAAGCGCAATATCGACACCTATAACAGCTTCCGATGCTCGCATGTTTATAGAGTAAGTTAACCCAGGTGCTTCGAGAGATTTAAACTGGTAAGGTGCTGATTTATATACCTGTTCATGACTTGCGCCCTTGAACCATGGGCGTGCTGTCGGGTCGAATTCATGATATTCACTGTAGCTAGCACGAGGTGATAAGTTTTTATCTAAAAAAGTAATCGTTCTAGTCGGTACTTCTGTATTAGGCGCTATTTCAATTTTTAACCACCTGTCTGAAGCCAAGGCGTTTAATTTAGTTTTAATTTCTTGCGAATTAAGGTTAATAAGTTGCCCGAAATGGCCAGAGGGGTGGCCAATAAAAATAGAATAATAAATAGGATTATTTTCCATTGCTTTGGCAAACATTTGCAGTTGCCCAGTCGATAACCCTTCGATTTGGTTAAAGCTAGTATTCGTAGAAAGTAGCTCGGCTAATCCATTGGCTTGGTGATCAATTGCAGCTAGGTAGTCACGAGTGTATTCTGATGACGTTTGAAACTGCTCAAAGGCATTCTGTTTAGTCTGTTGAGTAGAAAAGTGATATTGCAATAAAATCGCCACACCTGCAGTTATTGTGGTGGCAATGAGAAATATAAAAAAAAGCGTAAATCGAATCGAAAAACGCCAGCTCTTCGGTGAAAGCATGAATACATCCTTGCATGCGTCTCGGTTAAATTATTTCCTAGCTTAGAAAAGGAATGGCAATATTTCCAATTAAAATCTTTAAATTTCCATTCAGTTACCTATAAATAAAGTGTCTATGGGCGGTGTGTTTTAAGATTGATCAAATTAAGAGAATTTTTACATTTCATAAGTAAGTAGGTTGTGAGATTAAGTCAAAAGAGATTTACGAAATTCATTTGTAGCTTAGATGTTTATATAATGAGTTTAATATACTCGAGCCCAATAAATGTATTTACTGGGCTATTTGTGTTAATGATCGGTTATTCAGGAATAAACTCGAAAGATGCGGCGCGAGAAAGGCGGTTATTAACGGCTTGCCAGTCTTCATTCACAGGCGGTGTTTCGACAAAGATTTTAGACGGCGTCAATTTATCTAAGCAGTATAAGTCGTAGTATAGAGCTTTACCATAACCTGCGGCATCGCAGGCTATCTGTTTGATAAGTTCTGGCTGTAAATCTAATGCACTTACCTCGGCTAAAATCTGCTCTGAGTAGGCAAGTATCGCAATGTTTTTGTTGCTTTCATTTTGAATCGCATGAGTAAGCTCAGCGGTTTTAACTAAAGTCACAGGTGCATTTGGCTGGTAGTGTGCTTTTACGTTACCCGGCACCGCTTCGTTATGCTCCATCGGTGTTGTGACTGGTTTACCTAAACATTGCTCTATCTCAGCAGCTGAAATTGGGCCAGCGCGTAATACCCTTAGCTCATCTGATGTTAAATCTAAAATGGTCGATTCCAGACCATGCTCGCATGCGCCGCCTTCTAGAACCGCAGGAATACGACCTGTTAATTGCTCAACCACTTGCTCAGGTACTGTTGGGCTTAATTGCTTATAACGATTTGCCGAAGGTGCAGCTAATCCTGTGTCTAAATCAATTAACACTTTTAAAAACAGCGGGTGAGAGGGCACGCGCAGTGCAATGGTGTCTTTTCCACCGGTTACTGGGTTATTCAGCCCAGCTTTGGTGTTTAAAATAACCGTTAATGGCCCCGGCCAAAACGCATCAGCAAGCTTCTGTAGATCTGAAGGTTCCGAGTCTGCCCAACGTGCAATATGCGTTTCATCGGGAATATGCACGATTAAAGGATGATTTGATGGGCGACCTTTTGCTGCAAATATTTTTGCCACGGCTTCTGGCTGTGTTGCATCCGCGGCAAGGCCGTACACGGTTTCAGTCGGTAGGGCGACACATTCACCTTGTTTAAGCAGCTTAACGGCTTGGGCGATCCCTTCGTCTCCGGTGAGAAGCTCGAGTGTTTCAAATTCATTCATAGGTAAACCTTAAGGATTACAGAGCTGACAATAATAGGGATCGGCAGCGGTTTGTTCGGTATTTTTTAATTCAGTATGGTCGCAGCATTCACAGTAATATTTATGCTGCTTAATTTGTTGTGTTGCAAGGCCGCATTGTTCACAAGGCAAACCTGCAATGGCTTCTTTTACAACAAAATTTTTGGCATTGCACTTAGGGCAAATGGCACTGAGCCTGTTTGCTAAATCGTCGGCAGCTTTACTGATCATTTGCTGCCGAAGCGGGCAATGCATAGCGCGTAAATCTGGCTCAATTAACGCTTCGGTTAATTGCTTGTCAGCTAAAGTTTCGATCAAGGTTTCGCTGCTTAACCCCTTTAAGACTTGCTCATCAAATTTCAGTAACCAACGCTGACTTTGAAAATGATTGAGCTTTTTTAACAAGGTATCATGGCAAGTCTTACTGTTTACTTGGATACTCGAGATTGCAAAAGGCCCTGAGGCACTCGCATAAATAGCTTGCTCTGTTGCACGTTCATAAAAACATAAAATCTCGTCATTCCAGTTCACTATGCCCGGGTAAGGACCATTGCCAAAACTCCCTTCGCTGCCCAAACCAAATTCGGCACCGAGCAACTCACACGCCATTTTCGCTTTTTTTAAAGCCGCTTCTTTAGGGCTGAGCGTGCGTTCTATGTCGCCTGCGAATGTGCCTAAGCTATCGGTGTCAAACGCATTGCTTTCAACCACATCAAAGCCAAGCGGCGCGAGTGCGTTTGCGATGCACTTAGCTTTATCATGTTTAGAGATAAGTACAGCTTGATTCATTAATGACCCGACCTTAAAACAACTCAATTACCGAAACGAGATTAAAATAGCAAAAGCTCAAAGCTCTGATAAAAACAGGCTTTAAAAAGGGGCGCTATTATACGGTGAGTTGTATAAATTTGTCACTATTTTCGCCTTGTCAGATGGTGAAGTGGGGCGTGTGTTTTTTAAATCTGGCGAAGATGGGTGAAGAAAAGGAGAAACTGGGTGTTTCTCCTTAAATAACCTGAGCTCAGGTTAAATACGTAAACTTACTTGCCTAGCATTTTAGTTGGGCTTTGCGCTGCAAGGTACGCAAACACAGCGTAAACCGCTACGTTTTGGTTTAACTTTGCAGGGTCGATTTTATCTAACGTATCGTCTGCGGTGTGGTGGTAGTCAAAATAGTCAGTACCATCTTGATGTAGAGAGAAAATAGGGACGACTTTAGAGTCTTTAAATGGAATGAGATCAGGACCACCAAAAGCGTTGTTTCGTGCATCGTATTTAACCCCTAAGTCTTTTAAATGCTTAGCAATGGCACGTACTGTCGGTAATGAGTTTGAAGCAACACGAGATTCAACTGCATAGATAAGGTCGGCACCAAAGTCAGACTCTGCCGCAGCAACAATATTACCTAGCTCGTTTTGATGTTTCTTCACATAAGCCTTTGCACCCCAAAGACCTTGCTCTTCAGCGGCAAATAACACCACGCGCACACTGCGCTTGGTTTTTGTCAGCTCACTAATGTGTTTTGCAGCAGCTGTGATAATTGCCACACCCGCACCATCATCAAGTGCGCCAGTGCCTAAATCCCATGAATCTAAATGCGCGCCTAACAGCACGTATTCGTTAAGCTTTTCTGTGCCGGTAAATTCACCAATGACATTGTAAGAAGTGCCCATGCCTTTTGATTCAGCTTGTACGTTTAAATTAATTTCAACTTTATGACCCAGTTGCAATAAACGTTCAATTTGGTCGGCATCTGGGTTTGCCAGTGCGACAGCAGGAATGGCCTTGATACCATCTTTATAATGGTTACCGCCTGTGTGTGCAAAACGGTGTTTGGCAGTACTGACTGAGCGCATCATAAATGCCACCGCGCCTTTTTGGCTGGCAACCACGGCACCTCGGTTACGCGCTTGTACGGCAGGGCCGTAGCTGTTGCCGTCTAAGCTGCGGTCCATGCGATAATTGATAAAGACAATCTTACCTTTCGCGGCATTTTTAGGTGCAGCTTCAAGCTCTTCTAGTGTTTCAAAGATGACTATAGGTGCGCGCGTACCATCTTTTGGCGTGCTGACACTGTTACCAAGCGCGGTGATGTGAATAGGTTGCTTTGACGGCAGAATAATTTCGGCAGATTCAGAATAGCGCAACCAAGCTGGGAATTTAGCAGGTTCTTTCCAAACTTTGTCGAAGCCCAAACGCTTTAGTTCTTTCATCGCCCAGTCTACGGCTTCGAGATCTTTAGGTGTGCCCGCCATACGTGGCCCAACTTCCGTAGTCAGTCTTGCCACAATATCGTAAGCCAATTCGCTGTTAAGCGACTTTTCTTTTAATTGTTCAGTTACTTGAATTGTTTGTGTATCGAAGGTGTCAGCAGCAAAAACATTGGCGCTTAACACCAAGGCTGCCAATAATAACTTTTTCATTCTTATAAGCCTGTTGTAAATATTACCATTATTTTGGAACGTTCTAAGTGGGTATGCAACTATACGCGATGAATCACAAACAGCTTATCGATTTGTGATAAATAAGCCAAACAAAAAAGCCCCATTCGATTTGGGCTTACTAGGGCGTGTTGACCTTTGCTGTTTTTTTTTGCAACAGTGAGTTGGGTATTTAGGCCAGGAAGAGGCTGCGTAGCAAGGGTTGCCCCGCATAGTTATTCTATGTAAGTCAGCCGATAACGCCGAATAAATGACCAACTCGCGCTGCTCGAAGAGTTCAACCAAAAGCTTCCACTACTTTGTCATTCGCCACTTGCATAACCCATTATGCTTCGTAGCTCATTTCGTGTACTGAAAGCCTTTGATTTGAACAAAATTCATACCTCAAAGATAAACACGCCCTAGGGCAAAATGAGTATTAAACACTATTTGAATAGTGATAATGGCTCACTAAATTGAGATAAATTAGGAAATACTTGGCTCAATGATGTGTCATTTAGTCCTAACCACTGTCCTAAACTTGCCGCATATTGCTCAATGGATGTTGTGGGGATCAATCGGCCGCCTCCAGCATCAAAATCATGGTCGAGTTCAGATACGGGCACATCGCCAAAAATGGTGCCACCATTGACCGCACCTCCCATCACGAAGTGATGGCTACCCCAACCATGATCGGTTCCATCACCATTGATTGCTAAAGTTCGACCAAAATCAGACGCGGTGAAAAGCGTGACGTTATTACTTAAGTTTAAGCTTTCCATGGCGTTATTAAAGGCAACAAGTGCACCGTCTATGTTGCTTTGTAAATTGGGTAAGCTTTGCGCTTGGCCTGAATGGGTGTCAAAGCCACCCATTGCCACGATAAAGATTTGTCGTTTGGTGCCCAGCTCGGTGCGTGTTGCAATACTTTTGCTCACAGTTTCTAATTGCATAGCCAAAGGTGTGGTAGGGAATGGTGGTAATGACACCTCAGTGTTAGCAACGGCGTTGTTAAATTGCTCGTTGGCTGTATAAGAGTCATTCATAAACTTGGCCAAATCTTTTTGTAGCAAGTTATTTGAGCTATGATTTTGCGCACTAAAGTGGGCTATTAATTGCGCATTATTCTCAAACTCTTCTAATGCTCTGATTGTTGCCGCTTCACCGCCACTGACATTATAGGGGAAGGTGTTTTCTCCTGTAAGCCATAGAGGGGCTTCATCGGTCGAGATAGCATTAAATGGTGTTTGTTCAGCAAGCCCTTGCGTTACTAATGCATCGTTCATGAGCCCGCCCCACCCAAACTGGGCACCTTCTGTCTGCCCTGATAACCAAGTTGATTGTTGGTCATTATGCGAGAATAGCCGAGCAGGTAGCTTGGCGGTTTTTTGTTTAATCATTTCGGCCGAAATGGGCTCCACCAGTGGCCCTACATTGCCAACAATAGCCAACTTGCCTTGCTGGTATAAATTGGCCATGCCAGATAACTCGGGAGCCAGCGCAAAACTGCGTGTGCCAAATCGAGAGGGCGTATTAATCGGGTTGAGGTTTGCTATGGTGCGTTTCGTTGTATATTGGCTTAATAAGCTACTTCTGTGGCTCGCCCATGTGTTGTAGCTATCTGTATCATACGGAATAAGCGTATCGTGGTTATCCATTCCGCCGTATAAGAAAACACATACCAGTGCTTTGTAATCTTTATCTTGAGCGTCGGTATTCGCAAGTGCTTGTCCTAATTGCAGCATAGATGTTGCCATCATAGAAGCGCCACTGAATTTTAAGAAATGTCGTCTATTCATGAGAAAGCTCCTATTTTTGAACCAAGTAATCAGGTGATGTCATAACCAGTAAAATAGCCAGTTTTACCCTCAGCAAATAACCTTCTTCATCGTCTTCTTCGACGCGACTGATAATAGGCTTTATATCCTCGAGCGTTTTAGCTGACAGCTGCTCTGCACTGAGGAGTAAATTTAAATGTGCCAGTAAGGCATCAACATCATTGGCTAATGCCAGTTCTTTATCGTAATCCGTAAAAAAGCTATTCACTGCATTGCGAGCATCCAGTCGAATGTTGTTGTCATCGAAGTCGGCTTGTAACTCTTCTACATCAACATCTCCTTGAAGGCCTGCGATATAAAAGGTCATAAAGTTGGTGTATCCGGGGATAGAAGTGGCATTGGTGATCTGAAGTTCAGGAGCGACTAAACCATTGGCGGCTGTCTCAGTACCGGGGGCTGCGTAGCCGGGTCTAAAAAAGTTAAATACACTTTTTGAGCGATATGGGTGCTGGCTTAACATACTTGCAGGGCTGGTATCCCAGAGCATTTCTTGGAATTCAGGTGTGACGTTTTCGATTTCAAATGCGCGCGCCCACTGTGTAAAACGTAAAATCGGCTCTCTAATTTTACCTGAACTACCACTTGGCTTACCTGTGGCTTCAGGGTCAAATAAAATGGCTGCTAAGGTCGCGGTTAAATCACCTCTTTGCTTATCGCCTACATTTGAACCATCAGGGAGTGTAAATTGACCTTGAGAAAAAGCAGTTGCTACTCTAGTTACATACTCAGTAGAGGGGTTCGAAGACACCAAACGCTGAATAAGTTGCTTACTAATGAAAGGAGGCATATTTGGATGATTAAAAATATGATCCAGTGCTTGAGTGATTGACGCTTGAGCGCCCGTACCTGCAGCGATTTGCGTTCCTAAAAATGTTTTTTCTTTTTCTGAGTGTAATTCAGGGTAAATCGCCATAGGGATCGCAAACTCGTGGCTTTGCGTTTCTTCAGCAGTATCGTGATCAAGATCTAGGCCAGTGAAAACGCGAGCAAGACCGGTAATATCCTCATTACTGTACAGTTCAATTTGTTTGCCATCGTCATCTATTTGCTCTGTACCATCTTGATTTAAAGCAACCACACCGAGGGTGAAAAGTTGCAGTAGTTCTCTTGCGTAGTTTTCGTCGGGGACTCTGCCAGTTGCCTCATCGCCTTTCATGTTGCCCATGTAAGTTAAGTAAAAGCCCATCGATGGGGAGTAGGTGACAGCCTCGAGTAATGTTCGGTAATTACCAAATGCATGATTGATTAGGATATCTTGATAACTCGATACCGCTTCTGGAATATCTGTGAGTTCTTCACCGCCTGCATTTGAAACAACGAGTATTTCCGACAAGGCAAAGGCCATACGTTGCCTTAATTGATCATCTGCTGAGATAGCATGTCGCCAAAAAGCGATGGTTGTTGAACCAACATGCAGCAAATCGAATTCATCATCGTCATTGACTTCAGTCGGGGCATAAGCATTGACAACAGGCAGTTTTAAACTCGGTGGAAGCTGTAGTTGATCTTTAAACCACTTAGAGGCACTTTGACCCGTTAAATTGGTGATATCGGTCGGTGTGGCGCCAAAAGTGGCATGTTGAATAAAACGAGAAGTCGAGGTCGCAGTGGCAAAGGTTAGATCGCTTTCTTCACTTGTGTCGTCACCGATATTGTCGTCGGCATCTTGATCACCAGAGTCATTATCTGCATCGTTATCAGCAGTATCACTTGAATCTGAGTCATTATCTGAGCCTGAATCTTCGCTCGAGTCATCACTCGAATCATCAGTGTTGTCTTGCCCTGAATTGTCATCTGAGTTGTTGCTGGAGCTTGAGCCACTACTATTATCGACAACTTGTTCTGGTGCCTTAGATGTTGATTCTGAACCACCAGAGCCGCAACCCGCAAGGCTGAAGCAGACCAGAACACAGAGATATCTTAGTTGAATTAGTTTAGTCATTGTTTCTCTCTCGTTACTTAACGATAAGTTAAGTGTAGAGCTAAAAACGCTGAGCGTGTTTTACAGTTATAATACGGCTTTCATACAAAATTGTATGAATTTAAGGCATAGGAATTTCGATATTAAAAACAGCACCTTGCTGCTTATCTAATAAGCATAATTGCGCGTTATGGACATCACAAATTGCCTTAACAATACTTAGACCTAAGCCATTTCCTGGTTTAGAGCGACTAATATCAGCGCGATAGAATTTATCGAAGACTTTTTGTTTGTCTTTGTTTGGTATGCCTGGTCCATCATCGCCAATTTGTAGCAGAGCACTTTGGGTGTGACTTTGTAATCTGATCCAAACCTGTGCATTGTTGCTTGCATACTCAAGTGCATTTTCAAGTAAGTTACACAGCAACTGACTTATTAAATCTCTATCACCATAGCATTGCACACTGGGGACAACTGAGATTTCAAATTGGCGACCGCTATCTTCAAATACAGGTTGGTAACTGAGGGCTAATTCATTAACTAGCTCTGATAAATTAAACACGCTAAAGCCTTGAATATGTTTGCCTGACTCAATGGCATTCAATCGCACTAAATTGTTAAAGGTAGTGATGATATGAGTGAGGTCTTGATTGGCTTTCTCAAGGTGAAAATGCAGCGCGTGCGCATCATCAATATCTTGATACATAGATTGCAGTCGGTTTGATACACGAGATAAGGGGGTTTTTAAATCATGGGCAATGCCGACCGACATGGTTTTCATATTGTTATGCAGGTGTACAATTTCATCTAGCATGGTATTGATTGATTGGCCAAGCGCTTGCCATTGTGGATCTGTGGTATCTATTTTAATTCTCGCCGAATCAGGGGCTTGTGCAACGTCATCAAGCTGGCCAATAATCGCTTGAATTGGTTTTGAATCTTGACGTGTAATAAAGGCAAATAAAATACACAAGGTAAGCCAGCTAAGCGGTAAAAACCATGCAAGCAATTCATAGGCAAAAATGCCTTTCAGTCTTTGTGTTTCTTCTTGTTTTTGCCAAAAGTGAGCATACGCATGCTCATTAAAATATAAGGTGGTGGTGAGGACTTGAGTAGGGGCGTCTTCTTCTAAATTCAAAGTGAACCAAGTTGGGGTATCGGCTGTGGGTAAATCGATATCGGCGCCAAGCATAAGTTTGCCGTCTCTAAAGCCTGCAACTAGCCACTCTTCTTCTAACAGGTGTGTTTTTGCTTCTTCGTCAGTCCATTTAGGTCTATGGGTTAGTTCAAGCTCTTTTAAAATGGCACGCGGGCCTTGCTCTTCATAGATATGCTCTATTTCTTCAGCATATTCAGCAAACTCATTCTTTTGCTCGTTCTTATCAAGCCAAAGCGAGATTTCGATGAAGGCAAATAAAACAATAAGTAATGCAAACCAAGACAATGTGCTTAGTTTTAAAGTTTGCACGATTTGATGTTTATTCAGCATCTTGTTGCCTCGACAATAAGTAGCCACAACCACGTACGGTTTTGATCATATCGAAAGCAAAGGGTTTATCTATTTTATTTCTAAGTCTAGAAACATGAGTTTGAACAAGACTGGTTTTCGGATCAAAGCTAAACCCCCACACTTGCTCTAAGAGCATGGTTTTAGTAATGAGTTGCTCAGGGTTCTGCATCATAAACTCAAGGATTTGGTACTCTTTTGGCATGAGTTCAATTTCTTTTCCTGCTCTGAATACTTGCCGAGTGGTTCGTTCAAGTTTGAGTTCACCAATGCAAATTTCAAGGCTGCTTTCTTTTAGAGGTTGGCGCCGGGCGAGAGCTTTAACTCGAGCATAAAGCTCCGAAAAAGCAAACGGCTTTACTAAATAGTCATCAGCGCCGGCATCTAACCCTGCAACTCTATCAGATGTGTCATTGAGCGCCGTAAGCATGATGATAGGAATGGTAACTTTGCTTGCACGCAGAATGCGAACGGCATCAAGGCCATCCATATTAGGCAGTAATCTATCGAATATGATGACATCAAATTCACTTGACGATGCTAACAGCATAGCCTGTTCAGCATTATCACAGTGTTGAACTATTTCACCATGTTGCTGTAGTCCTTTGCTGATAAATTCAGCTGTATCTAAATCGTCTTCAACTAATAAGATGTTCATAATGCTCTGAAAGAAAAATTTTACCTTTTAAGCATATCTTATTTATTGAGTTTTGATTCATACAATTTTGTAAGCTAGCTTTGAACGTTTTTGAAATAGAAGTTTATGCGAGAAATGGGCTTTTTCTCCACATTAAAACAGCAGTTTACATCTGATAAGTTTGTATTCATTATAGGTGCTTGTTCAAGTTTAAAGGAGTAAACCAATGATCCGCCAAGCAAACCTAGAAGATCTTCCACAAGTGCTCAACTTATACCGAGAACTACGTCCGCACGACCCTGAGCTTGAAAAGTCTTTTTCTGAGCAGGTATGGGCTGAGATGATGCGCTGCCCAGAAACATATATAGTGGTGGCAGATATCGAAGGGGAGTTAGCCGCAACTTGCGCACTGGGTTTAAATAAGAGTATTGCAAATGGCGGTCGACCTTTTGCCATTATTGAGCATGTGATCACCGCAGAAAAATTTCGACGTAGAGGATTAAGTCAACAAGTACTCGAGTTTGGCATTCAAAAAGCGTGGGAGCTAAATTGCTACAAAGTTATGTTGCTTTCGGGCGAGAACCTGACTGGCGCGCACCGAGTATATGAATCGGTAGGTTTTAAAGCGGGTATTGAAAAGGGCTTTGTGATTAAAGCGCCAAAAAATAAGAAAGATAAATGAACAAAACAATATTAGTTACCGAAAGACTCACCTTAGCCCCTTTAAATGAGAGCGATAAGTCTCTTTTCATTGAGTTATGAATGGATCCAGAGGTGATGGAACACTGTTATGATCCTAGCACGTTAGAAGAAGCTGAGGCTGGCTTTGAGGCTTTTGCTCAGCCGTGGGATAGCAACAGCCATGATTGGTTATGTTTTGGGATAACTGAAACAAACACTGGCGATAAGGTTGGCAATATCTCAATCAAAATACTTGATCACAAATCAAGAGTAGCTGAAGTTGGGTTTTTATTGAGTCCAAATAAACAGGGCAGAGGGTATGCTTTTGAGGCGCTTGAAGCTGTGGTCAAATTCGCCGCTACTGCGTTAGACATTCAAACGCTGATTGCCATTTGCTCGGTAAATAATGTGTCATCTATAAAATTGCTAGAAAAGAGTGGCTTTATAAGAACCGCTATGATGAAAAATAATGTTGTCATAAATTCTGAGTATATTGATGATTATCGTTATGAGAGGGCAGTAAGTTAACGTTTAAATTATCTGAATATTCCCATCTTTTTATTGTTTTTTATTTCACTCAAGTTGAATTTCTATTCAATAAGTCATCAGTCATTCGAGTAATCTTTTAGACTATTTCAAATCATATAAACATACCTTATTACTCTGGGTTATAACAATTTAGTAACAAATTTTGTGCAGCTGTAATTAAGTTAGTACAAACTTTGTTCAAGCTCTATGTATCTAGACGTATATACGTATCTATCTCTATGTAATGAAATTTTTACAGCTCAATTCGTTACGATTAGAGCTTTTGCACCTAAAACAAAAACAAATTGACAGCGCTAGACATTTGCTCTTTCCTTGTTTCTTGTAAACGGGTTGTTAACTGTTTGCACACCTAAACAACAAGATAAGGCATCGCCATGAAAGCAAGACTAAATAAAACAACACAAGCTTTAATTTTTTGCGGTACGTTGGTCCCAACGGTATATGCTTCGGGTTCATTACCTGAAGTTTTAGGGGAGAATTTTGATCAAGAGCAGCGTTACATTGTGACGTTGAAAAAAGAAAATCAAGCAGTGGCTTTACCATTTAAATTAAGCCCAATGCAAGCTAAGCAGCTTCAGTTTAACCGTCTACAATCGGTTGCTGATGATGTTGCTGCCGAAGCTGTTCAAGTTTTACCATCGATTAATGCAGTGTCAGTTGAGTTGACATTACAACAAAGAATGCAAATTGCGTCTCGTTCAGATGTTGTATCAATTGAAGTGGATCCTAAGCGTCATTTGCTAGCTGAGAGCACGCCTTACGGTATTGGCATGGTGCAAGCTAACCAGCTGAGCGATAACATGTCGGGTAACCGTAAAGTTTGTATTATGGATACAGGTTACACGCTTAACCACCCAGATCTTCCATCGACCGGGATCACAGGTGACGACGGCTACGGCAGTAATGATACTGGTAACTGGTATAACGATGGCAACGGTCACGGTACACATGTAGCGGGCACGATTGCGGCCATTGGTGGTAATGGTCAAGGTGTTGTGGGTGTTAACCCATCGGGTCAGCTTGGTCTTCACATTGTTAAAGTATTCAATGACTCAGGCCGCTGGGCATATGGTTCTGACTTAATTAAAGCCATTGAGCAATGTCAGCAAGCTGGCGCAAACATCACCAGTATGAGTTTAGGTGGTTCTGGCCAATCATCAGCTGAACGTCAAGCATTTGCGAATAGTTATGCGCAGGGTATGTTACATATTGCAGCAGCGGGTAACGATGGTAACAGCTCAATGAGTTATCCAGCATCTTATGACGCAGTTGTATCTGTTGCCGCGGTTGATAGCAGTGAGAGCAAAGCGTCGTTCTCGCAATATAACAGTCAAGTTGAGATTGCAGCACCGGGTGTTAATGTAAACTCGACTTGGAATAACAACGGCTATAAAAGTATAAGTGGTACCTCGATGGCAACCCCACACGTATCGGGTGTCGCTGCATTGGTATGGAGTCACTTCCCAAATTGTTCTAACCAACAAGTTCGTGATGCGCTTAATGCGACAGCAAAAGATAAGGGCAGTGCGGGCCGAGATACTTCTTATGGTTACGGTATTGTTCAAGCAAAAGCGGCTTATGATTATCTAGCTAACTCAAGCTGTGGTGGTACAGGTGATACAGCGCCAGTGGCATCATTTACTGCGGCAGTGAATGGTAAAACAGTTCAGTTTACTGATGGTTCATCAGACGATAAAGGCATCTCTAGTTATGCTTGGCAGTTTGGTGATGGCGCAACCAGTTCACAGCAAAACCCAAGTCACACTTATAGCGGAACAGGTGATTTCACGGTTAAGCTAACTGTAACAGACACAGCTGGTCAAACAGCGAGTAAGTCTTCTGTTGTCAGCATTACAGATGGTAATACTGGTGGTTGTAATGGTGTTGCAGCATGGTCGGCAACTAAGTCATACCGTGCAGGCGACAAAGTGTCTTACAACGGTTATCAGTACGAAGCAACTTGGTGGTCAACAGGTGCACAGCCTAATGTATTCACGAATGTTTGGAAAAAACTAGGCAAGTGTAGTGGCTCTGGTGGCGGTGACAACCAGGCGCCAGTATCAGCGTTCTCATTCAATACTAACGGTTTGAGCGTATCATTCACTCAGCAAGCAACGGATGATAAAGGTGTAGCGTCTTATGCATGGAACTTCGGAGATGGTCGTTCAAGCTCACTTGCTAACCCGTCACACAGCTATGCACAAGCAGGTTCTTACTCAGTAAGCCTAGAAGTAACCGACGCTGAGGGCTTATCTCACCGTGTATCTAAGACAGTCAATGTATCATCAGATTCAAATGCCGGCTGTAATGGTGTACCAGCTTGGACAGCCGGCGCAGTGTTCTTACCTGATGCACAAACATCGCTAAATGGTCGTTTATATCAGGCTAAGTGGTGGAACCAAGGTCAAAATCCAGAACAGTTCTCAGGTCCATGGGACGTTTGGACTGATAAAGGTTTATGCCAACAATAAGAGTTTCAATTAAGTAATTCCCACACTTTGTTTTACAAAGGCAATTTAGGTAACTAAATTGCCTTTTTTCATACCCTACCATTATTTCTGCCTTCATTTTTCGTACTCATTGTTATGACAAGCTATGTTTAATAAAAAAGCAGAATACTTAAACTTATGAAATGGTTGAAACATATTGATGACAGCTTTGATGCATTGCTGACAGATTGCTATCAGCAGCGCGAAATGGAAATGGAAAACCACATCAACAAAATTCGTTTTTTTGGTTTGATGGCGCTGTTTTTACTTGAACTACTGGTCGGTACGCTCAGTCAGGGACTGGATTTAATTTTAATCGGTGTCGATCTTGGGTCGATGGTTATAACAGCAGGTTGGTGTTGGCTAGTTCGGCACTGGGCAACCACAGGCAGTTATAAGCCTTGGCTCAAGTATGTATCTATTTTATTCGATTATGTGATTATTTTAGGGATCACATTAGAAATGGAATATTTGGCCGAAATAGGGCACTTCTTACGCGATCTACATCAAACACAATTTGAATTGATGCTGATCAGCGCGCTAATCTTATTTAACGTCATGAGTGCATTCAGGCAAGGTCGTGTGATTATTTACTTTTCAACGCTGTGTTGTTTAGCTGCGACAACGCTTATTTTAGAGCACAGCCAGACTGACCGAACCATAGAGATCCACGAACAGATCATCGTGTTATTCTCGGGGTTACTCGCGTGGTCAATTTCTCATTACATTACTAATACATATACACGCTTGCGTCATCGCGAAAGATTATTACGCTATTTGCCTGAAAAGCTGGTTAGCGCGGTTGAAACCGGTGCCGTTGACATAGAGCCGGGCGGTGAGCGCCGAGAAGTAACGATTTTGATGGCCGATATTCGTAATTTCACCACCTTATGTGAACGCAATGAACCAGAGGTAGTTACTCGTATTCTAAATCGTTATTTCTCAGCCATGAGTAATCCTATTTTTAAACATGATGGCATGATAGATAAATTTATCGGTGACGCCATTATGGCTGTGTTTGGTGCACCACAAGCAGGAATGAATAGCGCTCAATGTGCAATAGATGCAGCAAAGGGCATGCTTGAAGAATTGATTGAGTTAAATAAGCAATTTGCCCAGCAGGGCCTACCACAGCTTGAAATTGGCATTGGTATTCACAGTGGTGAAGCCATTGCAGGTAATGTGGGGAGTTTGAGTTGTATGGATTACACCGTGATTGGTGACACAGTTAATGTCGCAGCGAGAATAGAGAGCAAGACCAAAGAGCTTGGGCAAGTATTACTTGTCAGTGAAGACACCGCAGAGAAATCAGAGATGCCGGATTTAGTTTGGGTTGCGGATGTAAAACTCAAAGGTCGAGATAAAACAGTCAATGTCTATTCTTTCACATGAACATCATTTAAATACTTTTCTATATGAACTCAAGGGGAGCTAAGCTCTCCTTGAGTTCAAATTCACTTGCTGATTGCCAGATTACAATTTATGCAGTTTGGCTTCGCCTGAATTAACATACAGGGTTCTATCAACGAATGACTGGTTATTTTTGAAACCAACAATTGGCACATGGTGCCATTGAGAAGTGAGTTTGTCTTGCTTGATGTTAAGGGTGACAAAACCTCGGTTTTTAAGGTCAATATAACGAATATGTGGGTTTTCAGGCTTTAGAATATTGCCTACATCTCCCACTATTTGCTGCAAACCCGGTACAGGGATTGACGGCGAAGTGACAGAAGGAGTGACAATTTCAACGGCAAGTGCACCGTCATGAGTAAAGCGATTATATTCACGCCAGTCGTACGGGTTTTTAGCAATATCGGCAGCCCAAGAAGAATGTACATCACCAGTTAAGAACACCACATTTTTAATGTCTCTTTGTTCTACAAAGTTAAGTAGTCTGTCTCGAGCGGCAGGATAGCCATCCCATGCATCAGCATTAATTGGCTTACCAAACATCTGAATTTGCATAATTTGCACTTGTTGACCAATTAAATTCCACTTCACGCCATTGTTTTTAGCATCGAGCAGGTTGTCTTCTAACCATTGTTCTTGTTCAAAGCCCAATAAAGTTCGCATAGGATCAAGGCGCACATCGTCTTTCACATCGACTTGCTCATCGCGACCAACATAGCGGGTATCGAGCATATTTAAATGTAGTAACTGACCAAATTCGAATTTGCGATACGCCTTTTCACGGTTACCACTTTGAGGCTCTCGAATAGGCATCCACTCATAATATGCTTGAATGGCTGAATTAGCACGGGTTTGCCAGTCGCCTTCATTGTCGTTATGGTTTTGTGCACCGCCACGCCAAGTGTCATTGGTAAATTCATGATCATCCCAAATACAGATCATAGGGTGGGTTTGGTGCAGGGTTTGCAAATCTTCATCTGTTTTATACGTCGCATGACGTAAGCGGTAATCATTGAGTGACACCATTTCATGCTTTGGCTCTACCAGCCTCTTCCATAATAACGGGTTACGATAAACATCTTCGTTACCGTACTCATATAAATAGTCGCCTAAATGTAAAACTGCATCGAGATCATCCATTTCTGCTATGCGAGCATAGACATTAAAATAGCCATAGCTAAAATGCGAACAAGATGTCATCGCTAGCTTCACTTCAGATACATCATATTGAGGTAAAGTCTTGGTGCGACCCACAGGCGAGACAATAGGCTCATCGAGCTCTTCAATGATAAAGCGATAGTAATAAGTGCTATCAGCATTTAAACCTGTGACATCGACTTTAACGGTAAAATCTCGACCTATACTGGTTTCAACCTTGCCTTCAGTTTCGATAGTCGCGAATGAAGATGATGTTGATACTTGCCAGCGCACAGACAATACCAGGCTGTTGATATCGACAACTTGCGTGATTTCTTCAGGAATGGTGACTCGAGTCCAAATGATCACCGCATCATGGAGCGGATCACCACTGGCAACGCCATGGCTGAAAGGGTTGGTTTTAAACGTACAACCCGAGAGTGTTAAACTCATTGGCATCACGCTCAGTAGAGCTGATCCTTTCAAAAAACTTCGACGTGAAATAGACATAAGTAATTACTCTAAAAAAAGGGAGCGCTAGAATTAACACGTAAAAGTTACAAAAATGTTAATTCAAATCAGCTTTTTCAGAAATGAGTAATTTCTAAGTCTATGAATATAAAAAGAAGCTCACTCATAGTTGATGAGTGAGCTAAATACTCTAAATGTTAGTTAGGGCTCAGCGAGTAGTTTTTTCACCTCATCGCTGTCTTGGTTTTGATAGTTTGCAAAACTTAAGCCCATAAATTCAGGCAAGGTTGCACTGATAAAAATAGATGACAAGGTACCCGCAGTTAAACCAATTAACAGGGCGCTGGCAAAACCATTTAAGGCATCACCTCCGAGCAACCAAATCGCAAAAACCGTGGCAAGTGTGGTAAACGAGGTGATCAGCGTACGGCGTAATGTACTTTGCAAGGCTTCATTAATTGAATGACCAATGGGTTGTTCAGGTTTGGCACGAATGAGTTCACGAATGCGGTCGCCAATGATAATACTGTCGTTGAGCGAGTAACCGATAATCGCTAAAAGTGCTGCCAATACCGTTAAATCGAAGGTTAAACCAAGCACAGTGAATAAAGCGATGGTGATTAAAACATCGTGGAACAGCGCGACAGTTGCAGCGACGGCGAGTCGCCACTCAAAACGCACCATTAAATAAATCAACACAGATACCACTGCAAATACAGCCGCCAGTGCACCACTGGTTTTGAGCTCTTCACCTACTTGTGCGCCCAGAAACTTACTTTCTAGGATATGGGCATTTAACTTTGACTCAATCGCAGTTTGAAAAGCGGCGATTGAGTCTGAAGCCACGTCGGGTAAAAACAACACCCGCCAATGGCCGTCTTGGCTTTGTGATAAGCTAAACGCGTCTGATGTTAAGGTACTTAATGTGGTTTGCAATTCACTCATACTGGTTAGTGACATTAAAGTGAAGTCTAATACGGTACCCCCCGTAAAATCTAAGCCAAATACAATGGGGTTAAGGGCTAAAGCGCCAAGGCTAACAACAATTGCAATTAGACTAAATATAAAGCCCATTTTACGGGCAGACTGCCAAATATTATGCATGATGCGCTCCTTCTTTCTTTGTTGTTACTGATTCAAGTTGGGCCTTGTTTTTATCTTTTTGATGCTCTTTTTTTCTTTTCTTTTTAAGAAAGAGTGGCGAAAGGTGAGACGACACCAATACGCCCGAGAACAAACTGGTTAAGATCCCAAGGGCTAACGTAATAGCAAAACCTTTGATTGGGCCATAACCTACACCAAGTAAAACCAGCGCGGTGATCATCGTCGTTAGGTTCGCATCGATAATGCTCGACATAGCATGTTGGTAGCCGCGTTTTAAAGCGCCAAGTGTGCTCGCACCTTGTTTGATTTCATCACGAATGCGCTCAAAAATAATCACATTGGTATCGACCGCCATACCTATGGTGAGTACTAAACCCGCGATCCCAGGTAGGGTTAACACAGCTCCAGGTAATAACGACATTAATCCAAGTAAACAGACCAGATTCACCACCAATGCAATGATGGCGACTATACCGAGTCGCCCGTAGCACACCAACATGAATAGTAGGGTGATGGCTAAGCCCAATTTGAGAGCATTAAAGCCGTTTTCAATGTTTTGCTCGCCTAGGCTTGGGCCAATCGTTTGCTCTTCAACAATGGTGATAGGTGCTTGAAGTGACCCAGCACGCAATACCATAGCTAGCTCTTGTGCACGCTGCATGGTGCCTAAATTAGTGATACTAAATTGGCGGTTAAGGGCTTGTTGAATGGTGGCGACCGAAATCACTTCTTGTTGTTTAACCACATCCCCTTTTTGATTTTGGTGATATTCGCCATAGAGAGTGGCCATTGGCTTACCAATGTTTTGTCGTGAGAAACGACTCATTTTGTCGCCGCCAGCAGGGGAGAGCATCAGTTGTACTAGCGGTTGCCCTGATTCATCTCGTCCAGCTTGAGCCGATTCAATCTCGGAGCCAGTAAAAATAGGCAATGGGTTCAATTTGGCTGTGCCGCCATTCTTATACTTGTAAGTGTGGCCTCCAATGTCTTTCAATGCATGAAAAGATAACTCAGCAGTTGCACCAATTAAGCGTTTTGCAGCAGCTGGATCTTGTACACCCGGTAACTCAATTCGAATATGTTGCTTACCTTGGCGTTGTGTGACAGCTTCTGTGATCCCTAATTGCTCGATACGCGAACGCAAAGTACTAACGGCTTGGGAAATTGCTTGTTCAGCAATCTGCTTTTGACTGGCTTCGTCAAAACCAAGTTGCCAAATTACTTGGTTTGCCGTGTTTTGTTCAATACTCGTAAGGCTTGGGTAGTCTGCTTTTAAGCGCTTCACTAAGGTAGCAAGCTTATCTGCTTGGTTACTATTGGCTTTGATGACCACGCTATTATCACGGGCTGCTTCAATCTTGATACCACGCAATTTGTGCTCAATGCGATAATCTTTTGCGACTAAACGCAGTTTTTCGAGACGCTCTTCAAGGGTTTTGTCGGTATCGACTTTTAATACAAATAGCACGCCGCCGTTTAAATCTAGGCCTAATTTTAAAGGCGATAAATTAAAACTTTGCAGCCATGCGGGTGTAGTTGCTTCACTTTGCACGCTAATGTTTGCTGCGCTTTGTAATTGCGTTTGCAACTTTTCTTGTAATACGGCTTGCGCATTCACACTCGCCTTTGGATGTTCGAGCAACACTCGAATTTCACTGGTTTGATGGTTTACAGTCGCTTCACGCACAGGCAATTTCGCGTCTTCAAGGTATTGGCTAATTTGAGTCGCCGATAATGCATTGTAATTACTGCTGACCTTTAATACCGTGTTATTTGGATAAAGGTTTGGTAGCGCGCTAATTGCCAGAAATACAATGACTAACAGCAGCGCCCATGGGGTCAAACGGTTGTTCGACTTAGTGTTTAATTTATTTTTCATAATTCACTCATCTAGGGCAGCAAAACACAGTTTTGCCGAAAAAATTAAAAGGTTTTTTGGCGATAAGTGAAATTAAGCGTGGTAGGTTAGTCGCGCTTTATAAACTAAATTGGCTGGTTTACAGGCATCAATAAAGCCATGATTTGGCCGCGTATTGCATTGATACCAAGGTTGTTCTAGCTTGTCAGTTTGCAAGCGAATTTCGCTAATGTAAGTGTCTGACATCAGCTCAAAAACTAAAATAAATTCGCTTTGCTGTTTTGGGTGTAAAAAACGAATGGCTTGTTGTTGAGAGGGGCGCTCAACAATTGAAAACAACCCAGAATCATCGGCAGTAATATGGTGCTTTTGCGAATGCTGCTGCGATGAAAACTCGTTGCTTACAGCATTCTCTAATGGACTTTGATAACTAGTTTGGCTTTGAACATTATTCTGCAAATGCGGAATCTGTTCGGCAGATGACGGAGCATCGGCAAACAGTAAAAACAGCACAGCAATAATTTTTAAAATTCGGATCAAAGTAACAAGTTCAAATTAAAAGCGATAAAGCATAATAAGGGCAAGATGAATTTTATCAAGGGAAATGAGTTTTTATTTAGCCATAACTATAAAGTATAGTTAATTACAAATTTGGGATAGTTCGATATTTTATTAAAAGCTGTATGCGAACTTAAATGCACTTTAAATACTTCAACAAGACACTTAGTGGTAAATAGCAATAATATAGTAAGTTTTAGCTTACTGTATAAGTAGAGCGCATATTTGCATAACTAAAACATGCCTCTACTTTTTTGGGCTTGCTTTCAGAGTTATATTTTTTTATCAAGATAAGATTGCTTTAATGCCATACTCAACCTGTCAGCTGCGTCTAAAAAAGCGCGTTTTTTTAATGTGTTGGTAGACTCCGACTGAAAGCTAATACCTTTACCATCATATACCTGAAACAGTACTTGTTTTGAGCTTTTTATCTTAGTGATATCAACACTCATAACGGCAAGTAATTTTTTAGAGGATGAGTGCTCAGTGTTGACCTTGATGTTAATGGCGACAGTCGCTTGTTGTGGTTCAGATGTAAAATTTAAACCTAGTTTACTCAATTGAGCTAAAATCATGTTATGGGCAATCGTTGCATGTTCACCGGTTGTATTTAGGTAAAAAGTTTGTTGGTCAAAGCGGGCTGAGTACTCTGCTTTTAATTTGCTCTTTGCTTTTAAAATTGACTGTTTCGGCAAGGTTAATTGTCGGTAAACAACGCAGTTAGTTTTATCAACCCAATTATCGATGAATGTAGCCTCTTCTAACAGGGCGTGTGTTTCAAGCTTACTACTTTGAGTGAATTGATTACTTGAAGCTGTAGAGCGAGTGTGTGTTTTGGTTTGTGTTACAGTGCTAACTTCAACGGAGATGAGTTGGCTCATCGCTTCTTTCGCACTAATAGCGGCACGTTTTAAATCAAGGGTTTTAATACCAGTACATTGTGTAATGCCATATGTGCTTAGGTCGTTGGCAGTAGCAAACTGAGTATCAACCCAGTTAGGTTTAGGCTTGCTACTAAAGTAATTCCCACAGCTACAGGCCTGTACAACTTGAGGGTAATTACCCAGCAAAAAAATTAGCACTATTTGGGTGATATTTTTCATATAACTCCGTCAAAATTAAATTATTCGTTTCGTATCGGGTGTAAAAAAGGTGCACATTGAGGCACCTAAATTAAACGTCTTTATTCAGTAGCGCAGAGTGTTAAAGAAAGTCTTTTATGGCATCAATTTGTGCTAATTGTATGAGCTCTTTTCTTCTTGAGCTAATTCGCTTGATGGCACCTCTGATAGGCTCTAAATCATCGAAGTCATTTGTGGTTGTCATGGCACGTTTATAAAAAGCTTCGGCAGTATCTAAGTCACCTTCTTTTTCTGCGCAAAGGCCGTTGTTGTAGTTAATTGCGAGAGAATCGGCGAAAAGGCTTTGGGCTTGGGAAAATTCATTACATGCCTCTTCAAACCACTCGTTTTCTGCAAACTCGATCCCTTTATCAAGGTGCTGTTCCGCTTGTTCAGTTAATTTACTGTCATCACTTTCTAACAGAGTTGGTGTTAAAACGACGGTATGTGGTGCGATATCTTGCGAAAACTCTTTGAAAATATTACTGACAGCTTCACCAGCAAGCTCGGCGTTACTTTTGTGTGGTGTATAACTATCTGAGCATTTACTACTACTAGCTTGGTGACTAAAACGTTTTGTAAATAGTATTTTACCTGTTTCTACTGAAGAAAGTTTTGGTGTCATATTTGCTGAAATGCTACGTTTGGTGCAGCTGACATTGTACTGATATGAGTTTTTACATTTCTTATCACTGCATTTTGTTCTTGTTTCAGTGTAAGACTGTCTTTCAACCGAGGATATGTAGTAGTTGGCAGATAAAATAGCATCAGCTCCAACTAAGCGGCCAAGTTTGACATTATTTGATGAACTCGCTAAATCAGATGTAGAGAACTTTTGCTCCTCAATAACACGCTGAATAGTCGCTCTATCTACTAGCGTAAAAAATGGCTGATCGGCGACATTAATATTAGCTAATTCAGATTCAAACATATTGATAAATGAGTCTCCACTCTGATTACCATTTACACTTGAAACAGCCACTTTATCAATTCGTACATCGGCCATTCTATCGTTCTTAGCTGGTTTTAGTTGAGTTATAGGGAGGTCGGGGGAAGTCATGACATTCACAACCGCATCAAGCATACTGTCAAAACCGTCTCCAATTGTTTTGGTAACATTACAACCTGCGAGTAATGAAGTGGTGATAGCAACAGCGAGTAATTTAGTTTTCATGATTAGTCCTTTGGTATTATTAAATTCAAAAAAAATATAGCAGGAAAGTTTGTTTTTTAAACTAAATATTGTTCTTTTTTTGATCTAAATAAAAAGGTTCAAGGAAAAATAATATGTTTATTATAAAAGTATTGTTCAATCATTAGTTTTTATTTAACTTGATTCATAGTTGCCTAGAGAAGATTTTGGCTATCGATAAGAAAGCCACTCAGCTTCAACTTTGTGTGTAGTCATGATTACAGTTTCTCACAGTGATAGCGTTAATAGGTTAAGTTGAACTTTATATTAAAGCTTATACTTTTCGTAAGAAGAGTTTTAAGAGTAATTTCATCATTCAAATGTATTTAATTAATTTTTCTATTGCTCTTGTTTTTATTTGAATCCGAGATTTCTAACGCTTTTTCACAGAGTTTTTATCTCTCTTCGTTATATGTTATTGCCTGATATTGTAGATAATCATAATTTTAAATTTGATTTTACATTTTCTTAAAGTTACTTTTGTACTGTAAACGGGACAAATTTAATAATTCATAAAAATAGAGAAAGTAAGATGAAATCTAAATTTAAAAAAAGCTTAGTTTGCGCAGCAATCTTAAGTTCGAGCGTAGCTGTTGCGAGCACATCATTAGACTCAAATAACAAAAAAGCTGATTATCTAATTACTTATGAAGCATCTAGCCTTCCAGCTGAGTACCAACAACAAATCATCAAAAACATCACTCAAGTTGCTAAAGGTACTGTAGGTTTAATTTCGTTAACAGAAGAGCAAGCGAGTGCAGTTCAACAGATTTCTGGTGTGCGTGTAGAACTAGATGTAGAACGATTTGCAATTCTTCCTCAGTCTCCAAGTAACTTTGCGCTGGAACAAATTGACAGCGATGTCACTGTGGCTAACTTCACGAATAATGAGTTCGAAAATCTAGCTCAACAAGAAGTAACTCCTTACGGCATTACATTGACTAAGTCTGATTTAGTTGCTGATCCTGCGAATAATGGCATCAAAGTGTGTGTTATCGATTCAGGTATCCAAGGCAACCACGAAGAGTTTGCAGCAACTAATTTGAGCGGTAACCACAGTGATTACTCTGATTTTTGGTTTAACGATGCCGTTGATCACGGTACACACGTAGCGGGTACTATCATTGCTAACCGTGATGGTAAAGGTGTCGTAGGTGTGGTTTCTAATGGTGCCGTAGACACATATGTGCAAAAGCTATCTCGTACAGCACATGGTGCAAACTCAGGTTTCAGAACTTCACATATTCTAGAAACAATGGAAGTGTGTGCGAACCAAGGTGCGAACATTATTAATATGTCACTAGGTGGTTCTCGTTCATCTGATACTGAGCGTGATGTAGTAGATCGTTTGACTAATCGTGGTGTGTTAATTGTTGCAGCAGCAGGTAACCATGGTTCAACAGCGACTGATGGTGATGATTCATACCTATTCCCAGCGTCATACAAAAATGTTATGTCAGTCGCGTCAGTTGATCAGAATACTGAAATTTCTACTTTCTCTGCGGTTAACGATCAAGTTGAAATTGCAGCGCCGGGTACACGTGTACTTTCTACTGTTGATAGCGAGTCTGTAAATGTAAATCGCTTTATCTGGAATGCGAAAACTGGCGGTTATTTCTCTTCTGGCTTTAAGCAAATTGATGCAGGTAACACACCTTATCCACGCATCTCACAATTAAGCGAAAGTTGTTTCTACAAGATCCCATTTGATGCATTCTTAAGCGAGTACTTTGACGGTACATTAAGTGCTACTGACAAAGCGGGTTTTGATGCTGCAACAGCGGCATGTCAAGCAAATGAAGGTCAGGTGCTAGTAACATACTTCGACGTGCCAGCAGGTATTCCAGAGTGGGTATCAAGAGACGTTCACAACATTGACTACGCAACTGATTTCCCGACATTAACAGTGTCAAATGTGGTTGGTGAATTAATCAATAGCAGTGGTCTGATGCTAACTGAATATAACAAGTACGGTTATGAGTATAAGTCAGGTACATCAATGGCAACACCGCATGTAACTGGTGTTGCAGCGAAAGTATGGAGCCACTTCCCAAATTGTACAGGCTCTCAAATCCGCGACGTTCTTAACTTTACTGCAACGGACATCGGTGTTGAAGGTAAAGATCACGAGTTTGGTCATGGTTTAATTGATGCAAAAGCAGCATATGACTTTATTGCTGCAAATGGCTGTGATGTACCAGAATCAACGTGTCCAAAAGCATGGTACGAAAATCAAGCTTATACGAAAGGCGACCAAGTAACCTTTAACGGTCAAATTTTCGAGGCTAATTATTGGACTAAGAATGATTTGCCGTCAGAAAATGAAGGTCAATATAAGCAGTGGCAACTTGCAGGTAGCTGTGCACTGTAATTAATGGTTTGATACGAAAATAAAAATGGCTTGTCTTTGTACAAGCCATTTTTTATTTTATCGCCAAAGAAATTTACAAAGAAATTATGAAAGCAGAAACTATTATAAGAAAAGCCTCAGAACAAGATATCACTTGCTTATCTGTTTTGAGTAGCAAAGTTTGGTTAGCGACTTACGCAAAAGAAGGGGTTAAATCTGAGTACGCAGACTTTGTAGTTCATAACTTCAATACTGAATCATTTCTGCAAGACATAAATAGTCCAAATAAAACCATTTTAGTCGCTGTACAAGAAGGCATTGTGCAAGGTTATTTGCTCGCAAATAGACAGAGCCATTATCAAGATCAATCTAAGTTTGGCTATGAAATTGAACGCCTTTATGTTGATGCTCAATTTAAAGGGCTGGGTATCGGAAAAGCACTACTGCGAAAGTGCCAAAATGAGTTAGGCCATGAGTTCTGGCTTTATACCTGGGTTGAAAATGACGCTAATGACTTTTATAAACATCTAGGGCTTATTAATATCGGACAATTAACGTTCGATTTTCATGGCGTAAAAATTCAGAATTGGGTTTACTCAAGTGCTAAGTTAGCCTAAATGCCTCAGTTGTTTTGACCTAAAATAAGTTTTCTCACCATCAGCTCCCATAATGTCTTTATCATGGCATCTAAAAGCACATATCAAATTACGCGCTTATTTAACCTGGTTCATAAAACTTAAAGTATTCTGAATGTTTCAAAAGCAGAGAAAACGAAACTCACTGACTTGAGTGATTTTCTGAAATTTGAATCTACCAACCAAATTAAATTCATTAGCTACAAACTCTTACCACCTAGATCTCACAATCTCAATGTCTTTAGTCCGCGCGCGATCCTTTTTAAGTAAATAAATGTAAATGAAATAACTTCTTGTTTAATATGAATTATTTTTATTATTGAAATTTTGACAGCGTTGACACATTAGATAATTTATTCTTTTGTTATCTTTTTGTAATAAATTAGAGTGTATACTTCTGCGCGCTGGCATGGGGTCAGCTTTTGGAAGCGGTTTGCAAAGGAAGGTGAATATAAAAATAAATCTTAATTAAAACACACGGTTAATTATGAAACTCTCACTTAGATTGACATCTATGGCGATGCTTATGAGCACGTTGTCAGGTGTATCCTTGGCTGCTGCGCCACAAAACTATTACCAGAACATTGATAATGCAAATGCAACAACACTGAAACAAAGCTTGCATATAATTATCAAGGGTCACACAAAAATTCCTTATACATCATCAAATACAGATACTTGGGACGTGCTAGAAAAAGCCGATGAAAACCCAGATAATAACTCTCAAGTTGTTGATGTGTATAAAAATGCAGTTTATAACAAAGTGGGTGGTGGTAATACTAACTACAACCGCGAACACTCTTGGCCGAAGTCTTATGGTTTTCCAAAAGATGGCAGTCAAAATTTGGCATATACAGACCTTCATCACTTATTTATTTCAAATAGTAGCTACAATTCAAGCAGAAATAACAAACCTTATGCAAACTGTACTAGTGCATCTTGTTCAATAAAAACTACTGATGTTAATAACAATCGCGGTGGATCATCTTCTGAAGTGAATCTAACTATGGGCTCAGGTCCGTTAGATGGTATTTGGCAAACTTGGCCGGGCCGTCGTGGTGATGTAGCCCGTGCATTAATGTACTTAGCAGTGCGCTATGAAGGTGGTACAAATGCCAATGGTTTTGTAGAGCCTGATCTTATTTTGACCGATGATCGCAGTAAAATTGAAGCCTCTAAGACGGGTGGTAATGAAGCTGTTGCTTATATGGGTTTAAAAACAGTGCTTATTCAATGGCACAAAGACGATCCAGTTGATGATTTTGAGCGCCGTCGTAACGATGTGATTTTCCAATATCAAGGTAACCGTAACCCATTTATCGATCACCCTGAATTTGCAGCATGTATCTTTGAAAGTGATTGTTCAGGCGTAGGTGCTGGCACTGGCACTGGCGGTGGCGATACCGGTGGTGGTGACACGGGTAGCAGTGACGCAACACCTTGGATAAATGAACTCCACTATGATAACAATGGTTCAGATGTAAACGAAGGTGTTGAAATCGCAGGCGCTGCAGGGATAGATCTAAGTGGTTGGCAGCTAGTAGCTTATAACGGCAACGGCGGTGCGGCATACAAAACTATCTCACTTTCAGGCACTTTAGCTGATCAGCAATCTGGTTTTGGTACTAAATTCTTCGCCATGAGTGGCCTACAAAATGGTGGCCCAGATGGTATTGCGTTAGTAGATAACACCGGTAAGTTGGTTCAATTCTTAAGTTATGAAGGTACCTTTACTGCAACTGATGGTGCAGCGCAGGGCACGGCTTCAACATCAATTCCTGTATCTGAAACGTCATCTACTGCAGTAGGCCACGCGCTACAACTTACTGGCTCAGGTTCAAAGTACAGTGATTTCACTTGGCAAGTAACTGCTTCAACGTACAATCAAGTGAACTCAGGTCAAAGCTTTAATGGCGGTACACCGGTTACTGAACCTGTGGTTGAAGAAACATTCTTTGAAATGAATAGTGTTTCTTCTATTCCTGACAACAGCGCAATGACATCAACGCTTGATGTTGATAACTCAACGACATCTGGCACTGCAACCGTAAAGGTGAATATTAGCCATACATACCGTGGTGATATTAGTCTAGTGTTGACCTCGCCAACAGGTGCTCAATATCAACTTAAGAATTATAATGGTCGCGATAGTGCTGATAATGTCGTTGAGTCTTACACGGTGAATTTGTCGGGTAGTGTAAAAGGCACTTGGCAATTAAGAGTGCAAGATCACTATAACCAAGATGTAGGCACATTAAACGCTTGGTCGATTAAGATTAACTAAGGTTTTTTAGTAAGCAGCCCGCTTTGTTAAGCGGGCTTTTTTATTGCATTTGCTTAGCTGCTTTTTAGCAATACTTTTGTGTCATCGATAAATAGCTTGCTGACTTTCTTAGTTTGTCCATCACTGAGCGTAACGTCTTTGTTTGTAACGCTATGGATGTGAGTTAAATTAATCACCGTTGATTTATTGATTTGTAAGAAGTTTTCTCTTGGTAATTCATCGATTAAAGATTTTAGCGTGGTATTGGCAAGTATCATGTTGTCTTTAACCCATACTTTTACATAGTTACCGTAAGATTCGAGGTACGTAATGTCTGCAAGGGTGACTTTTTCTAGACTTCTACCTACTTTGAGGGTTAAAGACGTTGCTGTATTTGAGCTGGTCGCTACAAAAGAGAGCTTATCAATAGCTTGCGCAAAACGAGTTTCATTGACGGGTTTTAACAAGTAGTCGACCACATTGAGCTCAAAGCCATCGATAGCATATTCAGGGTGGGCGCTAACGATGATCACTGACGGGCACTGTTTAACAACTTTTAGCATCTCAATACCAGTTAGGGCAGGCATGTTGATATCTAAAAATAATAAATCAATGTCTTGATTGGCTAATACTTGCAACGCTTCAACGGCACTATAGCACTGAGCGACAACCTCAAAATTAGGGTACTTTTTTAAATGATGAAGCAGCACTTGGTGTGCAATCGGCTCATCATCTATTAATACAACTTTATGTTTCATGTTAGCTCTATTTCTAAATTGCACTGCCAATGATCACCCTCAGGACCATAGTTTAATTGGTGAGTATTAGTATAAATGAGAGAAAGTCGTTTGCTTAAATTTTGCAATCCAACGCCGGTATGCTCCTTGTTTTGCTTCATATCTTCGGCCATTTGCTCGCAAAAACTGTTTTCGCAGATTAAGGCTAAGCGATTACCTTCTAGCTTACAGTCAATTCGAATATTGCAACGCTCAAGGTTGTTGGTTATTGCGTGTTTAAAAGCATTTTCAATGGGCACAATGAGCAGCAGTGGTGCGATTTGATGTGCTGAGTTGTTGAGTCTTGGTAGGTTAACACTCAAATTAATATTGCCACTTAATCTCACTTTTTGCAGCTCAATAAAGTGTCTGATGTAGTTGAGCTCATCTTCAAGAGAGACAAAGTCTTTGTGCCCTTTATATACAGAGTGTTGCAGCAAGCTCGATAAGTGTTCGATCAAGTTTGGCGCATCATCAGACTGACAAAGCACTTTGCCGTAAATATTGTTAAGTGAGTTGAACAAAAAATGTGGGTTTATTTGCTGTTGCAGCAAAGTGAGCTCAGCCTGTTTGTTTTGCTGCTCTAATTCGAACAGCTTGCGCTCTGTTCTGTGGTGTCGACAGAGCAGAATAATCGGGGTGCTAAGTGCTATTAAGCTGAAAGTAAACACATAGTTTTGTGGTTGAAAAATACCTTGTGCATTTGAAGGTATGAGTAACAATGTTTGCCCAGAAATGGGTAATACATTGATGAAGGAAAACGCAATCGGTGTGCAGATAAGTAAGTAGACGAATGTACCGCACAAATAATTAAATAAACCGAATTGCCCAAGTAGTTTTGCGATGAGAAAACGCTTGTTCAACCAATAAATTACCCAGATAAGCGCTGCAATAATACTAGATTGTATGCCAGTCCAAATAAACGTTTTAAACTCCGTCACTCCTACGTCTAGGCTGACAACTAGGGTATTAGGGGTGAGCGTTAAAGCTTCATCATGGCTGTTGGCTAAACACATTAAAATAACCCAAGCCCCTAGGGCTATAAGCATAAATAGGTCTTCAATTTTGATTGTTTGTAAGTACCTACTATTTATTTTCTTCAACTTTAATGAGACCGAAGGTATAAAGATACTACACAGACTCAAGCCAATAAAAATCACTACGCCATCAAAACTAAGGTGAGCATTGAAAAAAGTTGGTTGCAGTGTTTGTAAGGTAAAAAGGGCGACGGGGTAAACAACGAAACCAAGAGACCAATAAATAAGTCGCTTCAATATGTACTTATTATAAGTAGCTAAATGAGCAAGTAGCATAGGCAAACTCATCATACCGACTTCAATGAATGTGCTTATATACGCTAAAGCGCTTGTCTGTTTTGCTGACAAAAATTGTAAGTGAGTCACTATCATGAGCGCGCATAGCATAGGCACAAAACGTGAGATAAATAGTGTCGGGCTGCTTTGGAACAATTGGCTCATAACGCTGTTTATAAAAAGTTTACTGCGAAAAGTAGATAAGGCCACTATATCTTAAACACACAATATAAGGCGACCTAGAGCGCTTTTGAAGTGACGAAAGTGCATTTTTAAATGATGAAAAGCCATTTTTGTGCTTTATCATTTAAACAAAGCAAGACGTCATCAAGTAATAGTCAGTAATCAATTTACTCAATAGCATAAAACCACTGAACAAAGTTGAACAGAGGTGATACATGCTAGTTTTAACTGACATAAATAAGCAATATCCTGACGGCACACATGCCCTAAAGCAGATTAATCTAGAATTACACAAAGGTATGGTTGGCTTACTAGGACCAAATGGCGCCGGCAAATCAACCCTGATGCGAACGCTTGCCTGTTTACAAGCGCCAGATCAAGGCGACTATGCGTTTTTAGGCAAATCATGTTTGCAAGACCCTTCTATGCTACGCAAACAATTAGGCTACGTACCTCAGCATTTTGGTGTGTATCCCAATATGTCTTGCGAAGCATTATTAACCCATATTGCGGTGTTAAAAGGGTTATCGACCCAGCAATACAAAAAGCAAATTCCAGAATTATTAGCGCTGACAAATTTAACTTCAGTTGCTAAACGCCACGTTTCGACTTTTTCTGGGGGGATGAAACAGCGCTTTGGCATTGCTCAAGCTTTACTCGGTGAACCCAAATTACTGATCATGGATGAACCAACGTCAGGACTCGACCCCGCAGAGCGTGAGCGTTTACATGATGTTTTAGTTGAAATAAGCGCTGATAAATTAATCATTCTCTCTACCCACATAGTTGAAGACATTGAAAACCTTTGCCATCAAGTTGCTATGTTGATAGAAGGCCAAATCATCGACAGCGATGACGTAGAAACCTTAATTGCGCCACTAAATAACAAAATATGGTTGAGTGACACGCTTCCTGAGAGCCATGCTCAGGTTTTAAGTAAAAGCTATAAATATGGCAAGCCATCGTGGCGAATTTATAGTGAGCAACAGCCTACTGCGAATGCACGCCCTCAACTTGCAAAATTAGAAGACCGTTATTTTTTAGAGCTTCATAAAAAGGAGGCGCGTCATGCTAATAAATAATGAGTTGAAATACGCATATCGACAACCAATTGTATGGGTGGCGAGTATCGCTGTGTGTTTATTTAGCACTCTAATAGGTTTAGGTTGTTTGCATGAACAAAGCACGGTTAATGAGCTCTACCAAGTGTATGCGCTTTTGCAAATGTTGATAATGCCAGCGGCTTTTGCCGTAATTGCAGCCACTTTACTATTTAGAGACAGTACGTCGAACATGATGGCGCTTATCGATGTAACCCCTGTGTCTTTTCGGGTGCGATGGCGTACCAGAGTGTTTGTATCGACCGCTATTTTAAGTTTTCCCATGTTGTTCGGCTTTGTAGTCGTCTGTGGTGTATTTGCAAGTCAAACAACTTGGTTGATGGGTTTGCAAAGCTTCTTTTTGATCAGTCTATTTGGCATTGTTCAAAGTAGTTTTTTGCTGATATTAATCGCCTTTTATTTGGTTAAACGGTCATGTACGCCGTTTACCTTGTATGCCATCAGTGCTGCCGTAGGCATTGTTTACATAGTCATTGGCGGTATTTTAGGGTTTCAGTTTTTATCGGGCAGCGCGATAGTGAGTGAGGTGTTTTACACGTTCATGCTCTGGGCAGACCCGTTTGGTATAACGCCTTTGTTAGATATCAATGTTAGTGATCAAGCTTCAAATGTGCCCTTTATAGTTAATAGAATCGTTTATTTTATAGTGGGCGTGCTTGTGTTTTTGGCTTTGTCTAAAGTCAGTATTAATTTAAATGTTGAGCACAATAATAAAAAGGCGGTTAAGCCTGCGCAGGAAAAAACCAGACGCCATGTTTATATGCGTCTACCCGATCTGCCTGTTGTTCATCTGCTTTTCTTAAACTTTAAAGTGTTGTTGAGCTCAAAGCTTACCCCTGTCATTTTGGTCATTTGGGCCAGTATTGTTCTTAATGAGGCACTTTCAACGTTGCTTTCAGCTCAAGCTTATAATCTCAATAACAGCATAACGGCACTCAATGCCGTCTCCTGGGATGTATATTTGCTTTTTACTTCGGTGTGTTTGGCGCTCTGGAGCGGGCTAGTTTGTTGGCATACCCAGCGTAACCAGTTTGCAGATGTATTGTCTTCGACACCAATCAGTAACTGGCAAAAAATCATGGTAGATATGATTACATTGTTAATTTGCTTGCTGGTTTTAACTGTGTTTATGGGGGTTGCGAGCCTAATGGCTGAGCTCATAGCGGGTAGTGATATTTCGCTGTCGCACTATGTACAGCAAATAATATTTAGTCTAGTACCGCAAGCGCTATTGGCCGTGATATTTGTATGTATTCATCATCTTGCTAAATCTGTGATTAAAGCAGGGCTGTGTATATTTGCATTGCTAATTATTAAGTTCACACCCATTACCTCGGCGTTGGGAATAACACACTTACTCTGGAATATTGCGGGTTCGCCATTGCAACCTGCCTCTCAAACAAAGCTGTTTTTAGAAAGTGAACAGGTATTTTTACCATTTATGCTGTTTTGGAGTGTAGTCGCTGCAACGCTTTGTGTATTTGCTGTAAAGCTGTCACATAGAGGGACAGGGTATGTGATGAATAAAAAACCTTGGACCATGCCAGCTGTTGCGATGGTGTTACTAACGCTCGGAGCCGGTGGCTTTATGCATGTTCAAATCACCAAAGAAAAGCCTTTGACCTATCAAAAGCAAAGAATGCAGTGGCAAGCGGACTACGAGCAAGCTTTCAGGTATTTTGCCGACTTACCTCAACCAACAATGACAGAGTTAGAGACTAAAATCGGGTTTTATCCAGAGCAAGGCAAAGCATACTTTGATGTTCAATACACGTTAGAAAATAACAGTGAATATCCAATCAGTCAGTTTTTAGTTAGTCGAGATGGCAATCATAAAAACTGGAGTTTGGCTCTGATAAATAGAGAAGGGGAAATAAAGCCACCTAAACTCAATCAGTATGAAATTAGATTAGCTAAACCATTAGAGGTAGGGCAGTCGCTTAACCTGAAAGTGAGCTTTATGCTCAAGCAAGTAATGTTTTGGCCAAGTTCAGAGCACTTGATAATTAAACCTAAGTGGTCACAAATCGCGGCGCAATCAATTTTACCTATGGTGGGTTATCAACCAGAGTTTGAAATTCAAGATCCTTTAGAAAGAGCAAACAAAGGGTTAATTGCAGAGCCATCTCAAACGGGAGAGCCTGTTAAAGCTATGCTAAGAACAACACTTTCGACCCAATTGAAGCATGAAAGCCAAGCACCAGGCGTATTGTCAAAACAGTGGCAAGAAGATAACAGAATGTTTTATCAGTTCTCAACAAATCAACCTATTGAGCTAGATGTTGTTTGGCAGTCTGAGCCCAGAATAATTTTGCATGAATGATCTATTACCTTCCATAAGTTAATAAAAAATAAAGTTAAATTTATTTTAACTCTCGATTAGGAAAATAATAGAAGATTGATAAGAAGAATAAGTCGCTACGCTTTATAGTGAAAACCATGCAATGACAAAAAGCCTAGTTAAGCAGGTGAGGAGAATACAATGAAGCGCAGAGAATTTATTAAAAGTGCAGCCTTAGGCTCGATGGGCGGTTTACTTATAAGCCAAACGTTAGGTGCACAGGCTGGTGGTAAAATGTTAACCCCTAGGGAAGTCGAAGGGCCGTTTTACCCCATAACTCCGCAAAAAGACAAGGATGCAGATTTAACCGAAGTCGAAGGTAAAATAGGGCGTGCCAAAGGCACTATTATAGATATCTTTGGACAAGTGTTTGATCAAGATGGTAATGCCATTGAAGATGTCACAATAGATCTATGGCAGGCTAATAGTTATGGTAAGTATCATCACCCTCACGATAACAGTGAAGCGCCAATCGACCCGCATTTCCAAGGGTGGGCGATCTTGCAAAGTGGCAAACAAGGGCGCTTTAAATTTAAAACAGTAATGCCGGGTGCATATCCGTTAAATGCACCTCAGCAGCGTACACCTCATATTCATATAAAAATCAGTAAGTACGGTTATGAGTCTTTACTGACGCAGCTATATTTTCCCGATCAGCCTTTAAACGACAAAGATGGCTTGTTTAAACGTAAATCTAAGCAAGAGCAGAAAATGATGACGGCTAAAAAAACCAGTAAATCGAACGAGTATCGCTACGATATTTTTCTGCAAAAGGCATTTTAGTCTGACGTTGGGGTTTTTTTATAATTAACCCAAGACAGTTGAGCAGAAAAAGCGGATAATTAGCGGTATTTTTAGAAAAGCGCTTACAAAGCATAGTAAGCGCGCGACCGTGGAAACCGCTCTATGGAAATCAAAGTTAATTTTCTTGATAATCTTCGAATTGAAGCGAAATTCGATGATTTCTCAATTATTGCCGATCAACCAATTCGTTATAAAGGTGATGGCTCAGCACCAAGCCCATTCGATTACTTCTTAGCTTCATCAGCAATGTGTGCGGCTTACTTTATTAAGGTGTATTGTAACGCACGTGATATTCCGACCGATGGCATTCGTGTCGCGCAAAACAACATTGTTGATCCTGAAAATCGCTATAACCAGATTTTTAAAATTCAGGTAGAGATCCCTGAGCATATCTCTGAGAGAGATCGCGAAGGTATGCTGCGCGCGGTTGACCGCTGTACAGTGAAAAAGGTGATCCAAACTGGCCCTGATTTCCAACTTGAAACCGTTGAAAACCTAGACGCTGACGCGCAAGCGATGTTGATGACAACGCCAGAAGGCGGCACAGAGACATATATTTTAGGTAAAGACCTTCCGCTTGAGCAGACCATTGCCAATATGACATCGGTAATGGAAGACTTAGGCATGAAGATCGAAATTTCTTCATGGCGCAACATCGTACCGAATGTTTGGTCATTGCATATCCGTGATGCGGCTTCTGAAATGTGCTTTACCAATGGTAAAGGTGCAACCAAAGAGAGCGCTTTATGCTCGGCACTAGGTGAATTCATTGAGCGTTTAAGCTGTAACTTCTTCTATAACGATCAGTTCTTTGGTACTGAAATCGCCAATGCTGAGTTCGTGCATTATCCAAATGAAAAATGGTTCAAGCCAAACGAAGAAGATGAATTACCAACAGAGATCTTAGACGAATATACGCGCGAGATTTACGACCCTGAAGGTGAGTTATGTGGTTCGCACCTAATCGATACTAACTCAGGTAATATTGAACGTGGTATTTGTTCAATTCCTTACACACGTCACTCAGACGGTGAAACGGTTTACTTCCCAACCAACTTAATCGAAAACTTATTCTTAAGTAATGGTATGAGTGCGGGTAACAACCTAGCTGAAGCGAAAGTTCAGTGTTTATCTGAAATTTTTGAACGTGCGGTTAAACGTCAGATCATCGAGCAAGAAATTGTATTACCAGATGTACCACAAGCCGTATTAGATAAGTTCCCAGGTATTGTTGAAGGTATTCAAGGTCTTGAAGAACAGGGATTCCCGGTTGTTGTAAAAGACGCGTCACTTGGCGGTCAATTCCCTGTTATGTGTGTGACCCTAATGAACCCGAAAACGGGTGGCGTATTTGCGTCATTCGGTGCTCACCCAAGCTTTGAAGTTGCTCTTGAGCGTAGTTTAACTGAGCTACTGCAAGGTCGTAGTTTTGAAGGTTTAAACGACGTACCTAAGCCAACATTTAACAGCATGGCAGTGCAAGAACCGGAGAACTTTGTTGAACACTTTATTGATTCAACAGGTAAAATTTCTTGGCGTTTCTTTAGTGCGAAGCACGATTATGAGTTTGTTGAGTGGGACTTTTCAGGCACAACTGAAGAAGAGTCAGACAAGTTATTTGGTATTTTAGAGTCGATAGGTAAGGAAGCTTATATTGCTGAATTTACACACATTGGCAACGCCTGTCGTATTCTTGTACCAGACTACTCAGAAGTGTATCCGGTTGAAGATTTAATTTGGGATAACACCAATAAAGCCCTGCAATATCGTGAAGACATCTTAAACCTTCACCGTTTAAGTGAAGATGAATTGGCTGATTTAGTTGAGCGTTTAGAAGAGTCAGAACTAGACAACTACATTGACATCATCACATTAATTGGTATTGAGTTTGACGAAAACACAGTCTGGGGTCAGCTGACAATTCTTGAGCTTAAGCTGTTAATTTATTTAGCATTAGGTGATTTAGAAGCAACCAAAGAGCTGGTTGAATCCTTCTTACAATACAACGACAATACCATTGTTGAGCGTGGCTTATTCTACCAAGCGATGGATGCAACCTTAGAAGTAGCACTTGATGAAGAGCTTGAAATTGAAGATTACATTCACAGTTTCACACGTATGTTTGGTCAAGAAGTGATGGATGCTGTTGTCGGCTCAATTAATGGCGATGTTACTTTCTATGGTTTAACTGAAACTAGCATGAGCCTTGAAGGTCTTGATAAGCATTTACGCTTAATTGAAAGCTATAAAAAGCTACATGCGGCACGAGCACGTTTAGCAAAAGACTAAATTTAGTTTCGAGAAAAATATTGAAAGGCGCTTATTGATATAAGCGCCTTTTTTGTATTCGATTTAATCTAGAGTATGTCGCTAGACATAACCGCTTACATTTAATGGTAAAATTGACATCAATGAGTGCAAATAAAGTAATACACTGTGAGCTCACTCAGGTTAGTAAAGCCAACTGCTTATAGTGCTATTAGAATGAGTTGTTTCAATAGGTTAAGGCTTATCTCCCATCCAAGCTTGAGCTACTTATGCCCCATTTCTGGGGCTTTTTTTATTTTAATCATTGTTGCATCTTGTGAAATTTCTTATCATTGCAAAGAATTTATTTTTGGTGCGAGGTTGAGACGTGCTGCTCCGTAATAAAACCCTCTTATTCATGTCTTCCATCACCGCTATTGCGGCTATTTTAAGCTTAGGCGCAAACAGCTATATGTATATGACTAGTTTAAAGTTTGCGCCATTTTCAGCCTTACTTTGCGTGATGGGTGTGTTTGCCAGCTATAGTTTATTTAAAGCTAAAGTATTTGGCCGCCACTTGGTTTTACTATTTTGGCTTTGCCAAATATTGGTCGTAGGAATAAAAGGTCAGAAGTTTGGCTTTTTATTTGCCTTGGCAATGAGCTTTCATTTTAATATCACACCACAAGTTTATGTGGTGGTTAATGTTCTAGGTGTGATTTTGGCAAGTATCTGCATTTTTCAAATTAAAAAAGAAGGACAAGTTAACTAAATTATCTATCTGAAAAAGGTTGATATTAACTATCGGCATTCTTTACTTATCCAATTTGACCATAGAGATTGGTTTTCACTTAGCCAACGCTTAGCTGCATTTTCTATTGTTAGCCCTTTAATCATGACTAAAGCAGCTATTTCCTCAAATTGCGCGTTGTTTAAATTTACATTTTTTAAAATATTCAGAGCGCATGGGTTACGAGCGGCTAAACTTCGAGACGTTACTTTTTTAAGCCAAGCTGATTTGGGGTTACCACAGTCGTAAAGAAAGGCTTTATTTATACCCCACTCAGGCACTGTCTCGCACTCAGTATCATAATCAGGAAACTCAATAAATTCTCCTTGATACTGAGTATTGACCCAATTGGGCGTCCAATTAAACACCAAAATAGGTTTCTTTAGTGCATAAGCCTCTGTTAATTTATCCCATAGTTCATCTGCAGAATTTAGGCTGATCAATTTAAAATTTAGTTTCAATGCTCTGATCCTTGCTCTATCAGGCTTCTCCCATGGCCCAGCGTAGTAAATACCGCGGTTTGAGTTTTCATCTGAAAATAAAGCCGCGCATTCGTTTAATGCTGTCCAGTTTGGTAGGTTAGGGCACTGTGTTTTAACATAGCTAGGAAACCACCATTCTTCGCGGGTCGTAGCGTTATAGCGCCCCGCATCAATAATGCTATTTTCATTTTTTAATTGATAAAATTTATCTGCCATACTGCCTTCCCATACTTCTACTTGTATGTCGGCCTTATTATATTTAAGTGCATACCATTGACCTTCAGTCGGTAATTCTACATAACTGACATTAAAGCCGAGTTGTTGGTAGATATTGCCAACGATATGAGAAATGACTTTTTGCGACGCCCAGTTATTGGTAATTATTCGAATGGGTTGATGTTCTTTTTGTGTTGGGCTCGTTGAGCTTTGGGCGCTTAAACTATATACAAAAAGAGCAAGCATCCAAGGTGTGAGGTTGATTCTTAGCATTGAATGGCAGTCCCTAGATACGCTTATTAGTGTCAAAGCTAGCGATTATTGTTTTATATAGCATAGCAGTGAACAGAAAAAGTTCAGGGTTATCGTGAAGGTGTAAAGGTTTTTATTCTAAAAATCGGCTTAATGAAGCCGCTAAATTTTAATAACCAAATAACTCTGCATACCCAATGCCTTTAAAACCACCATTGGCTTTGACTCTGCCTTCCCAATATTGAATGGAGAGCTTATTTACAGAATCTTTAGTGATGGTTTCAATCACGATAGGCTCAATATCCGGCAAAGTAACACGCCATTTGCTCGGGTAGTATTTGTTATCAATACTTATGTGCTTAAGTTTTTCTAGCAGAATATCTTGTTTGAGAATTTGCTGTGTTTGGCCTTTCTCATCAATATGTGTACCGCTACAGTAATCATAGTTTTGCTGCGCATCACGAATGCAGAATAACATCAGGCCTGTTTTTTTTCTTTTATCAGAGCCACTCACTAGGCTAAACCAATCCCAACCCATTTGATTTTTGTCGATTAAGCTTGCTGACCATTCTCGGTCGTACCATGCATTACCTGTGACTTTATACTCTTTTCCTTCAAAGGTGAGGGTGCCAGCGGTTTCTAGAAACGGGTAGCTAAAATAGTAAGAGGCATGACCGCTTTGTGTTTTTTGGCTGTAGCCATTGTCACCATGTAGCGTAAGTGGGCTGTTAGTTAGCGAAACATCAATGGCATAGTCGCCTTGTTTGGCTTTCATTTGCAGGGGTAAAAAGTCGCGAGCTTGACTTTTAAGTGACCAATCATCTAAATAAGCATTAAAGGGTTGTGCTGTTATTTGAGCTTGACCTGCACGAGCATAGCGCTCAAAAGCAACATGTTTTTGTTCATGTTGTAGGGCGAAGTGCGCAAAGTAGAGCTGGTCGTCCCACCAGGTTGATTCGAATGGCAGTGGTACTTGGGTTCTAAATAGCGTCCACTGCGCACCAAAGGTTTCACCTGTTTCAGCAGTCAAAGTGGCTGTGATGTACCACCACTCAATGCCTTGCGCTAAATGTGCGCCATGATCTTCTGGAAACTTCACACCACGTTTGGCATCGACAGGCTCGCCGCGCATGGTATGTAAAAGCTGTTTTTCTTGCGGTTGTGGCGCTTTTTCGCACCCCAGCAGTGTAAATAGAATGAATAATAAGACATAAACGAATTTCACAATTAGCGATCCTTACGATGTAAGCTGGCGGTGAGCTTTTTCACTGGTAGATAAGCGCATATCACAGCAGATAAAAGCAAGAATAAACAGGTGCTGAGCAGAGCAGGTATATCTAGATAGAAATGTATGGTCCAACCAAAGGCAATGGGCATAACGTATTTCAGCAGTGCTAAACCTAAAGCCAACCCTAGCGGAATGGCAAATAGACATGTAAAACCGACTAAAGCAATGGTTTGTATGAGTTTTAGCTTATGTAATTGAGTGGGGTCGACTCCTAGGCTATTCAGCACAGCCAGTTGTTTTGCGTGCTGGGCACTGAGACTTAATAAGCTAATACATAAACTGATCAGTGCGATGGCGAGAATAAAACCATTGAGTACTTCCGTGACTTTAAAGGTGTCGTTAAACAGTTTATTCGCGATTTCTTTAAAGCGTTTATTTTCTGAAATAGCGGCGCTATCTATGCCATAGTTATTAATTAGTTTTTCAGTAATTTGAGAAGTTGATACTTGTTCGTTCAATGTCAGAGATAGGCCATACACTTGCCAATGTAATGAGCTTTGTTTGATATTGTCTTCAAGAGTAATGAGTCCTAATGCGGTATTTCCATAGTCATAAGCAAAGGCTGAAATACGACATAAGAAACTGTGCTGGTTTTGCCTGAACAATACAGTATCACCAAGTTTAATACCGTGTTTTATAAGTGCTTGTTCATTGGCTATGCAGCCATTATTAGTAAAGTGTGTAGCACTGACAGACTTGCCTGTAGTTAAGTTGATATGTGAGAAAGCGTCAGCGCTATTACCAAAGCTGGCAAGTTTTGCAGGCATAGCGTCGATGTAACCGTTAGATGCCATGTAAATGCCAACACGTTGAATATCAACATCATTACTTAGGTTCGCTCTCAGTTTTGGTTGGTATTTATCAACATGAATATACATGTCGGCACTGAGTTGCTTTTCAAGGTGTGCATTGAGGGTGTTACTGAAACTTTTCACCATAATTTGCATACCAATAGCACTACCTAGAGCAACTAAAATAGCCACAATGGCAATACGTAATTCAGTTAATTGAGATTTACTGTCGGCGTAAAGCCATTGCCAAAGAGGTTGCTTAAATGGGTTTTTGAAACTCAGTAAGCCTTGTAAGCAGTTCGGTGTGAGCAGCACAAACAAGGTTAAGATGAAAAAACACAATAACAGTGCTTCAAATTCAGTGCTGGAATTTAAATACAAGTAACTCAGTGCGGCAAGAATACCAAGTAGCGATAGACCGAAAAGCATATTGCTTTGGTTTTTCAGCATGTTTTTTTGAGTTACAACCATGAGTGCCAATGTCGCTAAGTTGACAATAAATCCCAGTGCTAAAGTTTGCCACTGCCAGCCGATGGTGAGCGCTTTATCTAACTGATATAAGCCCATTAAAGTGCGGTTTATATCGATCACCAGTGCATTGGCAATTAAAAAGCCAGCCACGCTGCCAAGTAATGCGGTGATAAAACTCATTAGAGTAAACTCTATGACAATGGCCGTCGTAATCGCCTGTTTTGAGCACCCCAACAGGTTAAATTGAGTGAGCAGTTTTTTGCGCCCAGCAATAGAAAGCTTAATGGCGTTGAAGCTTAAAAACGCAGCGACAATATAGCCAAGTAGCGCCAGTGCTGCGAGGTTAAAAAAGAAAGCTTCAGAGAGCGCATCAAAGTCTTGCTCTTGTGAGGCAACTAATCTGGCTTCATGGCCTAAAATGGCTTCAACCTGAGAAGCTTGCTCTGTTGTAAGGCCTGTGAATTCGATAAAACTGAGTTTACCTTGTGCGTTGAGTAACATGTCTGCATAAGCTATATCGGTGAGCGACCAAACACCTATGTCATCAACTAATATAAATTTTGGCGTATGCGGATTGTTTTGCAGCGCAAGCGTATTGTCGCCTTTATGTAGTTGATATCTTTGTGCTCGATTGCTGTCAATCATGATAGCGTCAAATGCAAGGCCTGTGTTCTCGTTCTCTCCAGTGTGTGTAGAAAATGCCGGAATAGGCTGAGTCATCCAGACCAGACTGTTTATGCCCTGAACGTAAAGGATGTTACCTGAAGCGAAAGTCAACTTTCCTCGCAATACAGGTTGTGCGTTGATGAAACCATGTTCGCGTAACTTCAACCATAACTTGCCATCGAGATAGTCTTGCCCTATGGGGGGCTTTACAATATGGCTAACCGCAGAGTCTATGAGAGCTGATGATTTACTGTGGCGATTTTTTGCTTCTTGGTTAAGTCCGGCAATGGCGGTGAGTAGGGCACTGCCTAAACTCAGCCCCACGATAAAGAGCAACAATAGCCAAGAGTGACGCCTAAAATAAGCAATGTGCGTCGTTAATATGAGTTTAATTTCAGCCATGATCTACTCGTTGAATTGCCCATTAGCGAGTACTTTCACCGTATCAAAATACTGTGTCAGTTGCTGCGAGTGAGTGACCATAACTAAATTAATTTGTCGTTCTTTACATAAGCTTGTTAGCATTTCAACCACTTGGTGTGAGCGAGCTTGATCTAAGTTGCCGGTAGGTTCATCAGCAAGTATAAGCTTAGGCTGGTTTAATAAGGCTCTGGCTATACCGACACGTTGCTGCTCACCACCAGACAGTTGGCTTGGTAATTTATTCAATTTGCCATTTAAACCAAGTTGCTCAATCAGAAGGTCAAATTCTTTGGCATTTTGATTAGGGTAGTTGAGCTGGTGCTGAAATAAGATGTTTTGTTTAACAGTCAGGCAATCGAGCAATTGGTAATGCTGGAATATAAGGCCTATTTTTCGACGATAATGGGCAAGCTTTTTGTCATTATATGCAGATATAACCTCGCCATTAATACTGATTTGGCCACTATCGGGTTTGAGCAACCCAGCGAGTAGGTGTAATAGGGTGGTTTTTCCTGAACCACTGTCGCCAAGCAAAGCTACTTGCTCTTGTGCACTGACTTCAAAACTAAAGCCATCAAATAGGGTTTGAACTTGGTCGCCATCAGCGCGAGAAAAGCATAGATCGGTTACGCTTATCACTGTAATTCCTTGTTGCTCAGTGGTTTTACTTAGTTTACAAAATGCTCATAGGTAAAATAAAGCAAAACTTGCAACAAGGTGTGTCAGATATTTAGCCAGTTTATGAAATGGTTTAACGCAAATTAAACTCTGTCACATGCCACAATTCTCCAGAAGGTCCCCATAAATAAACAACTTTGCCCCACGGCTCAGTTTTAATTTGGGTGAATTTGATATCGAATCCTTGAATTGAAGAGATATGCTCATAAGCCTCATCAATGTCATGTACCGAAAGTTGCATCATTAAATTAGTTGCTAGCTCTTGGTTGTAAAAGCGGCTCAAGAAAAAGTAACAATCGCCCTTTTCATAAAGGGTTAAATCTTCTGAAGCATCACTGCCGTTAAACCCAAGAGCGGTATAAAACGCTTTCGATATTGTAAAATCTTTTGCTGGTATAAAGACGCGGATATCATCAACTCTCATTTTTCATTCCTTTTTAAGACTCATCATGTTTGGTAGTTGCAGTGAAGCATTAAATGAATGATAAACAGGATAATGACCCGAATCAAAATACTCAGGTCAGTTTTGTATGTTGGAAAAAGGGTTTAATCAAAAAAGCACTTATACAATATCGCCAAAGCGGCCCATTTGATAATCGCGAACTGCTTGATGAAGCTCTTCTTGGGTGTTCATCACAAAAGGCCCCATGTGGGCGATTTTCTCTCGAATAGGCTCGCCGACTAACACTAAAACACCTAACCCCCTTTCACCTGCTTTTAACGTTAGTGATGCGTTAGGGTCAACCTCAAACTGATAGGTTTCGACATATTCAGTGTCAGCAATAGAGCCAGAATGAATATAAACAAGTGCTTTGCTGTGTGCAGAGATGTCTAAAGTTGTTTCAGTGTTTGCTGGCAATATTACATCAGCAATTGCGCCATTACTGGCTAATTCATTAATTGAAGATGTCGCGGTTTGTTGCTCTAGTTGCCAACTTCCAGCCAGTGCTCTTAGCTCTATACCTGCGTCATTTCGTAACACGGGGACTTTTTGCTCCGTGGTATCTTGATAACGAGGCGGACGCATTTTGTCTTTTGCAGGCATATTTAACCAAATCTGAAAGCCGTGCATGCCATGTTCGGCATCAGCGAGTGGCATTTCAGAGTGTATTACGCCACGGCCAGTGCTCATCCATTGAACGTCACCTGCGCGTATGGCTTTTTTATTACCCATTTGATCTTGGTGCTCAAAGCCACCTTTACGAATATAAGTAAAGGTTTCAATGCCACGATGAGGGTGCGCAGGAAAGCCGGCCATAAAATCATTTTTGTTGTCTGATTTTAGTTCATCGATCATCAAAAAGGGGTCAAGGCTTCTACCGTCAAACCCCGCAATACGGCTAATGTTGACGCCAGCACCATCTTGGGTGGCGTGTGCTTTGTTGGTACGGATAATTTTCATGCTGTTTAATCTCTAGCTGTTTGATGAGATAAATTTAGCAAGTTTAGTTGAGGTAAATAAGTGCAGGAAATTGATAGATATGTTCAAAATATTTGAATGATTGAAAGCTACATAGAAATTATATTGTAGCTTTCAATAAACTTAACTGCAGTTTTGATTAAGGTTTGTAACTTTTGCTGATGGGTAATGAATGATCCAGTTGCGCAAGTTTTTAACAACGACGCTTTCACAGGACTTTTCTAACACTTCACCTCTCACAAACTCTTTCTTCTTTCCTTCAAGAATGTGTAATGTCTGTTGAGCTACAGGAGAAGAATATTCACCAGAAACGTCTCTTTGCACACTTTTTACTGCTGAATTAAACAGTTTTTGCAAATGCAAGGTTAAGTTTGAACTGTCAGCCAGCAATAAGTCACGCTCCTTTTCAGTTAAAGGCTTGGCGTGAACTTCAATGATGTTTTGGTACAACTTTGTTTTCTTCGCTTTTGTAGTCTTTTTTGCTTTCTTACTTTTTGGAAAATCTATCCAAGCAACAAGCTTTAAAGATAAGTTTGTCATAGTTGAGTCAGAAAAAAAGATAGGTTTGACATTAACCTGCTTTTTGTCATTTGGGTTTGGCTCGGAGCTATAAAAAGCATTATTCGCTACAATAGAGTTAAGCTGAATCGAGTTTGCTAGGTTTCGTAATGGTAAAATAGCCTCGTTTGCCTCGTCTTGCTGTGCTCTTAACTTTTCTTCTTTTAATGAAGAAGCAATTGCAGCATGTGTAAATAGTTGTGCTAAAGCTGCGGCAGGTGGACCCTGATATAACATATTCGCCCCCTCAATTGATCTGTTATGAGAGTAGTTACCACGAATATCTATAGGCAATTGTGTATCTAGATAAAATTTAAACTCAGTCGCAGAAATCAAGTTTTTTTCAGACAACAAAGTTGCCTGAACATAGTCATCTCTTTTAACAGATTTGCAGCCCGTAAGGGCTGCAAATAAGAGTAAAATAAGTATCAAGCTTTTCATTAAAGGAAAATCTTTTTGATAGACTCTTTAGTTTGTTCAAGTGCTTGATAATAAGCATTTGTTACACCCGGGAAGTTCAGAGATGGCTCGTCCCATTCACCGTCAACAACGACCTTTTTATCAATTTTCTGATATTGGATGTACTGGTTGTCATTTAAGTCAACCGAGTAAACAACGCCAGTTACATAACCTTGAGGGTCAGTTAGAGGGATATAAGCATCGTACAAGCGGTACGCACCATGCGCCCAATATTCAACTACTACTAAAACGTCGATATTTTTAGACTCTTTAAGAGGTCTGAAATCTTTCTTAGCAAAACCTAGTTCGCCCTTGAACTTTTTAAGCTTTTTGACTTCATTTTCAGAAAGCTCAATGTAACTCACATTATCTGAAGACTTTTTGTAACCTTCTAGAACGAGTTCTTTTGTTGATTCTAGATCTGCAATTGGTAGAGTTTTTAAGTGCTTATCTAAAGTAGCGTTAGCTGCTGATGCTACGCCATAACAAAGCAGACAGTAAGCACCATGAATGTTGGTTGTAGGTGCTTCTGCTTTAGCAAAATAGATACCGATTTTTTTTTCTGCATTTAGAACTTCAGGTTTTAAAGAAACCGTTGGTTGAGGGGTAGAGCCACATGCTGCTAAACCAAGAGTGATTAAAGCCGCGAAGATTATTTTAATTGTACGCATAATACATCCTTAAATTATAGTCGCGGCTATAGTATGAAAAGTTAGTTAACGATGCAATTACAAATGTATTTATTTGTAAAGAAATGTTAAGTCACTATTTTATATTGAAAAACTTTAACACTTGTCAAATTGCAATTCACATAACCTCTGATAGAGCGTACATTCTTTAAGTAGGGCTTTATGCGGTCCTTTTGCAATAATCTTGCCTTTATCCATCACCACTATGGTATCGGCATGCATTACAGTAGCAAGGCGGTGCGCAATAATTAGCGTCGTTCTATCTTGCATTAGCTCATTTAAAGCAGCTTGAACATGAAATTCACTTTCTGCATCAAGGGCGCTGGTGGCTTCATCAAGCAATAAAATTGATGGGTCTTTTAAAATAGCTCGAGCAATCGCGATCCGTTGTTTTTGTCCTCCTGATAAGCGAACGCCTTGCTCGCCTAAAAAGCTGCCATAGCCTTCGGGTAAACTGGTAATAAAGTCATGTGCATGGGCACGTTTTGCGGCTTCTATTACTTGCTCATCCGTTGCGTCAGGGTTGCCGTATCGAATGTTGTGCCAGACATCGGAGCTAAATAGCACAGGGTTTTGTGGCACCATGCCCATTGTGTGTCTAAGAGAATCTAAAGTCAGAGAATCAATAGATTGATCTCCTATAAAAATACGTCCGGTTTGCGGGTCGTAAAAGCGTTGTAGTAACTCAAATAGGGTGGTTTTGCCAGCACCAGAAGGGCCAACAATGGCAATAATTTTGCCTTTTTCGACTGTCAGATTAACCTTATCAAGTGCTGCAACTTCAGGTCTTGAAGGGTAATTAAAGGTGACATTATCAAACTTTAAATGGGCGTTTTGATGCCAAGTAAGCAAGGAGGCATTAGATTTATTGGTAATGTCACTTTTGACATTTAATAAATCTAATAATCGGGTTGCAGCACCGGCTGCACGTTGAAGCTCGCCATATACTTCAGAGACAGTTGCGACGCTTGAAGCAACAATCACCGCATAAAAAACGAAGGCAGCCAGTTCACCGCCTGACATACGTCCAGCGATCACATCCATACCACCGACCCAGAGCATCACAGTAATGGCGCTAAATGTTAAACCAATGACTGCGGCAATTAAGATTGCACGCTGGGTGATACGGTGTTTAGCGACTGTGAACGCTTTTTCTACTTCTCCTGCAAATGCGGCTTTTTCTTTTGTTTCATGGGTATAGCTTTGAACTACTTTGATATTTTGAATAATTTCACCAGCATAAGTACTTATATCCGCAATAGCGCTTTGGCTGCTCTCAGAAAGCTTACGTACTTTTTTACCGAAGAAGAAAAGGGGAAGTAGGGTCAAAGGTACGCAGAGCATCACCAATAAAGTCAGCTTAAAGTTCAAAATGAATAACATGACTAAACCGCCAATCATCATTAAAGCACTGCGCAGCGCCATAGAAAATGAAGAACCTACGATGGATTGTAATAGTGTTGTGTCCGTGGTTAAGCGTGACATCAGCTCGCCACTGCGGTTTTCTTCAAAGTAACTCGGATGAAGGTGAATAATTTTATTAAACACGGCTTTACGTATGTCATTACAGACTCGTTCACCAATCCAGCTCATTAAATAAAATCGAGTAAATGTACCGCCTGCAAATAAAACAATCAGTGCAATCATGACAAAAACCGCATTGGTGAGTTGTTCTACTGAACCTGCCATAAACCCATGGTCGATGACATACTTCACCCCTTGACCTAATAAAAGGTTTAAACCAGAAGTAAATAGCAGTACTAACAAGGCTGAAAGTGCAACTAGCTTGTAAGGTTTTATAAAACCAAAAATAGGTATCAGACTCTTAAAAGCAGACTGCTGTTTTTTGTCTTTATCGCTCAAAAGAGCCTCCAAGTTTCTAGGTTAAATGAACATGTGTCAGAAGTAGCTAAAGTGTGCCTTTAATTTACTGAGCTATAAAGATAAACATCTCAAGAGAATTGAATTTTTTGTAACAAATAGTCATTTGTGATTAAGGTAGTTTCAATTAGAATGCCGCCCCATCTGATAATGTTTTCAATGGAAATTAAAGGAATACCATGAAAAAGTTTCTCTCTGATGCTGTAATTGCAGCACTTTCTTTATTTTCTTCTGTAGCTGATGAGTCTAAACAATTATTCAATCAAGTACACATTGCCCACCCCGATGAGGGGGATAACTCATATTACGTTGCAAGCCATTAATTTTTCGCGCCGCAACAACATTCAGGTGTTTGGGACGATTTTGGCTATTTAAGCACCGACACAAATATATCGTTGGCGTATCAAAAAACTGATTATGCAAGGGATTTGTCTGTTGCAGGTGAATGGTTCGCAACAAACGAGTGGTTTGTCACTGGCAGTGTTGGTGATATTGGACATGTTAGTTATAACAACTCTGTAGGCTTTGGTTACTTACTTGATAATAAGATAAAAATAAGTGCTCGTTATGATAACTGGAGACATACCAGTAATCGCACTATGGTAAAGGCTGAATATAATCATCAAATTAATGATACTGATTATTTAGGTGTTACTTTAAATGTTGAGTCGGATTTAGATACTTGGTCATTAGCAAGCCGTTATTTCAAGCATGTTTATGGAGATAGTTTTGTGAGTTTAGACATCTACCATGAAGACGATGAGTGTTATGACTATACGTCAGTGGTGGGTAATTATTACATGAATCGTAATTTATCCTTTGGGTTAGGTTCATACGACTCAGACTTAGGTATTCAAGCGAAATATTTCTTCAATGACAATTTCCATTTAGTGGGCAGCATCATTGATTTTGACGAAGGTGAAGTCTACCAACTTTCCTTCACTGCTCAGTATTAAGAAGTAAAACTTAACTTTTTAAATAAAAAGCTAAATCAAATAAAAGCCATAAAGCTAAACTTGCTTTATGGCTTTTATTTGAGCAATTATCTGGCTAGTAGCGAATTTCAAATTTCTGTTCTGATAGTGTTTCGTCATATTGCCATTGATAACGCAAGGGTTCAGGGTTGTTGTCATAAAGCCAAATCTCCGCGACAAGGGCGATGTCTTGGCGACTTAAAATTACCTTTTGGTTTAGTTCACCCTGACTTATGGGTTTACGAAGAATGCAATTTTGGTAATCAGCTTTACCTGAATCAGCTTTGCTTTGACACACATTTAAATATGCTCTCACGTTACCGGTCGATATCTTGGCGTCTATCAACAAACTTACATCGGTTTTTAAATCAAATGATTTGTCGATGACCAAGTCTGTCATGATGACTTCAGAGCCAGCGTCTGAACTTATGCTGTCTTCTGAATTACCATCTGCATTATCACTTTCTGTTTGTGATGAATCATCAGAGATCGAAGTGTTACTGGTTTGTTGTGATGATGTCGAGCTAGCTGTTGTGTTTGATACATTACTGCCACTTTCACCCCCACCTCCACCGCAGGCGGCTAGGGCAAATAGGCTCGTTAATATGATGAGATACTTGTTCATTGCTCTGCTCCTAGTTGAATGGTGATATTGGTATCTACGGTATTGAACCAAAGAGGTGATGAAGCGCCATTGTTGATAGCAAAATCTGCAAATTTACTGTAAGCGCTATTTATATCGACTCGTTCATGAGGGTGGCGCCAAGGTGAACCTACAGCCAGTGCAAACGGGATACCATTAGCTGTTTGGAAATATATCGATGATGACGGATCACTATTGTCATCTGCTTCGACTGATAACAGAGCAGAATTAAACGCCTCTGTTGGAGCTTGGTTTTTCACATGTATCTCTAACCCACGGTAATTGCCATCGGTAATTACATCACCATGATAATGGTCATCACTGGCGAAAATAAATGGGTCGAGTAGATTTCCGGGGGCATTTTCAGCTGTAATTGCATTAACCAATGGTAAAGTAACAGAGAAGGTCACCTTTTCATTTACATCACAGTTGACATCAGTTCTGAAATACTCACACCCATTTTGCACATTGACATGATCCCAAATGTCTTGAGCTATTATCGCTATGGCATCAGTTCTTCCAGGTTCTATAATGGCTCGATTAACAGCTTGTCCATTGATGAATAAGCTGGCGTTGTCTGTATTTATTTGATTGGTTGAGACGGTTTTAACCGTACCGGTATTTGCATCTTTTTCATAAAGGCGCACGGCAAACCCATTATGGTAAGAAGCACCCACCCCAATAATCTCTCCTTCAATACGGTAGCTGGTTACACCTTCGGATGAGAAATATTTGGTAGTACGATAATGCAGCACTAAATCATTGAAATCAGAGTCATCTAAGTAAGGCCAACGGTCTTCAAAGGCAAGCGTTATCCAGTCATTTTGTCCTGGGTAGCTTTCAGAGCCATAAGTCTCAAATTCATAGTCTTCTACCTCACCACCTTGCACTGCGCCATAAGCCGTGAGTGTTTCTTCTTCTCCGTCAGTGACTCTAAATCTTGCCCATGATGTACCATTGACAGCATCACTGGGGACATCAATTAAAATGCTATTATCACCAGCTGAAAGATTCACTTTATCTATGGCTTTCTCGTCGTCAGAGAAAGTACCATCTTGGTTCCAGTCAAACCAAGCATATAAACTACTTGCTTGTGAGGCATTGACTATAACTTGGGCGGTTAACCCTGCGGCAAAATCAGTCGCAAGAGTTACCCCATCATCAGAGCTGTCTGAGTAATCAATGTTCATATCGGTACTGGTGTTAATATTCTCCCCATCTACGGTTTGGCCGAGATATATTAGATTTTGATTGTCTTGGTTGGGGTCAAAGACATGGCGAGCACCATTGTTATCTAGAGCACTACGATAAGGTAGCGGTGCATCGCCAAAGTCCATTGATTCGTCTGTCACTTCTACTTTGGCAATGGCACATCGAGCACCATCATTCTGCCCAGATTTTGGACCAAGCGTGAAAATTTCTGTGGTGGGGTTATAGCCTGATTTGTCGTCAGGCACATTGGTTAGGTCGACCTTGAAAATATTACCTGAACCATTATTACTAACATAGAAGACGATGTTTTCACTGGTTGTGCCAGTTTCTTCATCATAGACATCTTGAACCCCAAAGTAGGCGGCACCAAAGGCGCCTGTGTCTGAACCAATATCCAAGCGGGTAACAAGCTCAGGGCTGGAACCATCGAGAGATACTTCGAATAAGTCACCATCAGACTCCATCGCATACAACTTGTTGGTAATAGGGTGAAAAGCAAAGTCGTAAACCGTCATGCCCCAGTTTTGGCTGCCAGAAACTCGGGTCGCAGTTAATGGAGCGCTTAAGTTATCACTGATAGGAATTTCATATAAGCCATTGCCTTTGTTGTAGATATAGTAACTAGATGTGCGAGTATCGGGTTCGCCTTCAGCAGGTGCTTCACCCGATACTTTCACATCGCCAACAAAGAAATGAACACCAGATGGCAACCCAGATACTGTAAGTGCAGTTGAGTCATAGTGAGTTGTCTCGCCTTCAACGGTTTGTTCAATACGGACAACTTGTTTACTTTCTTTTCGAAAACCATATAAATATTGGTCTTTAAAGTTAAAGCCAATAGCATTTACACTGGCAGTGTCTTCAGAACCATTTAACCTAAGTGTGCTGGCAATGATATTTGTGCGTCCTGAAGCTAAGTCGATGCCATACATTTTGGCATTGTTGTCTTGCATCAAGAAAGCTTGACTGGGGCAGGTTTCAAAAGGCGCTGCGTTAGCTAAAAATGGCAGCAGCGCAGTTGCAATTATGCATCTTTTAATCATGATAGCACCTTACAGAAGTGATTTTACTTAGAAGATGCAGGATTAGAACCAGTTGTTAAGTATCTGCTTTATATGTTTTTATAAAAATACAGACTATCATTTTTTTTAATCTGCATAGCAATTTGCAAATTATAAATTCTCAAAATGACGAACAATTAGGCCTTCTAGTTCTCCTTGCCACGGTTCACCTAAAACTTGTTCTACAGATGTTTGACAAAAGCTTAAAAACTTCAATGCTGTTTTGGGCATATAACGGTCGTTACGTGCAATAAAATACCAATGATTTACCAAAGGTAACCCATCAACAGGTAAAACGGTTAGGTTGGAGTTATGCAAATCTAATACATGCTGTGACAACATGCCAATCCCCATGCCTGCTGAAATACCAACTTTTATTGCCTCATTACTTGATAGTTGCTGCATGTGCGAAGGAGTTGCGCCTTGGTTTTGCAAAAAGCTATCAAACATCATTCGTGTCGCTGAGCCTTGCTCTCTCAGCAGAAAACGGTTCTCGAGTAATTCTCTGATATCGATGCGTTCATTATGAGCAAGAGGATGTGCGCTATTGGCAACCATCACTAAGGGGTTCACCAGAAAAGGTTCAGCAATTGCATGCTCTAATGAGGGGGGATGACTGAATACATACAAGTCGTCTAAGCCCTGTTCGAAACGTTGTAGAACCTGCTCACGGTTACCTATTTCAAGCGTTATTTCTATTCCTGGAAACCTGATCTGAAAAGGGCCTATTAGCTTAGGCAGTATATATTGTGCGGTGTTTACCATCGCAATCTTTAGGTGACCAGATTGGCCTGCATCTATATCGTCTAGTTGCGAGGTAAATTCATCTAAACATGCGAAAATCTTCTGGCAAGATAAGTACAGAGCATTTCCGGCTTCAGTTAAGACAAATCTCTGTTGTTGAAAAGAATATAATCTATGACCTACTGTTTCTTGCAGTTTTTTAAGCTGAATAGATACAGTAGGTTGGGTTAGATGAAGTTGCCTTGCAGTTTCGCTAATAGAGCCGGTTTGAACTAATGTGATATAGACCCTTAACAAGCGAAATGTCAGATAGCGTTCAATCATATTTATTATTATCTATATATGTATTATTAAACTTTAATTATTATCAATATAAATAGTCTTTTACAATGCTTCGCAGCAATTTAGAGGAGTATTTATGCCTGACATAATCGTCATGTTTTTTATCTTAGGTTTGGTCGCTGGGTTATTAAGATCAGATCTGGCCATTCCGAAAGCCACTTACGATACGTTAAGCTTATTATTAATGCTGACAATTGGTTTAAAAGGCGGAACTGCATTACACGGTAATGTGAGTTGGTCTTTATTACCACAGATGCTGACGGTTGTTGCGCTAGGAGCATTAATCCCGCTGAGTTTATTTCCATTATTAAGAAAATTAGTCGGTCTTTCTGTGGCCAATAGCGCTAGTATCGCTGCGCATTATGGCTCAGTAAGCGCAGGTACATTTGCGGTTGCTTTAGCATATGCCGAAACGAATCAGTTGACAGTAGGCGCTGAGGTGACTTTATATTTAGTGTTGTTAGAATTACCCGCAATTATTGTTGGCTTATTGTTATTTAGAAAACTCTCTCATGACACCTCTACGCAAGTTTCGATGAAAGCGCTTTGGCACGAGGCATTAACGAATAAGAGTGTGATCCTACTTGTAGGCGGTGTATTTATAGGCCTAATGTATGGTGAGCAACAAGGCGCACAAGTAACTGGATTACTAACTTCGAGCTTTAAAGTAGTACTGGCGCTGTTTTTATTAGAAATGGGTATTACAGCGGCGCAAACTTTAAGACCGCTGCCATTTAAGTATTGGAAGCTGGCAATATTTGCATTAACGATCCCGTTTATACTTGGGTCATTAGGTGTGTTTGTTGGCGCAACTTTAGATTTATCTCTAGGTTCTATTGTTGTTTTAGCTAGTATTCTGGCCAGTGCCTCTTATATCGCTGCACCTGCCGCGATAAAAGCATCGATAAAAGAGGCTGACATAGGTTTGGCGATGTTGAGTTCGCTTGGTTTAACTTTTCCACTCAATGTAGTCATAGGCATTGGCGTGTATCATCAAATAGCACAGTGGTATTTATCTTAAAAATAAAAGCTGGCATTGCCAGCTCTAACATCAAAAACTTTCATCAATCAATATTATCCCGCAAAATTTAAGATACCTTCTGTATTCATAAAAACTAAACTATTCATGGGCTGAAATGATAAAGGAAGTGTTTAATACTGAGAGTTATCTAAATGTTCCAGCGTCTAAAGTTACATGTTCAACTTAACTTTGCCTTGAGCTCAGAGCATGATAATTTTGTTGAATATCGTATGAATGTCAGAGACAGTAATTTGTCTGGTCGTATTCAAGCTAACTTGTTAATGGTCAGACTCAATGCTTTGAAGTTTCTTAAATAACAAGATCAGAAGAGTGTTTCTGAGTTTGAATAACGTTTTAACTTGTTAAATAAATTCATCGAGCAGGGGAAAAACCAATTTCAAGATAGAAATAAGCTGACTGTCATCAATGATATAGAAAAAAAAGCTAAAGATTACAACTCTGCATTTACACAAGTTATGAGCTTATTCGAACAGCGAAACCAAGTTGTGCAAAATGACTTAGATGGTAATGGCGCTGAAATGCGAAAGAGCATTACAAAAATCATGGATAGAAGTGCGTCTATTCGAGATACAGATTTACTTCATAAATCTTCAAAATTACAAGAAGCGCTGTTACTTGGACGTTTATATGTAAGCAAATTTCTTATTAATAACTCAGTCGAAGGGTAACCAACGCTCTCTAGACGAGTTCGAAGAAGTTGCAATAGAGGCACAAATGCTTAAATCAGTGCTAACCAATACTCAAGATATAGCCGCTTTTAATGATTTTGAAAGACTTTCTAAAGTTTATGTCGAAGGGATTAAGAAAGTTCAAGATATCATTATTTCAAGAAATAATTTAATTGAAAACTCATTAAATAAAATAGGTCTTGAAATCGCTGAGCAAATTGAAAGGATTAAACTTGCAAGCAAAAGCTGTCAAGATGAGATAGGCCCCCAGCTTCAATCAGATAGTGAATCTGCCATTGTAACAATTATTGTATTTTCATTAATGGTTATAGGTGTAGGTGTGTTCTTAAGCTACTTTATTCCAAATTTAATCAGAAAGCCGATTGGCGGAGAGCCAGTAGAGATGGCTAATATTGTACAAGCTGTTTCTAAAGGTGACTTAACTTACCAATTTAAAAATACCGGTAATGAGACTGGTATATACATAGCGATGCGCGAGATGGTTGATAAATTGAATGCTATGATTGCGCAAGTTATGCAGTCGACAACCCTGGTCACAAGCACTTCAGAAGAACTTAATCAAATCACCACACAATTAAAAATAGGTGCGGAGCAACAAACAGAGCAATTAACACAAACTGCGACAGCAATGAATCAAATGGCTACTACGGTTAATGAAATCACGCAAAGTGCACAAATGGCCGCTGATTCAGCGATGAGTGCTGATAATGATGCAATTTCAGGTAAAAGAGTTGTTCAAGAGGCGCAACAAGCTATGGCTGAGCTCGTTGAAACCATGCTTAATGTAAGCCAAACAATAGAGAACTTAGAAGCAGAAACTGAATCTGTTGGGTCAATATTTGATGTGATCAGGGGCATAGCAGATCAAACTCATTTGCTTGCGCTAAATGCCGCAATTGAGGCTGCGCGTGCTGGTGAGCAGGGCAGAGGGTTTGCAGTTGTAGCTGATGAAGTAAGGTCATTTGCAAGTCGCACTCAACAAAGTACAGAAGAAATACAGGTGATGATTTCTAAGCTACAAAGTGAAGCAAAACGTTCAGTCGATTCTATGCGTGCAAATATGCAAGGTGTAGAGCAAACTGCTGAAAAAACAGCTAATACAGAGCAAGTTTTAGAAACGATCTCTCACTCAGTTGGCACCATTAAAGATATGAATATACAAATTGCTAGTGCATCAGAAGAGCAAAATGTGGTGAGCCAGCAAATCAGTGATAGTGTGCAAAACGTTAATGAGAAAGCGCATGATACGATGGAAGGGGCCGATCAAGCTTCTCAAATTGCACATAACTTATCCAAACTTGCCAGTGAGCTAGATGGGATTGTTAAGCAATTTAGAGTGCGCTAATTATATAAAAAATTAACTATTTAAATGGTTTTTACTCAGCCATAACGCAGTATCTCAACTATGCTTTTGTATATGCATACTTTGAGGTACTGCTAATGATGTATGGTGTCGATAAAATTAATGCTTTCGCGCTAGCCATGTTGAACCAAGCTGAGTTAGACGATTTGCTCTGGTCAATTGCACAAGGTGTTGGCGAAATCATGGAGTTTGATGATTGCGTCATTTATTTGCGTAATGGCGATAAACTTGTGCAAATGGCAGCTTTCGGTATTAAAAACCCCAAAGACAGAGAAATTTTTGAGCGAATAGAAATACCTGTGGGTGAGGGGATTGTTGGTACTGTTGCTTTAACGGGTGAATCCGAAATCGTCTGTGATACCCGAACTGATCCTCGTTACATCAATGATCAATATGATGGTTTGTCTGAGCTTGCTGTACCTGTAGTCTATGAAGGAGAAACCATAGCTGTAATAGACTCTGAATCAAATAAGCCAAACGACTATTCTGAATTTGAACAAGCATTATTACAGGTAATAGCTAACATTGCCTCACCGCGCATAGCATCAGCACAATATCAATTGAAATTGAAGCAAACACAAGTTCGCTTAGAAAGAAGTAACGAAGAGTTAAAACATAGTTTAAATGAACTTGCGAAGAATCAAGCTGCATTGATCCAATCTGAAAAAATGGCCTCTGTGGGTGTGCTATCAGCGGGGATTGCCCATGAGATTAATACCCCTTTGGGCTTTTCGATAAGTAATCTAAACACAGTTTTAAAAGATTTTTTGCCAGAGCTAACCCAAGTAATTCAACGAGTAAAGTCAGATCCAGAACTACCGGTTACGAGCCGAGCCTTACTTTATGACGAAGAGTTTAACTATGTGTTAGATGACTTATCTGCACTGACGCAAGAAACGTTAAATGGCCTCAAATCAGCCAAGCAGATAATGCTAGATTTAAAACGTTTTTCACGGGAAGACTCTGATGTTTTCATTCTCTCAGATATTAATCAAGGCATTGAATCGACATTAAATATTCTACGCAATGAGTTAAAAACAGATTGTGAAGTCACGCTTGATTTACAGCCTTTACCTGAGGTGCCGGTCAATATTGGTAAGCTCAACCAAGTGTTTATGAATCTCATAATGAATGCGAAGCAAGCGATTTCTGAACGAGGAAAAATATCGATTAGCACACAATTTATTGATGACTGGATAGAAATAAAAGTCAGTGATACAGGCTGTGGTATTCCAAGGTCACACCTAAAAGATATTTTCACACCTTTTTACACGACCAAGCCAGTAGGAGAGGGCACCGGACTGGGTTTAGCGATTTGCTATCGGATCATATGCCAAGAGCATAATGGTAAATTGAGCGTTGATTCTGACAATCAAGGTACTGTATTTACAATCCAGTTGCCAGTGAAACACCAAGTTGAGAAGACTGCTTAAATATCTTGGCTAGAGAAATAATACGTATTATAAATTTATGTTTTGCGCGGCATAAACCGCGCGATTACCAAGATGGTTTAATAACCTTTAAGCCAAAGTATATTCAATTAATTGAACAACTTGATCTGTTGTGGTCGCTCAGGCATGTGCAGAGCCATCCACTTCTTTGAGAGGGTGAATAATAGACTCGTCGTGTAAAGTAGTATAAGGCTTTGCTAGTGCAGCACAGAAACCGGCATCAAATGCGGCATTCCATTGTTTATATTTATCGCCAAAGCGGATCACCGCAAGGTCACAGCTTTTTATGGCATTTTAATTCTGATGGCATTAACTTTAGCTGATTTGTGATCACGCCAAAACTGGTTTTCTTCTTCTCCCAAGCAATCGCCCGCTGCGTCACTACTCTCATGGTCGTTATTTGCTGAAATAAATGTCACCGGTAAGTTTTTCGCTTTACAGCCAGTAATAATTTGGTCGCGCCAATCAGTGTGAATTTCGCCAGATAAGTAAATTTTCATGATTGCTCCTCATGTGGTGTCGATTGAATAATACTAAGCTTACCAATTTGTTGACGATGGGGGCGACAAGATTGATGGTTGGAAACGCAACAACAAACGCAAAAGCCCATGCTTTTAACCAAACAAACAGGACATTTTCAATAAAACCAACATTAAAAAGCGTAATGACAAAAGACATAATGCATGACATCAATAGTGCCATAAGAAAAGAGAAAACGAGTTTTTGATAACTAACCTGAACTATGGCTAATAAATTTATCTTCAACGGCCACTTTTAACGCTAACTACGTTGAATTCACTTGTAATAGGCTTGCTATTGACGCGCAAATTCGCCTTGTTATCCCTAAAAGTTTCCGGCTGAAGACTACAACAGTATGTTTCACCTAATAAAAATGTATTTGTAAACTTCTGAACCAAAGTTCAGGTTATCTAAATAGATCATAAATATGCTACCTTTGACGAAAGAAAAAGAAAGCCAAATTTGATTGGCTTTCTTTAATTGAGTATGGATTATCTAAACACCAGTCACCCAAGAAGGTAAATAATTAAGTGAGATTGTTTCAAGTGTTTTATCAAATCCGGTTATGACCATAATAGCCAAAATGAGTAACAGAATTCCTAACAGCTTTTTTAGTTTCTCAACATTACTGAATACGTTCGGTCGAAATTTCTGTAAAACGCTGGTCGAGATAATACTGGTAATGATTAAAGCACTGGCAGTGCCTAAGCCAAATAGAAATAGCACTGAGCTGGCCATCAGTAAGTCTTGACCTAGTGATGCTAGAGCAATGGCAGCGCCAAGTGTTGGCCCAACGCATGGCAGCCACACTAAACCAAGCATCATGCCAATCATAAATTGATTTAAAACACTGTCTTGCTCACTCTGTTGTGTTCGTTGCTCTGGTGTCAGTTTTGTTAATACCAATGATAGCCAACTCGCGACTTTAGGGAGCAGCAAACTGAGACCCATAAGTACTAACATAGTTGCCCCAAACCAACGTAAAACTTCTGGCGATAGGCCAAGGCTAAATAAAATAAATGTTAACACACCACCTGCAAGTGCAAATGCCACGCTTAAACCTAATGCCAATGCAAGTTGACCTGTTTTACCGCTATTTGATGATGAAGCCATCACAATGGGAACAAGGGGCCATACGCATGGTGAGAGTATGCTTAGCACACCAGCCATTAATGCTAATGGCAGAGAGACAAATTCAATACCCATGATTAAAACTTAAATGCGCTATTTAGTTTTTTTTCAATAACATCAAAACGTGTTTCAGCAACCGAATACCAAAACTGCTTGTCACCTTTGTATAAAAGTAGCGTTGATTGCCTTGGGGCTCTAAATTTCTTTACCCACTGCTTATCGTTGTCATAATCAACAACAAGTACATGAAACGGTTTATCTGGGTTTTGCTCATGGTATTGTTGAAAAAGCTTTTGTTGTTTTTTACAAGTTGGGCACCAAGGGGCGTATACATCAATCATGATGACCGCATTTTGCTCTTGTAGTTCTGAAAACACTGCTTCACTAAATGGTTTCTTCTCAAATGCAGAGGCAGTAAATGCCATAAGTAAACTAATAAAACTAGTGAAAATATATTTCATGTTGCTCTCTCTAAAAGACTGATTAATTGCTCTAGTAGAGAGAGAAAGTCTGTTTTTTATTTCAAAAAAACATAAAAATAATTTTAAATTAGGGCGTGTTTATCTTTGAGGTATGAATGTTGTTCAAATCAAAGGCTTTTAATACGCGAAATGAGCTACGCAGCAAAGGTTGCCCCGCATAATGGGTTATATAAGTGGCGAATGACAAAGTAGTGGAAGCCTTTGGTTGAACTCTTCGAGCAGCGCGAGTTGAACATTTATTCGACGTTATCGGCTGACTTACATAGAATAACTATGCGGGGCAACCCTTGCTACGCAGCCTCTGCGGGGCACCCCCTGCCTTGCCTAAATATCCAACTCACTGCTGCAAAAGCACACAACAAAGGTCAACACGCCCTAGGTTTGGTAATAAAATCTACAAACAATTTAAGACTGACTAAAAGGCAAAGTTATTGTGATAACTCTGAAATATCATCAATTAAATCATCAATTTCGCTTAAGAGGTGCTGCTTTTGTTTGTCGGTTAAACTTAGAAAAACCCCATATAAAAAATCTTGGTAGCTTTGACGGTTTTGGTTGTTCAATTTGTTTAGCTCGTCGCTTCGAAATCTTTCGGGGCTTAGTAACAGCGATTTAAGTTTGTCTTGATCTTTACTCTCAGAAACAATATTTAATAACACTGTTTTGAGAGAGGCTTGATAACGTGCTCGATAATCTGACCACAAATGAGATGTAGGCGATTGAGCAAGGTAAAGTGATTTGACCATTTTGTGTTGAGATGAGGTGATGTCACCCAGCCAATTTTCTAGTGAATTCTCTGTGCGAGTAAACCAGCGTTTTTGGCGTTTTTCATCACTGAGTTTTGCTCGCTTCTCTTGTTTTTCTTTTTCTTGCTCTGCGAGTTCTTCGAACAGGTTATTTACTTGTTTTTTAGTTAAATTAGGTGCTAAAGCGACTAGGTCGGGTACAATTTCTGCACGTACAGTATGCCAATGCGCAACGGCTTCATTGTTATGATAAGCAATACGCGCTGGGGTGATGTTTCCTTGTTCGATATCTGTTTTGATTTGTTTTAAATGGGCGATATAAGCAGGCAATTCGTTGCTTCTATGCCAATCAAGCCAAGTTTTTAGGTGCTCATCGAGTAGATCTTCTTGGGCATCGTTTAATGACACATAATTGTCAACATACCAATAAGCTAACCAGTCCGCATTCTTATAAGCAAACTTAGTCGAGCAGCCTGTTAATAGTATGAATAATAAGAGTAAGTAATGCTTTTTCATAAGTTTTCCTTTCTGAGCTTACGTAAATCTACGTTGTTAATTTTGTTTTAGATTACTAACAAGCTTGTGTTGCCATGACTGTATCAGTCGAGGTTTTACTAAACATACTTATTTATTATTTAATGCTCAGACTTCGTGCCGCGAAATTTGTTCACTTTTTTGACCATAAATTGATAAAGTTCAACAAACTCGTGGCTAGATTGGTTATAATGCCGTCAGTTATTAAGGTTTATTTTCGTGATATGGCAATTTCTTCTAAACGTGGACATGGGCGTTTTTCAACAACGCTTTTAGAAAATAATATTATCAGTGCAAAGCTAATTGGCAGCTTCAATGAAAGGGGCTGTTTTAATTATACCGAATCGGTAAAACACATAGTTAATGCATTAAATGGTGAGCCTTTTGCAATGCTGATTGATGATCTAGAACTTGAAGGTGGCACGCCTGAGGCGTATCAAACTTTGCAAGCCTATAATGTTTGGCTCAATACTCAGTCTATTATTGCTAAAGCATTTATCGTCAATGACAGAATGACGAAACATATCATACTGCAGCGTTCACCTGCTTTGCTCGAGCAAAAGATTGCTTTTTTCGAAACTCATGAGGAGGCTGAATCTTGGTTATCTCTGCAGCTATATCAAAAGTGCAGTTAAGTACTATTCTATTAAATAACCATACCTAGCATAAATGGATTTAATTTTTCCGGAGCTCTTTAACTGGCGCAAAGCATGGTTCAGAATCGGGATTAAATGCGCGTGTTGTGGGTGTACCCTCATGGCTACAGGGTATTCTGAAATTTCAAAAACCTTTTTAAAATCCCGATATCTTTCAATATTAGCGATATAATATGCGGCAGTAGCCTCGCCGATTAAAATATATTTGAACCTATTTTTGAAAAGTTGCTCAACTAGCATTTTTTCTGATTTATTGTCTACAGCAATTAATTTATTTTGCCCAAAGTACCTATCAAACACGCCATAGCTATACCCTCTGACTTTACCTATGACTTGTCCATATAATTCAGAGATATGCTTAATTTCTCGAGCTTGATTAGAAACGATGATTTCTTTGGAGGTAGCATAACTTATAGAATATAACCCTTGAATATGTTCGTTCTTTCTCCATATTGGGCTAATGCCGGGCTCAATGTCGACTTTTCCTTGTTCAAAATATAGTTTTCCTCTTGCTACAGAGAGGGGGACGAACTCAAATTCTAGATTAGTTAAAATACTTATTTCACGAAAAATATCAATGAAAATACCTTCTTGGTTCTGTGCTTTTACAAAACTATATGGTGGGTTTGCTTGGTGATACAAAATAACGGAATAAGACCTAGAGGGCGCAGCTTGCACGAACTTGTAAACGAAAATAAGAAGTATAAGTAGCGCTTTCATAGTTGCTCTGTATTAAAGCCTTTATTTTATTTTAGTACTAGAAATAAATTTTTACAGGGAACTGATTAATACTGACTATACTTATATGAGGTCTTGGTTATGAGCGAAAGATATGTCAGATAGCAAAAAAAAAGTTTTGGCTGGCATTTTTATGTTTATTGGCTTTTTAGCTTTGGTAGCAGCTTTTGCGAATACGGTCAGTAAAATCAATGAGGCTACTGACAACCTTTATCAACACCCTTTTATAGTGTCAAATCGTGTTCAAAAGATTAAAACCAATCTACTACAAAGCCAAGTGCTTTTTCATTCGATAGTTGAGTCAGATTTTTATAATGAAAACTTTTCTGTTAATCAGCTAAAGGTCAGGATACAAACTTACAATGCACGAATAGAGGAGGACTTTTCTCAAGTAGAAAAGTATTACCTGGGTAATCCTAATAGTGTTAAATCTATACAACTCAATTTAGAAAAGCTCAATAAAAAATATAATAATTTCTATAACGCCATTGCAATAGAGCATAAAAAAGAGCCTTACGACTTACTTATTGCACAAATAGACCCTCTCTTTTTAATGATGCTTGATGATTTAGAGCAGTTACATGTATTTGCTCAGAATAAAGCGATAGAGTTCAAAAATGCTGCCCACCAAGACTACTTCGAGTCAATTGCCATCTTAGTTTTTATTATTATTTATGTATGTTTACTCGTTGCATATATTTACTTTTTAAATATTTCTCATGTTAAAAGAGCACTTAAGAGCCTTGAACTTCATTACAAGTGGCGTAAGAACATACTCAATTCAACACCTGATGCAATATTGATCATCTCTGAAAACGGAAAAGTAATTGACTGTAATGAGCAAGCTACTCTGTTATTTGGATATACATCAGATGAACTAAAGCAGTTAGAAGTTGAAGCGCTCATTCCTCAAAAGCTCAGAAGGATTCATAAAGAACATAGAAAAGTACATTTAAAGTCATCATTTATAAGGCCTATGAGTAATCTAGATGGGCTAAAAGTTTTGTTAAGAACAGGAAAGGAATTAGATGTCGCAATCAGCTTAAATGAAACTGAAATTAATAATAAAAAGGTTTATATCTCTGCGATACGTGATATTACTCGAGAAGTAAAAATAAGAGATGAGATTGAGTACCAAACCAATTTTGATGTGTTAACTGGGCTTGCTAATCGAAATATGTGCGAGAAACGGTTTGAACAATTAGTTTCAAAAGGTAACGATCAGAACAGTAACCTAGATATCGCTTTGTTTTTCATTGATCTTGATGACTTTAAAAAGGTTAATGATACTTTAGGGCATGACACTGGAGATAAATTGCTTTGTCAAGTTGCAGAGAGGCTGAGTGGTACCGCAGAAAAGCATGGTCTTGTTGGTCGACTAGGGGGAGATGAGTTTATTCTCATTTTAGAGGTTGATAATGATGAAGATAGTGTTAAAAATTTAGCATTTGAAATAGTTAGCGATTTTAAGCGAACATTCTTCATAGATGCGAGTACTTTAAAAATTTCCTGCTCTATTGGTGTTGCCCTGTATCCATGTGATGGAAAGACATATTCTGAGATCCTCAGAAAAGCGGATGCGGCCATGTATCATGCTAAGTCGTTAGGCAAAAACCAGTTTACCTATTATTTTGATTCTCTAACGGTTGGCTTATCAAAATACTTCAAAATAGAAGAAGCCTTTCTTACTGCAAATATAGAGCAAGAGTTTTATATGGTTTTTCAACCGCAAATTGACTTCAGTAATAATGAAGTTATCGGTGCAGAGGCGCTTATTCGTTGGGAAAAAAGAGCGAATGAATTAATACCACCTCAAGAATTTATACCTGTAGCTGAAAATAATGGAAAGATCTTAGAGTTAGGTGAGTTTATTATTCGCGAGTCGTTAAATTTTGCTTTGATGGCTATTAATTTAACTGGAAATAAAAATTTTAAAATATCTATCAATGTATCACCTAAGCAATTGATGGATCACTCTTTACTTGAAAAGCTTATTGAGCATATTGATGATAGAGGATTATCAGCGAGTAATTTAGCGCTTGAGATTACCGAAGGGGTTTTACTTGATAGCTCTTCAAGTACGATTGAAATATTAGAAAAAATTGCTAATGCAAATATTATTCTATCCATGGATGACTTTGGAACAGGTTACTCTTCACTCAGCTACTTAAGAAAGTTTCCGTTTAAGCACGTTAAATTAGATAAGTCTTTTATTGATGACTTGGCAGTTAGTGATAACGCCGAAGCTTTAATCCGATCTTCTATCATGATGGCCCATGCCCTTGATTTAAAAGTAGTCGCAGAAGGTGTAGAAACTAAAGAGCAGTCAGATATATTGGCGTCATTTGGTTGTGATTATGCTCAAGGTTATTATTACAGTAAACCATTGAAAAAAAATGAGTTTAAAACACTTATCCGTGATGCAGATAAATATATATCCAAGATTGAAGATGCAAAAAATAAAAGGCAAAGAAATTAAGGCACAAAAAAAGCAGACACTGTCTGCTTTTTTCAGAGTAATTTAATTAAAAAATTAAAGTACTACGATGTTTTCAGCTTGAGGACCTTTTTGACCTTGAGTTACAGTGAACTCAACTTTTTGGCCTTCAACTAGAGTTTTGAAACCATCGCCAGAAATTGCACTGAAGTGAGCAAATACGTCTGCGCCAGACTCTTGAGCGATGAAACCAAAACCTTTAGATTCGTTGAACCACTTAACTGTACCAGTTACTTTAGACATAATCATATCCTAAAAAAAATATTGTAAAAATGTGCCCGAAGGCGGTATTGCTTGGAAAATAAAACTTGAACTTAAAGCTTCAGGACGAGTATTACGAGTAGTACAACGAAATGTAGATTTTAAATTTAGACTTTCTTTCTAGCTGATGCGCACTTTATAGGCAATGGTTGAGTAAGTCCAGTGATTTCTTAAAAATTTTTCTTGAGTGAATGGTAACTAGACAGTAGCTGGACAGCTCAAAACATCTGAAATATGATAACTGTATTGATATACAGTTGTTGTTTGTTATGAAAGCCCTACCTGAAAAGTATTACTTGTCACATTTCAATGAATTAATGAACTTCTTGCGCTCGACAAGTATGCATCTATTCACTGATAAACAACGGCAGCAATTAGAAAAGTTGTCTGTATTAAATGAATCAGCGCTGTGTTTGTTATTGCGTATCGTAAATAGAAAAAGTGAGTTTGTTTTTAAAGATCACTTAAACTATGACGAAATAACAGATGTTGAGCGGGCTCTCAGTGAGCTACTTGACGCTGAGCTAGTTAAGTTTGCAACTCATAAACCACCTCATGATTTAATTAAAGAGCTGAAAAAGCAAGATCTTCAGCAAGTATGTATTAATTCAAATCTCGAAAATACGCCCGTTAAATCAGCTAAAAAACAAGCTTGGCTAGAGGCGGTCTTGCAGCAAGTGCAGCATATAAATGTGCAGCAGTGCTCGGTGTTTAATCGTTATGTATATTCTGATTTTAAGCCGACTTTTGAGCTTTGCTTATTTGTTTATTTTGGCAAATTAGGCGGCACACTTTCGCAGTTTTCCATGCGTGATCTCGGTGTTTTAAATGTACATGAAAAAGCGAATACTCAAATAAACGCTCATTTTGACGAGCAAGAAGAAACGCAAACCGCTTTTTATTTTTCTAAATTACTTCAATCTTTAAAAACATTGAGTGATGATGAAAAACTGACATTGGCACACACCCTTGCAAGTTCTGATGTTCTTCAACCAACAGGTTTTCAAGCAGAATCTAAATACAACACGCTGACTTATAAACTCGCTGTGTTTTGTCTGCCTGAGCATACTCAGCTTGCCACACAGCTAATGATGCTTAGCGGTCATGTCGGTGCGCAAGAAAAGTTAGTAAGAACTTTATATGCTCAAGGTGACATAGAGGCTTGTAAGCAAAAGCTTGACGATATTATTGAACACTCAGCGGATGAGGGTTTATTAATTTTTGCCGAAGACTTTTCAAGAAGAAAGTTTGGTGCTGAACGCACTTCAATTTTAACTAATATGCTCAGAAACGCAGGGGAGGCTATCCCATTAGATGAAGCATTTGTTGGCTCGCCAGAGCAGGGGCTGATAGATAACTTTGCCCGCCAAGGGATCACCGCGATCCACTGCGAGAATGCGATTTGGCGTGCACTATTTTGTTTAACATTTTGGCCCGAACTTTATGAACATGAACTCAGTGGTTTAGGTAATGAATTTTCTCGATTACCTAAACCAATCAAAGAAAATATTTTTTACGACATATTTGAAGCAAATATTGAAAAACGTTTATCTAGTTTTTCGAGTAGTCAAGACTTATGCACTTGGTTGCTAAAGCAAACCACAGCCCATTACGGCAAGCCCAACGGTTTTATCGCTTGGTACGAGAGCTTGTTTGATGAGCTCTCGCTATTGGTAAAACATGCACCCATTGAGGCGCTTTGTGCGCATCTTCGAGCCATGGCGAAAAATTACAAAGGGTTAAAAGACGGCTACCCAGATCTTATTTGTGTCAAAGGCGCCGAGCTGTTTTGTGTCGAAGTAAAAGCACCGGGTGACAGTTTAAGGCGCAATCAACTGGTGACCATGAACCAGTTATTAAAAGCTGGTTTTGATGTCTCGATTAAAAAAGTTGAGTGGCAAATTGACCTCACCCAGCCTTATGTGATCATCGACGTAGAAACCACTGGGGGTAAAAAAGAATATGAGCGCATTACCGAAGTGGCGATGGTTAAAGTCATTGGTGAAGAGATTGTTGAGCATTGGAGTTCATTAGTTAATCCGAACAAACACATACCAAAATACATTACCGAATTAACAGGCATTGATAATCAAATGGTTCGCGATGCGCCTGAGTTTGTTGATATTGCTGAACATATAGCATCATTTACAAAGGGGTGTATTTTTGTTGCCCATAACGTGAATTTTGATATGGGGTTTATTCGCGCTGAGTTTGCACGTTGTGGCATGTATTACAAGCGCGCTAAGCTATGTACCGTGTCACTTGGTCGTAAGTTCATTCCGGGGCATAAATCATATTCATTAGGCAATATTTGCAGAGATTTAGGTATTAGCCTTGTCGGTCACCACCGCGCGTTAAATGATGCGATGGCGACCGCTGAGTTGTTCATTAAGATTAATAAATCTCGTATAACTTAACGACTTTTAATGTATAGAGTACATTCGCATTTTAAATGTCAGCTAGATGCCAAGTCTCATCTAGCTGAATATATTTTGTATTTTTAGACTTAACGTTCGCCCATAACTTCGAATTCGTCTTCAATAAGGCGCGCTTTACCATCTGCTTCAATGCGCCAAAGTTCGCGATGCACAACACCAAATGCTTTATTCATGGTCCATTTTGAAGTCAAAATGAAGCTTGTATCATCAAATTTTTTCCACTCTACATCAGTGTATTCAACCTCTTTGAAGCCCTGGTCAATAATGCCTTGCCAGAATGACTCTATTGTTTGTCTGCCTTCAAAAGTACCAAATGGGCGTGCTTGCATAACTGCATTATCGTTATATTGCATGGCACAGCCTTTAGCATCTTGGTTGTTAAAGGCTTTTTGCCATGTTGCGATCCCTTGTTTACATGCTTCTAGTACTTGTTGTTCGTTCATTTCTAGTCTCTCTTTTACATCAATATTTGTGAGGCTAGATTAAGGAACTGAAAAGTTTTAAAAAACAGATATAATAGAACTAACTGTTTTGCTATACAGAACAATAAAATGAAACGTTTAAAACAAATGATGATTTTTGCCGCGATAGTAGAAGCTGGATCTATCTCTGCAGCAGGTGAGCAACTATCACTCTCAAAGTCTGTGATCAGCCAAAATTTAAAAGACCTTGAGCATGCGCTTGGGGTTATTTTGTTAAAACGTACAACGCGAAAGTTGTCCCTCACAGATGCGGGAAACCGGTTTTATTTGCAATGCAAAGAGATAAGCCTGATTGCCAGTAGTGCATGGGAACAGGCTCAAACTTTTCTAACTGAACCTAAAGGGCGAGTAAGGATCACAGCGCCAAACGCTTTGATGGAAACTTTAGTGACACCAGTGATTGCTGAGCTGATCAAGCGCTACCCAGACCTGAAACCTGAATTGATAAGCGCTGATGAGCAGTTAGACTTTATGGAGCATGATATTGATTTGGCAATTAGAGTTGGCCGCTCTTCAGATAGCAGTTTAACGCAAAAGCGCATTGGCTCATTCAAAGATGTACTTTGTGGTATGCCAGATTTTGCTGGTCAGCAATTAGGGTCGTTACCCTATATTGCCAATGTGTGGCAAGGTAAAAAAGTTTCGCACACCTTTGTGAAAGAGAATAAGGAAGTGCAGCAATTCTCTACAGAGGCACAATGTATAACGAACTCGTTTTACTCATGTATATCATTGCTTAAAGCGGGTGCGGGCATTGGAGTTGTGCCTGATTTTTATTTGTCTCAATTTGCCGATGAGCTGGTGGCTGTAAATTCTGAATTAATACTGCCTAGTAACCCTGTTTTCGCAATACATCCTTATGGCAAAAATCAACCATTGAATGTCAGAGTGTGTACTGAAGCGATAACAGAGCAACTAACAAAACTAGTTGCTCAAAGTACCAGTTAAGCTTGATAAAGCTCAAAGAATGATACTTGATCAGGCTTACTGAGGGCTTTAGGGCGCATTGCTTGTACTTTTTCTTTTGCTTCAGCTTTGCTGTAGCCCAGCTCAACGAGCAATATGGCAATCATTAAGCCTGTGCGACCAGAGCCGCCTTTACAATGTACAGCGACAGTTGCCGATGTATTCAGTAAAGTCAGCAGCGCTGATTTTTGCTTTTGCCAAGCATCAAAAAATCGTTCATCCGGCCCTTTATCATCAGAAATTGGTAATTGAAACCAAGTGATGTCTTGGTTAGCACAGACTTCACCGAGTGTTGAGGCATTATTTTCTTCAAGCTCTTCATCCGACATCAACGTCACAATGGCACTGGCACCAGCCGCTTTTAATTGCGTTACAGAGTCGACTAAGTTCGCGTCTTTTATTCCTGGGCAAGGCGTGAACAAAAAACTAATGTGGTTTTCTACGGTTAATTTATCAAACGGATGTAAAGGCATAATCTTTCCTATTTAAAGTTATGGGCAACAAGCTGAAATACGAGCTGGTCTGTCACCCATTTCATTTAAGCGCGCTAAATCATTTGCTAAAAAGTCTGGGTTATTTTCCGTGGTGCTGCTCAGTACAGTTTTAGCCCACTCAGGAAGTTCGCTATTGATGCTATAAAAGACCCATTGACCCTGACGCTTGTCAGTAAGTAATCCGCACTTTCTTAGCTGAGCTAAGTGACGCGATATTTTGGGCTGGCTTTCTTCAAGTGCTGCCATTAGTTCACAGACACAAAGCTCTTGCTCTTTCTCTATGAGCAGCAAGCTTTTCAAGCGAGTTTCATCTGCAAGACATTTATAAAATTGTACAGGTTCCATCATGTTTCCAAGTATTCAAGCCGATTGGTATGAGTCTCAACCAATATATGGAAAATCATATGTTTTAGCTTTTAGTTGATCAAGTATTTATAAAATTATGTGTTAAAAATAAGGTGACTAAAATTATTGGTGCCAATTTAGCACTAATGTTTTTAATAATTTCGCGTTTTTCTGCACAGATATTCTCCGTACGATCACATTAATCACTTTTATCGGAGAATGTCATGAACAAACTTAGCTATACACTTAGCGCCGTCGCTTTAGCCTTAGTGCTGAGTGGCTGTGGTCAATCGAATGCACAACAAGGCCAACAACCACCGCCATTAACTATTGATGTGGCTAACGTTCAATTAGAAGAAGTTCAGTCTTGGCATACGTTCACGACTCGCTTAGAAGCACCTGAACGTGTTGTTCTTAAACCACGCGTATCTGGTCAACTTAAAAGCATGGCATTCAAAGAAGGTGAGCGAGTAGAAAAGGGTCAATTACTTTTTAGCATTGACCCTCGTCCATTTGCAACTCAGGTTGAAAGCTTGAAAGCACAACTTGTAAGTGCAGAAGCAGCATTAAGCCAAGCGCAAGGCGAGGCAGAACGTGCACAACGTTTGGTTGCTAAAAATGCCATGTCGACAGAGCAAGCAGATCAACGTGACGTGACTTTACGCCGTGCCATTGCAAAAAAGAATGCCATTGCTGCTCAGCTTGAAAAAGCGCAATTAGACCTAGAGTTTAGCCAAGTAACAGCGCCAATTAGCGGTGTTATTTCTCGTGCGGATGTCACGCAAGGTAACTATGTGAGTGCCGGTGATACAGCCCTTACAACCATTGTTTCTGATGATTTGGTATATGCGTATTTTGATGTAGACGAACGCACATGGAGCAAGCAGTTTGCTGGCATGAATGCAGATACTGGCGTGATGGTGCAGTTACAACGTATCAATAGCCAACAGCCAATTGCAGGTAATGTCGACTTTATTGATAACGAAATCAACCCAACAACCGGTACGTTGCGTGTTCGTGCTGTGTTTGATGCGCAAGCGCATAACTTAAAACCGGGTGCCTTTGCACGTATTTCAATGGCTGCACAAACGCCAAAAATCTTGGCAATTGTACCGGAGCGCGCAATTGGTACCGATCTTAAAAACCGCTTTGTTTTAACCGTCGATGAAAATAACACGTTGCAATATCGCTTGGTTGAGCTTGGTGAGCGCTACGGGGCGTACCGTGCCATCAAAAGCGGTTTAGTACGTGGCGACCGTATTGCAGTAAATGGTCCTGCGCGCGTTGGTCCGGGTATGCCAATTACACCGAATAAGGTGGCATTTAATTTTGAGAATACTCAGTTTGTTCTTAAGTCTACAAATACCTCAAGTGATTTATTAGTTAGCGCAGCGAAGTAGAGAGTATTATGAACTTTTCACACTTTTTTATCTCAAGGCCCATATTCGCGGCCATGCTCTCTTTGATCTTCGTGATCACCGGAGCAATTTCATTGTTTCAGCTACCAGTAAGTGAGTATCCAGAAGTGGTACCACCTACGGTTGTGGTAAACGCAACGTATCCGGGTGCTAACCCAAAAGTTATCTCACAAACAGTTGCAACGCCCCTTGAGCAAGAGCTCAATGGCTTAGAGAATATGCTTTATCACTCGTCTCAAGCTACCAGTGATGGCCGTTTGACGTTAACTGTGACATTTGCACTGGGGACTGATCTTGACCAAGCGCAAGTACAAGTGCAAAACCGAGTTAATAACGCCTTGCCCCGTTTACCACAAGAAGTACAGCGCTTAGGTGTAACGGCACAAAAGTCGTCACCAAACTTGGCGATGGTGGTGCACTTGGTTTCACCTGATGGCGCTCAAAATACCGCTTATATGGCCAACTATGCTGATATTTATATCAAAGATGAGCTTAAGCGTTTACCGGGTGTGGGTGACTTACAGTTATTCGGTGGCTCAAAATATTCAATGCGTGTGTGGTTAAATCCAGATGCATTAGCGGCTCGTAACCTCACAGCGACAGATGTAATGGGCGCTTTGCGCACGCAAAACCAACAAGTGGCAGCGGGTTCTTTAGGTGCACAACCTTCGCCTGAAGAAAACCAATTTCAAATTCTGTTAAACGTTAAAGGGCGTTTAGAAAGCATCGAAGAATTTGAGCAAGTCATTATCAAAGTGGGTGAAAACGGTCAGCTTACGCGCCTTAAAGACATCGCTAAAATTGAACTGGGTCAAGAGAACTACGCCTTGCGAGCTATGCTAGATAACCAGCCAGCACTCGCGATGCCGGTATTCCAGCGCCCTGGCTCAAACGCAATTCAGCTGTCAGATGACGTTCGTGAAACTATGGCACGTTTGCAGCAAGATTTCCCTGCAGGCATGACGTATGAAATAGCTTATGACCCAACGGTTTTCGTTCGCGGCTCAATCGATGCCGTGATTGCAACCCTAGCTGAAGCGATTCTATTGGTTGTTGTGGTCGTAGTGTTGTTCTTACAAACTTGGCGCGCCTCTATTATTCCTCTAATTGCTGTGCCAGTTTCATTGGTTGGTACTTTTGCCATCATGCAATTACTAGGTGTGTCTATTAATACCTTGTCGCTGTTTGGTCTTGTGTTGGCAATCGGTATTGTTGTGGATGATGCCATTGTTGTTGTTGAAAACGTTGAGCGTAATATTGCCAATGGTCATAGCCCATTTGAGGCCACAAAAATCGCTATGAGTGAAGTAACAGGCCCAATTATTGCGATTGCGTTTGTATTGTGTGCGGTATTCATCCCTACGGCGTTTATTACCGGTCTTTCAGGACAATTTTATAAGCAGTTTGCATTAACCATTACTATCTCAACACTTATTTCAGCGTTTAACTCATTAACTTTATCACCTGCATTGTCGGCAATTTTATTAAAGCCACATGATGCACCACAAGATAAGCTTACAAAACTACTGAACGCGTTATTCGGTACTTGGTTATTCAAACCATTCAATCGCTTATTTGATAAAGGCGCACAAGGCTACGAAAAAGTCGTGAAAAAGCTGATCCGTATGAGTGTGGTTGTCGGTGTAGTGTATCTTGCTCTAGTTGGCTCAACTATAGGCTTATTTAACTCTGTTCCGGGTGGCTTTATTCCTCAGCAAGACAAGCAATATTTAGTTGCAGTGGCACAACTGCCAGATGCGGCAAGTCTTGATAGAACTGAAGAAGTAATTAAGCAAATGCAAGAGATCGCCCTTGAAGTACCGGGCGTTGCGCATACGGTTGCTTTCCCTGGTTTATCGGTAAATGGCTTCACCAATAGTACCAATAGCGGCATTGTGTTCACGCCACTGGATGATTTTAGCGAACGTAATGACCCTAGCTTGTCGGCCTTTGCCATTGCAATGCAATTAAACCAACGTTTTGCTGCCATTGATGAAGCGTTTGTGGCTGTATTCCCACCACCGCCAATTCTGGGTTTAGGTACAACGGGTGGCTTTAAACTTCAAATTGAAGACAGAAGTAACCAAGGGTTTGCAGCGCTGTTTGCTGCACTGCAAGCAACCATTGGTGTTGCACAAAAAGACCCCGCACTCATGGGCTTATATTCAAGCTTTAGAATTCAAGTACCGCAAATGGACATTAACATTGACCGTGAGCAAGCGCTAATTCAAGGCATTCCGTTAGACGAAGTATTCAACGCACTGCAAGTTTATTTAGGTTCTGCATACGTCAATGACTTCAATATGTTTGGCCGTACTTATCAAGTAAAAGCGCAAGCTGAAGCGAAGTTTAGGTCGAAGAAAGAGCAAATCAACAACTTAAAAGTGCGCAATGCTGCAGGCCTCATGGTTCCTCTAGGTTCTGTTGTGACTGTAGAAGAAACCACAGGTCCAGATCGTGTGATGCACTATAACGGTTATGTTACCGCTGAATTGAACGGCAGCCCTGCACCGGGTTATAGCTCAGACCAAGCGCAACAAGCGATTGAAGCGGTACTGGCGAAAACATTGCCAGAAGGGATCACCTATGAGTGGACTGAAGTGACATATCAACAGATCTTAGCGGGTAATACCATGGTGTATGTATTCCCACTGGTGGTTGTATTGGTCTTCATGGTATTGGCAGCGCAATACGAAAGCTTACGTTTGCCATTGTCGATTATTTTAATTGTACCAATGACGATTTTCTCAGCGCTGGCAGGTGTTTACATGCTCGGTGGCGATAATAATATCTTTACGCAAATTGCTTTGATTGTACTGGTTGCGCTGGCTTCTAAGAATGCAATCTTAATGGTCGAATTTGCCAGAGATAAGCACTTACAAGGTGCAACGCATCTAGAGGCGATTATTGAAGCGTGTCGTTTACGTCTTCGTCCAATACTGATGACATCAATTGCCTTTACGGCAGGTGTAGTCCCTCTGGTACTGGCGTCAGGTGCAGGGGCTGAAATGCGTCAAGCAATGGGTAATGCCGTATTCTTCGGCATGATTGGTGTAACGGTATTTGGCTTGTTATTCACGCCAGTATTCTATCGTCTAGTAACGGCTAAGGAGCAATAAAATGCGCGTATTTAAAATGACGTTATCGGGCATTGCTCTGGCTGTGTTGGCAGGATGTGCAAGTGCCCCAAATATTGACCAAGCACAGCACACGTCGCAAACCTTCAGCAATGCGTTAAGCACACATGTGTTGTTATCTGAAGTGGCGAAACAAAGCGAACAAAACTGGTGGCAGCAACTGAACATCGCTGAGTTAGACCAACTTGTGGTTGATGTATTGGAAAAAAACCAAAACTTAAAAGCATCGTCGGCGCGTTTGCGCGCCGCCCTTGCTGGGTTATCAGAGCAGCAACGCGCAAACCTGCCGCAAGGTGGCTTAGCGGTATCTGGTAACCGTTCTAATACGCCTAGCAGTTTAAATCCAAACGCAGATGTTGTGAGTTCAGCAACCGCGGGTGGTAACGTGAATTTGCAACTGGACTTATCGGGTCGCATTGCAGCACTCACTTCAGCGGCAGAAGCGGTTGCAGTTGATAGCCAAGCGCAATATCAGCAGTTAGTGACTGAGCTGGTTAGCGCGTCTGTTCGAAGCTTTTTACAATGGCAGAACTTACAACAGCAACAAGCATTAACCCTTAATCAATTAAAAGCACTAGAAGACTCGATGGAAATCATTCAAGTGCGTATTGAAGAGGGCATAGCGACTGAATTGGAGTTAAACAGAACACGTGTGCAGTACTACGAGCTTAAACAACGGTTGCCTCAAATTGGTGTTGAGCTTGCCCAAGTTGAGCAAATTCTAAGTGCATTCACCGATAAACGTGCCGATGAACTTAGTTTCACTGTGTTGAGTCAAACAGACTACGATGCGCTTAATTTATCAGTGAATGTGCACTCGGCAGATGACGCACTCATGCAGCGCGGTGATATTCGTTCAGCGATGGCCAAGGTACATCAACAAGGTTATTTGGCACAAAGTGCAGAGCGTGCGCTTTATCCTGATATTAACCTATCGGCCTTTGCTGGCGTATTAAATATGCCGGGTATGAATTTCAATAATACCCAATCGAATTGGCAAGTTACGCCAAGCATCAATTGGTCTTTATTCAGTTACCCGCAGTTATTAGCTCAACTTGACGCTCAAACTGCATTTTCAGAAGCAAGCTATCACAGTTATAAGCAAACTTTGACCGATGCATTGTCGCAAACTGAGCTTTCTTTACGTGCTTTACAACATGCTCAGCAGCAGTTTGCACTCTCTACGCAAACTGTAAAAGCCGCGCGAGCTGCTTATCGACAAGCTGAAGCGGGATATCAAGAAGGGCAATTAGCCTACCTTGATTTACTTGCAGCAAGACAAGACGTGCTCAGTGCTGAGCGCAGCCAAGTGTTGATCCGTAACCAATGGTTAGGTGCTTCTGTTGCAGCATATAGCCAATTGAGCGGTGGCTGGTCACCACAATTAATCTCTAATCTCTAACACAGGAGGCCTCATGTACAAGGATAACAACAAAATGAATGCATTGAAGTTACGCCAACATGGGGCTGACTTCGATTTGGAAATGACACAACTCGATTTGCCTATTCCCAGAGGCAATGAACTATTGATAAAAGTAGAGTATGTCGCGTTAAATCATTTAGATGCCAGCTTTGCTGTAAAAGGCTTTAGCCAGTGGCAATATCCGCATATTTTGGGCTCGGATGCTGTTGGTACGGTTGTTGACGCACCAAAAGGGGTGTTTCCGGCTAAAGGCGCACGGGTTTTATTTCATGCGAACCTTGCCCAGCAAGGCATGCTAAAGCAATTTACTGTTATGCCAAATCATGCGGTTTCTGAGTTACCAGAGCAAATCGAAAGCGAATTAGCTGTAGCATTGCCAAACTCGGGAATGGCAGCATTACTTGCACTTGAAAAAATTAAGCTGCAAGAAGGGGATACACTCGCAATCAACAGTGCACAAGGTGCAGTGGCTCATTTTGCGATTCAGTATGCAAAAAAACAGGGAGCACAAGTATTTGCGTTTGCTCAAAAGCCACATCATAAACGTTTGAAAAAACTGGGTGCTGACTTTGTGTTTGATTGTAGTAAAAAAGACGATGCAATCTGTGCGCAAATAAAGCACGAAATTGGCCCTGACGGCTTTGATTGTGTGATCAATACAATTGGTAAAGAAAGCGTCGTTCAAGATATTCAAAAACTAAGGTTCTGTGGGCGTATAGCTTGTCTAAATGGGTTTTCTGCGATCCCCGAAGAGTTACTATTCGAAAAAGCACCTAATATTGGCGTGGTGTCGATTGCAGGTGCTTGGTTGGCAAATAGTTTATGCGCACAGCAGCATTTATGTTTTATGGGCGAAACGCTTTTAAAGGATATTGAAAGTGGTGCCATACAAGCACCAGAAATAGAGCTGATAGAGTTTAACTCCGAAAAAGTCAAAGAGACGTTACAGTGCCTTTTGAACCAAACCTGTATCAAGCGACCGGTTGTTAAAATTACTTAATGTTTGTGAAAGCTTATTGAAAATAAGCTTTCACAAAATCGATAAATACTCTCAGTTTGTAAGGCGGGTAAATGAGCTGAGGGTAGAGCATATAAAGCCCGCCACTGTCTTTTATTTTCTCTTGTTGTAACACTTCAACGAGCTGACCTGAATCTAGCTCATCTTTAACGAAATAATTCGCGATCCTGAAAAGCCCACCGCCTTGTTGAGCTGAGCGCTTTAACATGTGATTGTCGTTACTAGATAGCCAACCATTGATGTTTACTTGCTGGGAAGTAAAAGGCCAGATGGTTTGCTCAGTCACTGTCAGGCATTGGTGGTCTTCTAAGTCAACAACCGAGCCTAATGGACCATTTGATTTTAGGTAACTCGGAGAGGCAACAATGATATGCTCATAGTTGAACAGTTTATTGGCAACCATGTTATCTGGCGGTGATGAGGTGGCACGAAAAGCCAAATCAAAATCTTGTTGGTTTAAATTAAACGTTCGGTAACTTGAGTTAATTACAAACTCAATATTCGGGTGCAGTTGTTTAAATCTATGGCAAATGTCGAAGAGAAAGGTGCTCGCAAACATTTTTGGCGCAGTGAGTCTTATAACTCCAGCAACTTGTTGTGAATCAGTGGTTTTTTCTATATCAAACAACTGGGTTCTTATTTGCAATGCTTGTTCATAAACATGAACGCCTTGGGCGGTGAGTTTAACACTACGCGTTGTTCTGATGACTAAAGGCGTTTTTAAATGGGTCTCAAGCTGTTTTATTTTTTCCGAAAGATGACCTTTAGAGATCCCTAACTGCTCAGCGGCTTTTGTAAAGCTAAGTTGTTCTGCTAGTGTTAAAAATAGCATCAGCAACTCAACACGTTTATGTTCGTTCATAGATATTATTGTTTGCTATATAAAACAAAGTTTTCTTAATTATACTCTTTTATTCATGGCACAGAACAATAAACTAAAGAGACTAAAAACAAATTAAGGTGACTTGATGACGAAACAGACTTTACCACTTCAAAAATATTACCCTCATGTCAGTCGCATTGCATACGGATGTATGGGTTTAGGCGGTGAGTGGGATAACTCTTCGATTGTAAATAAAGATATCTCGCAAGCTCACTCTGTGATTGAAGCAGCACTGGTTTATGGTATTAATTTCTTCGACCATGCTGATATCTATCGAAATGGTAAAGCTGAGCAAGTTTTTGGTGAAGTGTTAAAGAAAAAGCCTGAATTGAGAGAAAACATGATACTGCAATCTAAATGTGGGATCCGTTTTAAAGAAGGGTCATTACCTGGCCGGTATGACTTTTCTGAAAAGTGTATCAAGCACTCAGTTGAAGGTAGTTTAAGACGTTTAAATACAGAGTACCTAGACATTTTAATGTTGCATAGACCAGATCCTTTAATGCAAGTGGAAGAGTTGGCTGAGACATTATTGGAATTAAAATCAGCAGGCAAGGTCAACCATTTTGCGGTTTCTAATATGAGTCATCATCAGATTTCATATATACAGAAACATCTTGAACTGCCGATAATCGCAAACCAAATCGAAATGAGTTTAGGAAAGCTGGATTGGCTGAACGACGGTGTTATGGTGGGCAGTGCGGGCAACCATCAGGTGGACTTTGTGAGTGGTACTTTAGAATATTGTCAAAATGAGCGGATCCAACTCCAAGCTTGGGGATGTTTAGCTAAAGGTCGATTCTCAGAGCAAGGTTTGCAGTCAGAGTGTCATGTGACGAGACAAACTACCAAGCTCATTTTTGAATTGGCAGAAGCACACCATGCAACACCAGAAGCGATTCTACTGGCATTCCTATTAAAGCACCCGAGTAATATACAGCCTGTTATTGGCACAACTAATTTAGATAGAATAAAAGGTACGACTATGGCACTCGATTTTGAGCTGACCAGAGATGAATGGTATAGCCTCTTTGTTAGCGCGAGAGGGCAAGTGTTGCCTTAGAACGAATGAAGAGGAATTAATAAGTGCTTTCGGGTGTTAAAAAGGGTGACATAATGTCACCCTTTTAGTTTGAGACTCTCTTATAAAGAGAATGTTCTTGCTACTGACAGCACGATACGTTCATCGGCTGTATCCCAATCTAGGTTGGTGTTTTCAGCGGCCACTTCAATATTAAAACCTTCGTAGCTTGTTTGATACGCTAGACGATAGTGATGGTAAGACTTGTCAGTTGCTTGCCAGCTAAATTTATCACCATCTAACGAGTTTGAGATATCAAAGCTGGCTCTTAAATTGTGGTTTGGCGCAAGCTCAACGGTGTGTGCTAACATCGCAATAGTATGGCCTGCATCTGTTCCGAAGTAATCCCAGCTATACCAGAAGTTAAACTCGGTATTACCTAGCTCATTGTTAAAACCGAACTTGGCGTATACTTCGGGGTAGTTACCGTCGCTAGAAGCGCTTTCACCATGATACGTGTAATAAGCGATACCATAATCAATGCTCCATTGGCTGTTTAATTCAGCGTAGCGGCCTACATAGAAATCCCATTCTAAATTAGTGTCGGTACCAAAATCGACATTCGATGCCCAAGAGCCAGCATATACGCCATTATCGAATGCTTTATCAAGGCTCGCTTGAATAGCTGGGCCGTTATCAGTTTGGCTAACACCATTGAAAGTATAGTCAGATGCGCCAGTCACAGTTGTACTCCAATCTGCCATTGCCAAATTTGAGCATAGCGCGAGAGAAATAAGAGATGTTTTAATCAATGTTGTCATAATTAGCTTACTGTTTCTATTTTTGTATAGTCGATTTCATTTTCTTTTGGCGAACCTTCAATATTGGCTACGGCTTTATATTTTTGCACCAAGATATAACCAAAGCAGGCGAAGAAAATGCCGATCACAATGGCGCCAACCCATTGGATCTGTAAAAAGTTGAGTTTGAAAAGTAGGGTCAGTAGAGACAATGCGCCAATGTTCAGCGCGATGTACTTTGCTTTACCTAATTTTTGTACTGTCATGCCCAAATTGTCGGTGTACAAACGTACAAGCGAGTCGAGAGAGTTGATCACAAAGACAATACCAACAAACACCATGGCAAAATTCACTAGGCCATCTGTTGCGATGCCAGTTTCATGGTAGTGATAAAGTACCGCAAACCAAGCCGCAATTGGAATTGATGGGAATATCAACATCGCAGCGAGTACTTGATAGGTCTTTAGTCCACCCACGAAACGTGAAGTAAATTGACCGATCATAATGCTCCAAGCAAACCACCAGAATAAGTAAAATTCATGGTAATCATTAATAGGCAATACAAACTGATGCATGTTGGCAAAATAGTCACCGATCAAAGCAAAGTTATTGAAGTAACCCGAAATCGCACTGTCACCAAATACGAAGGCATTGGCCCACATTAACGCAATTAACCCAATGAATACCCAAGTGGTAGTGATACTTAAAAAGCGCACATACTTAATATCAGTGCTTGAATAAACGGCAAACGCGATGGCTACAAATACAATGAGGTAGAAAGTTGGAATGATCGACTCGCCGTCCCCCATGCTCGGCAAATACCAAGGCAGGTTTGAAAGCAGCAGGTATGCGGTAAACGCACAGGTGCCAATGATCACAACATTATTAAGTAGTTTAACAAGAGGGATCTCGAAGAACTTTACTTTAGGTTCAATTACGCAGAAATAAAAGCAGGTAAGGAAATAGAATCCCCAGATCAAAAAGCCCCAAAAACCAAACTCGATAGCAAGTGGGTTTGTGAAGCCATATTCTGGGCTTGCGTTTATGTCTGCATAACCTGCAAACTCAGTGAGAGGAAACATCACTAAGCCAACATCTAGGCCTGAAGTAAACAAGATAGCAATAAAGGTAAAGGTTTTGACCGGTGTCACACCGACAACTTCGACGTTGCCCCATTTATAAATAATGAAAGCAATTGAAAGTAGGGTAAATAAAATGCCCGCACTAAGCCATAAGGTCATTGTCACCCTCCCAAAATAAGTAGAAATAACTCATATTTTCTCCCGTTATAATTGTTATATGTCGTTGCTCTCACTCAACCTAAACGGCACACCATGACAGCAAAGTGCAACAATTAAGTGCACCTGTGTGATTCTTTTATCTTTGTTTGTTACGCCAATCTTCATGTAAATGCACCTTGGCATTCATAGGTGCCAATGGCGCGTTACCTAAAATCATATCTGCGGCTTTTTCAGCGACCATGACAGTCGGTGCATTTAAGTTGCCATTCGGAATTGTTGGAAAAATAGAAGAGTCCACCACTCTCAGGCCATGAATACCGTGAACTTGCGCTTGCGAGTTCACAACGGCCATCTCATCTTCGCCCATCTTGCATGAACATGAAGGGTGGTAGGCGCTCTCAACGGCTTGTCGAACAAATTCGTCAATCTGTTCATCAGTTTGAATATGTTCACCAGGTTGAATTTCGCCATCACGATACTCATCAAAGGCAGGTTGAGAGATGATCTCTCGCGTAAGGCGAACGCACGCTCTAAAGCCTTCAATATCGTCTTGGTGTTGCAAGTAATTAAATTGAATTTTCGGCGGCACCTGCGGGTCACTTGACTGAATGGTCACACTCCCTCGGCTCTTAGGTTTGTTATGCCCAACATGCACTTGGAAACCATGGCCATCAAATGCAGACTTACCATCGTAACGGATCGCCGCTGGCAAAAAGTGATATTGAATATCAGGCCATTCAATACCGGCTTTTGAGCGTATAAATGCACAAGACTCAAAATGGTTAGTAACGCCAAGACCAGATTTATTCAACACCCATTCAGTGCCGATCAAGCCCTTTGAAATCAAGCCAAGTTTACCGTTTAAAGTAATCGGCTTTTTACACTTGTATTGGAAGTAAAACTCAAGGTGATCTTGTAAGTTTTTACCGACTCCCGGCAACTCATGTTTAACTTCAATACCCGCATTTTCTAAGGCTTTGCGTTCACCGATACCAGATAATTGCAGAATATGAGGAGAGCCTATTGGGCCCGCGCTTAATATGACTTCTTGACTAGCATCCGCTTGGTATACTTTGTCATTAACACGATATTCAACGCCTGTGGCTTTTCTATCGAGCAAACACACCTTGCTGACAAGGGCACCTGTGACCACAGTTAAATTACTGCGATGTTTAATTGGATCTAAATACTCGCGAGAGGTTGAGCTACGCACGCCGTTGTTTACTGTCATGTGCATTGGGCCAAAGCCTTCTTGCTGCTCACCGTTGTAGTCACTTGTGACTGGGTATCCGGCTTGAGCGCCCGCCTCAATAAAGGTGCTATAAAGCGAGTTTTTCATTTCATTACCGTTGTTGACGCCCAGTTCACCTGTGCCACCGCGATAGGTATTCTCACCTTGATACCAGCTCTCAGCTTTTTTGAAATAGGGCAAACAGGCTTGGTAATCCCAGCCTTGCGCGCCGTGCGCTTGCCACTCGTCAAAATCTTTGGCATGACCTCTTACATACACCATGCCATTAATTGATGATGACCCACCTAGCACTTTGCCACGTGGGCAGTGCATTTTTCGGTTGTCTAAATAAGGCTCAGCTTCAGTATGAAATTGCCATGCATACTTATCGGTATTCATCGGAATAGACAAAGCAGTAGGCATCTTGATAAAAATACTCTTATCAGAGCCACCTGTTTCTAGTAATAGCACCTTGTTTTGTGCATCCGCTGAAAGGCGATTTGCCAGCACACAGCCCGCAGAGCCTGCACCGACGATGATGTAGTCGTACAGCATATTAGACTCCTAAAATGGGCTTTCGATTTGACTCATACCCACATAAACCGACTTGGTTTGTGTATAGCTATTTAAAGTCTCAATGCCATTTTCGCGACCAATACCTGATTGTTTGTAACCGCCAACTGGCATTTCGGCAGGGGAATTACCATAGCTATTTATCCAACAAATACCGGCTTTAAGCTGGTGGATAATACGGTGCGCGCGTTGAATATTTTGACTAAATACACCGGCACCTAGCCCTAGCTCAGTATTGTTAGCGCGGGTGATCACATCAGCTTCATCTTCGAAAACTAACACGCTCATAACAGGGCCAAAGATCTCTTCTTTGACAATGGTCATGTCGTCAGTACAGTCAGTGAAAATAGTCGGTGCAACGAAGTAACCCTTAGGGGCAGACTCAGGCGATAAAGCATGGCCACCTGTTAATAAAGTGGCACCTTCGGCTTTGCCTTTTTCGATGTAATCTAGCACCAATTCTTGGTGTTTTTTAGAAATAAGCGCGCCCAAATTAACATTAGGATCAAGGGGATCTCCTGCGATAATATTTGCTTCAGTGCGCGCTTTAAGCTGGTCAATAAATTGTGTGTAGACCGATTTGTGTACATACACACGAGTACAGTTAGTACAGATCTCGCCCTGGGTATAAAAATTCCCCAACATTGCTGCGCTTACAGCTTCTGTAATATCAGCGTCATCAAACACAATTAATGGAGATTTGCCGCCAAGTTCCATAGTCACATCTTTTAAGTTCGATGCGGCGCTTTGCATGACTTTTTTACCTGTGCCAACTTCGCCAGTGAACGATACTTTTTCGATCTCTGGGTGTGTTGTCAGCCATTGTCCGACTTCAGCAGCGCCTTGCACAACGTTGAATACACCTGCTGGCATGCCTGCTTCAATGAAGATTTCAGCCAGTTTAATTGCACCTAGAGGTGTTTCTTCTGATGGCTTGAAGATTAAAACGTTACCGGCAGCAAGAGCGGGGCCTGATTTCCAACAGGCAATTTGTAGCGGGTAGTTCCATGCGCCGATACCTGCACAAATACCTAAAGGCTCTTTACGTGTGTAAAAAAAATCGTTGCCAACGGGTTGTTGTGTACCGACTTGTGTTGGTGCAAGACCTGCAAAATATTCAATTACATCGGCGCCAGTTTGAATGTCGACACAATCCGCTTCTTGAATTGGTTTACCTGTGTCTAACACTTCGATTCTTGCTAGCTCGTCATTACGCTCACGTAATAAGTAAACGGCTTTGTTTAGAATTCGGCTTCTTTCGATTGGGGTCATTGCTGACCAAGCCACAAAACCCTCGCGTGCACTGGTAATGGCTTTTTCTTGAATAGATTCATCTGCAACTTCGACATGGTAAATCACTTCGTCAGTTGCAGGGTTTTTGACTGTAAAAGTTTCTTTGCTCTGGTTCGACACAAATTGGCCATGGATAAAATTCTGATAAACAGGTGTGGTCATTTTTAAGCTCCACAAGATGAAATGAGGGAAGACACATAATGTTTTGCAAGCTGCTCAGCTTGCTTAAATTCTTGCTCTGAGGCCTTACTTAAAACAGCTCTTAGCCATAAGCCATCAATCATACCCGCCGCTAATTTAGCAGCGCGTTTGGCATCGCTTTCGGGCATTAACGTCTTGAAAGAAAAGGCTAAGTTACTGTATAAGCGTTTTGCATTTACGGTTTGCAATCGGTGCAATTGTTCATCGTGCATTGATTGCGCCCAAAAGCTTAACCAAGTTTTTGTACTACTGGTTTGTTGTTGGATAACTGAAAAGTTCGCTTCAACAATAAACATTAACCGTTCTTCAGCAGAGCAAGATAGCTGAGTTTTACTGATCAAACTGGTTTTTAAATTGTTTAATAAAAAGCGCACAGTCGCTTCGATGAGGCCTTGTTTACCTCCAAAGTAATGGCTAATGATCCCTGAGGATAAGCCCGCTCTCTTACTAATGCTGTTTATGGTTGTGGCATGTAAGCCCACTTCTGCAACCGACTCTAACGTTGCTTCAATGAGTTGTTGGCGACGTATCGGTTCCATTCCTACTTTTGGCATAACTTTTTATTGATTGACCGTTCAATTAAAATAAATCCTATAGAGTTCTAAGTAATTTTTCAAGTTTGTATTGGTTTTATCCATTTGCGATTATAAATTGATGTTTTTTAAATTGTTGTTTTGTTTGTGCTTTTGTTTTATGTGTTTGGTTTTAATTATTTTTGTTTGAGTAGTTAAATTTATAGTTAAAATGATTTGATCTTGTGACTTTTTACTGGTTTTTATATTGATTAAGTTGTTTTAAATCGAGGGAAGAGGTGTTTTTTATGGTGCTATTTTCAAATTTTCTGGGTGTTCGCTGTAAATATAGTCTGAAATGTAGCTTTTGTGGCTAGTGTTCTTAGTGATTTGCAATTTGATTCGAGTTCTAATAATTGATAATATATTTCGAATACGAAGTATTTGAAAGCCGCTTTTTAGCGTCACGGCCTCCTTGGTAAAACTTATAAGATTCTGAATATAAAGAGATAACCTTAATTGGATGTGCGGGTGTGTGTGCGTTTTAAAGTTTTAAATCAAATTATTTTCGACAATGATTTGTATTTAGTAAGTGTTTTCTCGCATTAACTTATTTATGGAGAAATCATGTCAGCCGTAGCAAGTAGTTATTACGACTGTGATGACATTGTTGAATTTAATCAAATCCGCCACGGTCAGCTAAATAGCAGAATTTATGTGACTTACTCGACGATAAAAACCCCAAATACTTTCCATGACGCATTAGTTCAAGTCGCTTTAGCACAAGGTTATGGCAAGATAATTGCAAAAGTAAAAGGCTCACAGTTATTATCGTTTTTGAAAAAAGGCTATAAGATTGAAGCGACAGTGCCGGGTTATTTCGGGAGTGAAGATGCGGTATTTATTTCTTATTTTTTAGATAAGAATCGTGAGCAGAGTGAATTCTGTCAACAATACGATGAAATCGTTGCCAAAGCCTTAAAAGCTAACCCTTGGCACCCAGGCAAGTTTAATGAACCGGTTCAATTCAGAAGCTGCAATCTCACTGATATTCGTGCTTTAAGTAAATTATATGGGCATGTCTATACCAATTACTCATCTCCTGTGAGTAACGAAGAGTTCATTAAGACGAGTATGAATAATGGTGTGCAATACTACTGCGCTGATTATATGGGCGTAATTGTTGGTTGCTTACGCGTTGAGTTAGATATAGACACCAGCAATGCACGTATTTACGATCTGGGCGTGATGACGCAATTTCAGAATCAAGGCATAGCATCTGCGCTTTTAAACAAAGTTAAGCAGTTTTTACAACAGCAAGATATTAAAAACGTTTATACCTTATGTTTGGCGACTTCATTACCGGTTAACAAGATATTTTCGCAACAAAAATATGAGTTTGGTGGGCGACTAACTAATAACAATCGAATTGAAGACGAATTTAAGTCTTTGAATCTCTGGTTTAAAAAGTTGGCAGGGTGATTAGTATAATAATAAGGGCAGTAATACAAAATAAGTACTGCCCTTGATGAAATGATTTATTCTGACTCAGCCTGCTTTTGACTACTGAGATGCATCGGATCAATTTCAAGTACAGGTGCAGCGTCGATTTCAGTTGCATCCATCATAGAGGCTATGCGCTGCATTGAAGAGAGAAGGAGAGATTGCTCCCATTCTTCAAGTTGACAGAACTTTTGAATAAAGTGCTCTTGTAGAGGTTGCGGTGCATCAATTAATGCACTCTTGCCATCTTCAGATAAAAATAACCCAACACGTCGCTTATCTTCTGAGCTTCTAACCCGTTGGATCAAGCCGCGGTTTTCAAGTCTATCTAATATGTTCGTTACTGTTGCTGCACTTAGGTTAATTTGTTTGGCAACCTGACTCGCCGTCACGCCTTTAACTCGCGCAATTTCTTGCATAATAAGTAACTGTGGGCCTGTTAGACCCGATGATTTATTTAATTGCTTAGAATGCAAATCAATTGCACGGATAACTTTTCTGATTGAGACGAGTAGCTCTTCGTATTTTTCCATGATTACGACACTGATAGACTATTTGCGCCGATAATAGCATCTATCTCAAAAGGATTAAAATACTGATGAATAATCAGTGATGTTAGTATTTAGGGTGTGTTGGAAAGGTTCTATCAGAGCAAGTCATGCGTTTATTAAAGTCTTTTTTAGTGCCTTAAATTATTCTTTTTGTAAATTTTTTGTTCTTTTAAGTTCAATTAAATTCATCCTTTTGCATTAAATTTGTTGCTATAAATACTCTCGCTCATATAATGTTCACAAAAAGTGCATAGTAGTGCACTTTACTTTGTGGTGCGATGTGTATGCGGTTTTGTGTTCTAGTTTTTTTTCTTTTACTTCCTAATTGGTGTTTTTCTCAAACGCCTTTGGTGGTAGATATCATGCAAAGTGAAAACTTTACGCAGCGTTATCAAAGTTTTTTAAATGGTCGCTCCCCCTATGAAGTCAAAGACTTTCATGCCACAACAAAAGGGTCACATATAGAAATTATCGAAATGATCCTTTTGCAACAAGCGTTGAAACTTGGAGGCATTGATAGACCTATCGTATTTAACCCCAAACCTTCTATTAATATCTTAGAATATTCGGATTTAATTGCCGGGGACAGCCTGGTTTTGGCTCGCTCCGTATGGCATGAAGACATTCTCAATTATCGAGGGTCATTGTATGTAAGCACGCCTTTAGTCAAATTTGGTGAATACGAAGCTGGTTTATATGTTGCTAAGCGTAACGTACATCTCCACAACTTAGCTAAAGCTCAGTTAGAAAATTTAACTGTTGTTGCAAACCCCAGATGGAAGGTAGATTGGCGTGCACTTCACAATACCGACTTAAACATTGTCAGCTTTATTGGCCCTTGGGAAACCATGTTGGAAATGGTAGAGACCAGTGTGGTTGATGCCATGCTGATCAATTTTAGTGTCAGTAATAGTTTAGAGCTAAACTTTGAAAATAGGCTATATGTACCGATCAATAATATTAAGGTGTTTTTGCCAGACTCTAGACATTTTGTAGTAAGTAAACGCCACCCAGAAGGTCGCGCAGTATTTCAAGCGCTGAATAAAGGTCTCGGCATATTGAGAACAAATGGCACAATAGAAAAAGCGTTGAAACAGTCAGGTTTCATTAATGAGAAAGTCACGGATTGGCAAACGATTAACATCCAAATGCTCAACCCGGGATTGCAATGATTAAATATACTTCTCAGCTTATTGCGTTATTTCTTTTCTTTTTTTGCTTTGAATCTTCCAGTAAAACACCTGCGTCTAAATTTCAAACCAAAAGTTTTGCTGAGCTACCCGCAAAGCTAGAGGTGTATAAAAAGGCAGTATTGGCAACGTATGACTTAAAATTATTGCCAAACCTAAAGGCTCTCGAGCAAGAAGCGGCATCTGTTAACAATGCTAAAGTTCAAGCTGAAGCATTATTATTGGTGGCATTACTTAAACACCGTTACGGTGACTACAAAGAGAGCTTAACGCTTAATCAACAGGCGCTAGATATTGCGGTGGAGCTGGCCGATCCAGCTTTGTTGATCAGTGTTTACCTTTCAATTGTTCATCTAGAGGTATCTTTAGAGCGCTTTAAACAAGCATCAGAAAAAATGGATAAAATAGCACTTTTGGTAAATCAATTACCTAGAGTCAGCATTTTGAGGGCTAAGGTCTGTCTTTGGAAGGCTAGGATCTATTTTAGTAAAGGCAGTTATTTGCAAGCATTGTATGTGCTAGATGACGCCCTAGACAAACCGAATATGAGCAAGTCGATTTACATTGAGTTGCTGATTGAGAAAGCCAAAGTAAAGCTAGAAATGGGTGAGCACATCGTAGCACAGGATTTGATTGATCAAATCAGCCAGTATAACTCAGACAGACAATTTCATCATACCAAGTTAATGGTTAAAGTGCTGCAAGCGAAGACATACCTTCAAGCTGGTTTGTTTGCAAAAGCGATTTTAACTGCCCAAGATGGCCTACAAAGTACTTTTCACACCCGCTTTTTAGAAGAGCAAGCACAATTACAACACACTCTGGCTGCCAGTTTTGCTCAAATCCAAGATTACCAATGGGCGCATTTATATCTGAAGCGCTATGCATTTACACAAAAGGCATTAGACCTGCAAAAAAGAAATAACAAGTTACTGCAGCTTGAGGCAAGGTTTGACTTTGATCAGCAAAGGCAGCAGTTGTCTATACTCGAAAAAGATAATGCCCTAAAAGAGCAACAGATAACGCAACAGATGCAAGCAATTGAAAACACCGCTTTATTACAACAGCGAGTGATATTACTAGTGGTGTTGTTTTTTACATTGCTATTTTTTATATATTGGCGCTGGCAAAACAAACGTACATTGAAAATGCTTGAGCAGCAAGTTGCTCAACGTACACAAGAACTCGCAATTAGGAATAAACAGCTTCAAGCATTGAGTTATACTGATAGTCTGACTGGGGCTTATAACCGTCACTTCTTGTTCACTCACATTGACGAATATTTGCCCACTGAGATGATGACTGAATCAACCATTATGTGTTTAATTGATATCGACTTCTTTAAGCGAGTCAATGATACCTATGGTCATAGTGCAGGTGATACAGTTTTAAAATCTTTTGTAACTGTCCTAAAACAAACGATTAGGCAAAATGATGTCATTATTCGTTGGGGTGGTGAAGAGTTTTTATTATTAATGCCTAATATCTCGCGAGACGCAGCAGCAGAAATTCTAGAGCGGATAAGAGCCAATATAGAATCTTTTGAATTTAAAGATAATAACATTCGAATTCCGGTTACCGCTTCATTTGGCTTTACGCCATTTCCATTGCAAAGAAACTCGGCTTCACTTGACTGGGAGCAAACTATCGAGCTTGCTGATTTATGTTTATATTTGGCGAAAAACGGTGGCAGGAATGCATGGGTTGGGATCACAGATGCAAAGTTTGATAAAGCTTTCGAGGCTGAAGACATTGTTAATAATGCTAAGCAATTAATACAGCAAGGCAATCTAAAGACAATCTCAAACCGTGAGGAGATCGTCAATAACATGATAAACTAAACAAAAAGTTTATCTTATTGAGCGAAACTGTGCTGCCGATTGAATCTGTTTTTTCACAACTGACCGACTCCTTATCTTCTCACCCGAGTGTATTACTACAAGCCCCTCCAGGTGCAGGTAAATCAACTTGGTTGCCTTTACAACTCTTGTTATCAGGGCAATTTAAGAAAATAGTGATGTTAGAGCCACGCAGATTAGCGGCGCGCAATATTGCTAATTTCTTAGCTCAACAATTAGGTGAACAAGTTGGCGAACAAATAGGTTTAAGAATAAAGCAAGAGGCGAAAGTCAGTCACCGAACACGTTTGGAAATTGTCACTGAAGGTGTTTTGACACGGATGATCCAGCAAGACCCAGAATTAGATGGCATAGATCTACTTATCTTTGATGAGTTTCATGAGCGCTCATTACAAGCAGATACTGCGTTGGCTTTATCGTTAGAAAGCCAAAGCGCATTGAGAGATGACCTTAAAATTTTAGTCATGTCTGCGACATTAGACTCTGAGCGTTACCAGCAGTTTTTACAATGTCCTTTGATTCGCTCGGAGGGCCGAAGCTATCCTGTCGAAGAAATGTATGTGCCACTTCGCAACGAGCGAGAGTGGTTAGCAGCCATTCCAAATGTAATATATAAAGCGATTGAAGAGCAATCTGGTAGTATTTTGGTCTTTCTTCCAGGCCAAAAAGAGATTAATTTTGTGGCACAAAATTTAGGTGAATTGGGCGACAATATTGACGTTGTCAGCTTATTTGGCGAGCAAAATAAACAACAACAGCAAGCCGCTATTGCTACAGCACCGCAAGGAAGAAGAAAAGTGGTATTAACCACCAATGTTGCCGAAACGTCTTTGACCATCGAAGGCGTTCGTGTAGTGATAGACAGTGGTAAAAAGCGCGCTGCGGTTTATAACTTGAACACCGGTGTGAGTGAGCTTCAAACACAGTCAATCTCAAAAGCGTCGGCGGTGCAAAGAGCGGGGCGTGCAGGGCGTATTGAGCCGGGAGTTGTTTATAGACTTGGTGAAAAAACGCAGTTCGACCGACGCATAGCCCACGATTTACCCCATATAAAAACATCAGATATCAGTGCCTTAATGCTCGAAGCAAAAGTATGGGGAGCAGAAGTGTCAGCACTGCCATTACTCGATCAGCCTTCGATAGCTCAACAAGAGCAAGCGACTCAATTACTGCAGATGTTAGAAGTCTTGGATGCCAACGGAAAATTAACCCCATTAGGCGCTCAGATACATAGTTTTGGCACTGAACCAAGACATGCCCATATGTTATTAAAAGCCCAGCAACTTGAAGTTGATATCCCGGATATTACAGCTTTGGCTTGTGCATTGGTTAGTTTATGGGAGCAAGGAAAACAACATAACCCTGATGCAGTGATTGCACTATCTACTATGTTAACTAAGCCAACATCAAGCTTCAAGCAAGCGTATCAGCACTGGTGTAAAAGGCTTAAAATTACAAAACCTGCAGAGCTCCCTATATCTGCCGTGCCACTCCTTATTGCATTGGCTTACCCCGATCGTATCGCAAAACGTAGAGGGCAAGGCTTTTTAATGGCAAATGGTGCAGGTGTCAAAGTCAGTGAGCAAGTGTGGCCGGTTGCTGAGTACTTAGCCATTGTATCCTTGGGAGGGGAAAAGGGCATGCAGGTGTTTAGTGCGACTCCCTTACATATTGAAGAGCTAAATGCTTATCTTCCATACTTGATAAGCGAACAAACAGTTTGCGAATTTGATGAAAAACAGCAGAAGTTTATTCATGAAGACCGAGAATTACTTGGGCAGATAATCCTTTCGAGCAAACCAAGCAGAGCTGAAATTGACACACAAGCAAGAACGCAAGCATGGTTAAGTTTGATAGCTAAACAAGGTCTATCATTATTCAGATCTTACGGCGAGTGTGAGCAGTTACTTACTCGTTTTGAATTAGCCTGCAAGTTTTACCCTGACACATTTAATGATTTATCTGAGCATGCATTAACAGCAGATTTAACATGGTTGTATCCATATTTAGAGCAAATTAAACAGTTCGACGCGTTAACTAAACTCGCGCTGAAAGATGCGCTAATGAGTTGTTTAGAGTGGTCTCAACAGCAAGCGTTAGAACAACTCCTGCCAGTTAGAATACAAGTGCCTTCAGGGTCTAATATAAAGCTCACATTTCAACAAGAAGGACCTGCAAAACTTAGCGTTCGAATGCAAGAGGTGTTTGGTATGCTCGAAACGCCAAGGCTGTGTGAAGGGCGACTTCCTTTGTTGATGGAGTTATTGTCTCCGGCGCAACGTCCTTTGCAGCTCACGCAAGACTTAGCAAACTTCTGGGGGACAAGTTATAAAGACGTGCAAAAAGAAATGAAAGGGCGTTATCCAAAACATTTTTGGCCAGATGATCCAGCCAATAGTCCAGCAACAAATAGAGTAAAAAGTCGTATGTAGCGACTTTTTATCACTTAAAGTGCAGTAAGGGATCTCGCTTTAAATTGTAAGAAACAGTAAGTTATTGTCAGTGTTTTGCGCCTAATTTATTGACTTGATACTGTTAAGGCTAAGAGAAATAAATACAATCTAGATCATATTTACAATGAGTATGTCTACATTTTTTACAAAGGGGTTTTGCAATTTTCTGAGGCTTTGCTAATCGTTTTATTAAAGCCAATTACGGAGTTTGTAGCATGAAACCTTACCTGCCCGCTGTTTTAACTGCTTTAGTATGTCTATCCGGCTGCGGTTCAAGTAGCTCTGAAGATAGTCAGAATATGACGACACCTACCCCTGAGCCGACACAATCAACAGATGACGAAACTGAAGTGCCTATAGCAGCTTTACGTTTTCCAACTAGTTTAATGGTGTCATCACCTTTTGCTGACAGTGCTCAGCAAAAACAGGCAAGAACCAGCCCGAGTTACGCGCCAAGTACACCTCTCTTTGGCCCAACTGTCCCTAGTTATTTTTCCGCAACGGAGCAAATAGGGCAGGTGTTAGCCGGGGAGCTTGCTATTTCAGATGCGTTTGATGTTGCCTCTTTCTATCAAGTTAGCATTAACTCAGATTGTTTCGGTCCCCAGTTAATGTATGAGGGGCACCCTGAGGCGAGTAGCTCAGGTAGTAGCTCAGGTACATTACCCAGTGGTGATTTGGGTTTGTGGCTTGCTGAAGATAACAGCGGGAACGCTTGTGCCGTATCGCAAGTAAATGCACTGCTCTCTGGTATTGAATCACAAACAGAAATGGCGTTAATGGTTATTGCGAGTTTTATCAGCGTTGCAGACAGTGAAGGTGAATCTTTGCCTGAAGAGGGCGCAACACTTGATCTCACCACTTATATGAATGCCCAAGGTATAACCAGCGTTAGCTTTGACTCTGCAAGCATCTCCCTTGCGTCAGATACCTGGACATACAGTGCTGAAATGGACTATCAAGTGTCTGGCAATGACTATCGAATTACTATTTCAATGTCGCACACACCTAGTTCAGAAGAAACCGAATATACCGGGTTATTACAATACACGGTTGAAGGGAAGCAAGGGGTGTCGGGTATAGAGTGGCCTGGGTTTAATTGCAGCCAGAATGAACGTACGCTCGCAGCGTCTCTCGCGTATGAAAGAGAAGATGATGAGATGAATTTGCAATTAAGAAATGCCACCTTATGCGGTCATAGTGTCACTGGAGTATTTAACAGTAGTGGTTTAGTTGATGTTGATAATACGTATAGTGCGTCAAACAGCGATGGTTGGAGTGAAAATTTTGCAATTTTAGGTGCTGACTTCGATTTAACCTCTCTGGCTGGTAGTTACAGTTATGTTTGGCAAGCGGGTGTGAACGACTCTCACAGCCGGATTTTTAATATAGGATTTAATGATACAAGTTTAGACAATGGTGAAGCGCATTTTGGTTATGGTGAGCAAGTCACAGACACTGACGGTTGGATCCAAGGGTTTATTTGCAATTGGGCTGGACCAGGTGCAAGCCACGCGCTCGTTGCCAAAACACAAAGACAATTCTTCGAGTACGATGCAAGTTTAAGTGTGTATTTAGGCACCGATCATAGAGCCAATATTGAATATGCACCGACAACAAGTTGTGACTATGATGGCTCAGGTAGCTTCTTATTTGATATAGATTTAAGTGGTGTTTTAGGTGACATCACTGACGAAGATAGCAGTTCAGTATTTACGAATGATCTGTGGAGCGCTTCAGATACTAGCCTGACAGTACCGGAAGCATTGGCCGCAAGAGGGCTTACTGTTCCCAGTATTCCATTTAACTGGCCTAAAGATGAGTGATGCATATTGTATAAGAGAATGACGCGATTAACGCGTCATTCTTTTTACGAATACCACGACGAATAATGCCAAAGAGAAACTGCCTGTAAACGCTTCAACCGTGGCAATAAAACGAGAAAATCCAATAGGGGTTATGTCTCCGTAACCCAGAGTAGTAAATGTCACTACACTGAAATAAAAACTGTTAAGCAGTGCACTTATATTGTCAGAAAAGCTTTGTGAAAAGTTAATAGAAAGCACTTCATCCTGATAACTGATGCCAAACAGGAAGTACATTAGTGCGCAAAATACAATCATTGAAAGGCTAAAACGGATCACATTTGCGGGTTTTTCACCATAACCACAGAGCAGGTCAACAGCCGCACTCATAAAGCGCTTTTTTGAATGAGTTGGGTATTGATAATGACGCATACGCAGCTCTTTGTAGGTATAATTACCAGCCATTTCAAAAAGACCTTGTTGCTCAGCACCTTTTCTAAGTGTGCGGTATGTCTCTTCAGATTGTAAGAAGAAATCAGCGGCATCTTCTGTTCGTTTCTCTTTGGCTGCTAAGCTTGCCTCATTTTCTTGCTGTAATTTACCACTTAAATCTATATTATCGATCCGAGTATTGTTTAGCTTTACACCCAATAAGTTGGAATTTGAAAGCTTACAGCAATGTAAATTGGCATCATGCAGATCTGCTTTCATTAAAGAGGCATTTTCAATTTTGTTGTTAAATAAGTGCGCGCCTCTTAAATTTGCACGATAAAAATTGCTATATGATAAGTCGTAACCAGTATGGTCATTATGTTTGACAAGGTTTAGTCCCTCGAGATTTGCTCTTTTCAACTCCAAACCTTGCAGAAGCCCACCACGCTTGGCATAACGTTCTAGTTTTTGCGATAATTCAAGCCCACTTTTATCGAACTTTGCGTCATGCCAAAAGCAAAGACCAGAACCCATATCGATTTCTTGGCAGCGATGACCATCAGGAGATTGATATTGGCAAGTAGGTTTATCTTTCATAAATTAACCCCTTTATAGTCTTATTACACTAAAGGTAGCAGTAAATTTATGGCTTTGAATGTGAAGTAAAAAAAATTCTTAAAAATGTTTGATTATCAATTAAAGCTTAGTAAACGAAGAAAGACGGTTGCAATCAAAGTCACACCAGAGCAAGTAATAGTGACAGCCCCCGAAAACGTGTGTGAAGTTGCTTTAGAAAATTGGCTAAAGAGCAAAAAAGACTGGGTGCATGCTCAAAGACATAAACTAGAGCTTGCGCCTAATAAACAAAAGCCGTTGCACACAAGGTCACTATTGATTTTTGGTTTAGTTTATAAGATTGAATTTTCAGATATAAACAAGCCTGTATTAGATCATGAAAGCCGATTTGTATATTTACCCGAAGTGTTGCGCGAAGAGAGGCTTGAGTTCAGGCGAGCGATCATTGAATTACTGACAGATTTGCTCTCTAGTTATTTAGAGTTGTGCTTAGAGCAATTGTCTATGCAAATGAATTGTCATGTTTCAGCTGTGAAAATCAGGGAGTATAAAAGTCGCTGGGGAAGTTGTAGCAGTAAACAAGCGCTTACTTTTAATAGCCTTCTTGCTGGGGCGTCAAAGCGTATGATTGATTATGTTATTGTTCATGAGCTAGCACACTGTCATGTACTGGCACATAACAAATTATTTTGGCAAATTGTTGAAAAGCACTATGAAGACTATAAGTCAGCAAGATTATGGTTTAACAAGAATGGTAAAGCGTTAATGATAGAATGAAGTAAGATGATTTAATAAGAAAGAGATGGTGGAGGGGGCTGGATTCGAACCAGCGAAGGCAGAGCCGTCAGATTTACAGTCTGATCCCTTTGGCCGCTCGGGAACCCCTCCACAGGGGGTATCTAATTTTGTACAACTTGGTGGAGGGGGCTGGATTCGAACCAGCGAAGGCAGAGCCGTCAGATTTACAGTCTGATCCCTTTGGCCGCTCGGGAACCCCTCCAAGTTGTAGTGTGATGTTATGGTGGAGGGGGCTGGATTCGAACCAGCGAAGGCAGAGCCGTCAGATTTACAGTCTGATCCCTTTGGCCGCTCGGGAACCCCTCCTAAACAACGGCGCTGATAATAACAAAGTTTTTTATTAAGTAAAGAAAACAACTAAAGAAAATTAAAAAAATGCCGATAAAAATATAACTTTTTAAATAATCGGTGAAACTCTATGCAATTAGAGCGCATTTTAAACAAGGAGCATCAGCTTGGTGATACGCTAGCAAAAAGCGTGGCACAAGATCGTCGTGCTGACTTTGCGCTTTGTTTGGCAATGCTTTCACCAAACGCACTCGACTTCAGTGAATTTCATTTACCTGAATCAGAATTAATTGAGCCAGACAAGAGCGAAGATGCATTAAAAAAAGAACTTCAAATTGGTCCACAGCAACAAACGGCCCCCAACACTTATGATATGACCATAGGTGAAAATAATAGCCGTTTACTTCATGAGCAGGGACTTACAGAATTAAGGCTAAGAAATTGTCTTTCGCCAGAACCTTTACATATCAGAGACGATAAAAAGCACATTGAGTTGGTTATTATTGATAATTGTGAACCTACTGTGCAGGCTAAAATTTTTGCACAAAGAGCTGGCGCATTAGAGATAGATAAACCCAAAATAGATGCTGCAGGTTTTTATGATCAATTAGCTAGCGGTGAAATGCAGCAGGCGGTTCAGTTGTCCGCCTAATGCGAGATAATAGTGAGTGAACTTGAGTGCGGTTTAAATCAGCCAGCGTGACACTTCTTAAATTTTTTGCCACTGTCACAAGGGCAGGGATCATTTCTAGATACTTTTAACTCTGGCACATCATATAACTGGCCATCTAAGTAACGCCACGCCCCTTCTTCTTTAATAAATCTTGAAACCTCATGTATTTGGCAATGTTTTCCGTCTGCCAAATAATGGGCTTTAAACTCTACATAATCAAACTCAGGTTCAGTTTTTGTTGCGACGATCTCGAGCTTTATAAAGTTGGCAAATGAAGCGAATGCAGCGATGTCTTCAAGACTGTGATTACGTTGCTCAGATTTGGCATAAGTCTCAAGTATATACTGCGCATTATTAGTCGCATAAGCACTGTAACGAGAGCGCATAAGCTGCTCCGCTGTTTCAGGTAACTTATGCTTTGTAATGAATACATTGCAGCATGACTCATAAGGTTGAGTGTTAGAACAGTAACACATAAGAAAATCTTATATTAACTTGCTATGCGCTCTATTGTACACGCTTTGCTGCTGGTTTCAGTAAAACAGTATAGCGAGATATCTGTTTGGCTTAAGTGCATTTGCGAAAGCTGCTTCGGATCCGTAATACCAGTCCATGTAATAACCGCCGCAAAATTGCCATTATTCAAAGCTGAATTTAGTACATACTCTAAATCAACGATGTGTTTTTTTCTGATCACTAATAATTTACTTGAGTCTATTGAGCTGGCCTCAAGCATATCTTTATTTGGAATATGGTCAGGTGCAATTAGTAAAGTCCAACCTTGTTTGTGATTACATTGGTGAATGATCTTAAGTAGTTCAAGACTGGCACAAATTTCATCAGGGGTTTCAACAAAGTTAATGGCTTTGGGGGCATCTACTTTTTTTACTGAGCTTGGTAAAACTGCGGTTGTCTGTAACATAATCATCTCACTGGTTGTTTATACAGTATTTACATACAGTAGTTTATACAGTGTTTTAATGCAAGCAGAAATGTTACTTTTTAATCAACTTTAATGAGTCTAATATGATAAGTTTTTTAAATTCAATTACTTATAATTTTTGGTGTTTTGGGCTTTTTTAAGGCGCTATATATGCAGGTGTTTTATACAGTAGTTTTTACAGTGAATACTGTATAAAACTACTGTATAAAAAATAGACTTAATTAGACTGGAATTGCAATTGATGAATTTGCTCGTACAAGGTGGCAGCATAGCACTGCGCATCTTTGATTCTTTTCGTTGTTAAATGCGGTTTTATTTGTTCTATTACTGCATTGGCCGCATCGACACCTTGACTTTGAGCGAGTGACAACCAAGCCATGGCATGGAATGCACTCTGCGGCACCCCTTGGCCTTTTATAAACATCAAACCTAAATAAAACTGTGCTTTATTATCTCCCGACATAGCAGCCATACGCAGCCACTTTGTTGCCAGCGGATAGGATTTTTCTTGTAAGTAGTACAAGCCTTTTTGAAAAGCAGTGACTGAGTCATGCTCTTTAGGATAGCGTAGTTCACCATTAGGGGGTGTTGTAACGAATTCAAGCACATTAAATAGTTGTTGCTCTAAGTCGTAATGCGCCGCGCTATTATCTGGCGATTTATCCATACTCTACCTATTTTTAAAATGCTTAATATTATTGTAGTCAAAACTTTGTGACCATGTTGGCCATAAATTTAGTTATGCTAAATTCTTGCCATTTGATTAGCTAATTATATATTTTTACTGTCATTGTGCAGTTATTTTTTTAAAGCTTTCTGAGATCAAATGCCTTTATTATCTATAAAAGATGCAAAAGCCCCATTATTTTCTTCTCAGCCACAGTACCTCTCCTACGTTATCGATTGCTTCACACTGAACAACTATGACAAGCAGAACCAGTGGAGGTGCTTCAGTCTTGTACATATAGCAAGCAGACTTCATTAAAATTGAATAAGAAAGAGAAACAGGTCTAATAAATAATCCTAGCTAAAAGAAACTTTAATTGCATTTTTAATCACTGTAATTAACCGCTAGAATAGCGCCGCTTTAATAAGAATTATAAATTTCTTTTAACTTTTACCAATGGAAACATCTATGCTCGAAAAGCTATTTTCTATCAAGCATCAAGGCTCTAGTGTGAAAACTGAGTTAATTGCTGGATTCACGACCTTTCTCACTATGGTTTACATCGTTTTTGTGAACCCGGCAATGTTAGCGCAAACAGGTATGGATTTCGGTGCCGCATTTGTTGCCACATGTATTGCTGCGGCAATTGGTTGCTTCATTATGGGTTTTTGGGCGAATTATCCGCTTGCACTTGCTCCAGGTATGGGGTTGAACGCCTTTTTTACTTATGGCGTTGTTTTAGGTATGGGTTATAGCTGGCAGTCTGCATTAGGGGCAGTGTTTTTATCTGGGTGTATTTTTCTTGTTTTAAGCTTATTTAAAGTGCGAGAGTGGATTATCAACGCGATCCCCCTTGTATTGAAGCAAGCGATTGCAACGGGGATTGGCGCGTTTTTAGCTTTAATCGCGCTTAAAAATGCCGAAATAATTGTCGCAAGTCCTGCAACGCTTGTTCAACTGGGTGATATCACTAGTGCAGGTCCTTTACTAGCAATTTTAAGTTTTTTTGTTATCGCAGCCCTTATGTTCAGAGACGTCAAAAGTGGTGTTCTGATCAGTATTTTTATTGTAACGATTGCTGCATGGGCATTAGGTTTGATTGAGTATCAAGGAATAGTGTCTGCTCCGCCAAGTATTGCCCCAACTATTATGCAACTAGATATAGCTGGTGCGCTTGAACTTTCTATGTTGAGTGTTGTGTTTGCGTTCTTATTTGTTGACTTATTCGATACTTCTGGCACTTTGGTGGCAGTAACGCAAAAAGCAGGTTTAGCAGACAAGCAGGGAAGAATGCCACGCTTGGGGCGTGCACTTTCAGCCGATAGTACGGCCACAATCGCAGGCTCTATGCTAGGTACTTCAACAACAACATCTTATATTGAATCAGTATCAGGTGTCTCAGTGGGAGGCAGAACAGGCTTAACTGCTGTTGTTGTTGGCGTATGCTTCTTACTAATGACTTTCTTTGCACCTTTAGCGCAAATGATCCCAGCTTATGCCACTGCTGGAGCTATTTTGTATGTCGCAGTACTCATGTTGCAGAATTTAAAATTAGTGAATTGGGATGACATGACAGATGCAATCCCGGTAAGTGTCGTGTTGCTGATGACACCACTGACATTCTCAATTGCACATGGTATTGCTTTAGGCTTTATTGCTTACACTGCAGTGAAATTTGTATGTGGTAAGAAAGATGAAATCACGATTAGTGTTTGGGTATTAACCGTGCTTTTTTTAGTAAAGTTTGCTCTAAGCTAATTAGTGAAATTTGATGCCGAAGAAAAGTGTTACCACTTTTTCTTCGGTGCAAATAAAACATCTAAATCGTCTTGCTCTTGTTCTTTTTTCTGTTTAACAGATGATTCATTAGACGCTTTTAATTCATTACTGATTTCGTTTAAATAAGATTCTAGCAGTTGCTTTTTGTTAGTGACATATTCATCAGAGTAGGTAACTGCACAAATAGTAGCATATGCCTTTTCGAAGTATTGTCGAGCCGAACCGACCATATTCGCCGTTCTAGCAGCAACACCACGTTTGATTTGGCTTTCAACATTAATTTTTAATTGTAGCTTTTCAAGTCTTCTATCTTCGGCAACAAATTTTTGCGTTTCAACTTTACCTTTAGAATGCTCAGAACGAAGCACGCTTCTCAGCTTTTTAATACCTTGAACTAAAGCAATAAGTTGTTTGTCGCTGTCAGGCAAGCTTAAATTGTCAGAATTATTTGCGTTTTCAGGTGTTGAGTTCATCCGCTCTTTTGATTCGTGCAAGCGGTTTTTTAATTCTCTTGATGTAGGCGAGAGTTCGACCATAGCAGCCAGTGCGTCATGAACACGTCTTTGCAGAACTTGTATCATAAACTCAGACATTGGAATATTACTGCTATTTACAATCACATCTTCAGATTCTTCAATGATGCGTTTTTGTCTAGCAAGCTCTTTTCTTCTTTCTGCTTCTTGCTTCTCTTTATGCTGCTGAACTGCACTCACCCATACGCAAATGATGATTAAAGCAACAATTAACACTATAATTATTGGGACAAGCATAGCGACTTCTCAATCATAATTTCTCAAACCATTTTTATCTTACATGAAATTATCACTTACTGAATAGCGCAACTCGATATTCTGATAAAAAATACATTTAATTCATAGCTTTTTATTATAGTTTAAGATTTAAAATATGTTCAGTTTTAAACAAATGTGGCAATTGCTACCTGAAAGTCTTCAAATATGCTAGCCTTATAGAATTAGGGCAAAATGCTGTATGGCTCAATAACGAAGCCGTTGCTCGTGAAAAACTAAAACAATAAAAATATTATGAAATTACAACAACTAAAATATATTGTAGAAGTCCTCAATCACAACCTTAACGTGTCGGCAACAGCTGAAAGTCTATACACATCTCAACCTGGTATTTCTAAACAGGTGAGAATGCTCGAAGACGAACTTGGCGTGCAAATCTTTGGTCGAAGCGGTAAACACCTTACACATGTTACACCTGCTGGCAATGAAATCATCAATATTGCCCGTGAAATACTCTCTAAAGTCGAAGGAATAAAAGCTGTTGCGAATGAACACACCTTACCAGATCAGGGTAAGTTGAACATTGCGACAACTCACACTCAAGCTCGTTATGCGCTACCTGGGGTGATCCAAGGCTTTATGCAGAAATATCCTGCAGTGTCTTTGCATATGCATCAAGGTACGCCTCAGCAAATTTCTGACGCGGCAGCTCGTGGTGACGCTGACTTTGCTATCGCAACCGAAGCGCTGCACTTATATAGTGATTTGGTTATGTTGCCTTGTTATCACTGGAATAGAAGCATTGTGGTCACAAAAGACCACCCACTTGCAAAACTTGGTAAAAATATTTCAGTTCAAGATATCGCGAAGTATCCACTGATCACCTATGTATTCGGTTTTACTGGTCGATCAGAACTTGATAAAGCATTTAATGCCCACGGTCTTGAGCCACATATTGTATTTACTGCAACAGATGCTGATGTCATTAAAACTTATGTTCGTTTAGGCTTAGGTGTTGGGGTGTTAGCAACCATGGCCATCGATACGCAGACTGATGACGATTTAGTTTGTATCGATGCAAGTCACTTATTTGAGGCGAGCACAACTAAGATAGGCTTTAGAAAAGGTAGTTTCTTACGCGGTTATATGTATGACTTTATTGAACGCTTCGCACCACACTTGACCAAAGAGCTAGTCGAAAAAGCGAGCTTATTGCGTAATCAAGATGACGTAGACGAGCTGTTCAAAGATATTGAGTTACCAGTGAAGTAATTAACTCGTATTATAAAAAAGGCTGCAATTGCAGCCTTTTTTGTGTCTAAAATTTTCTACTACTTAACACTCGATAATATTAACCGCTAGACCACCACGTGCAGTTTCTTTGTATTTGGTCTTCATATCGTTACCTGTATCCAACATGGTTTTGATTACTTTATCTAACGATACTTTTTGATCGCCCGTACCACGCATAGCAAGACGTGATGCATTGATTGCTTTTACCGCCCCCATAGCATTACGTTCGATACAAGGAACTTGTACTAAACCACCAACAGGGTCACATGTTAAACCTAAGTTATGTTCCATACCAATTTCTGCCGCGTTTTCAACGTGTACAACATTGCCGCCCATGATCTCAGTAAGTGCACCTGCAGCCATTGAACAAGCTACACCGACTTCACCTTGACAACCAACCTCTGCACCTGAAATTGACGCATTCTTTTTATAAAGAATACCAATCGCTGCAGCGGTTAATAAATAACGTGTGGCAATTTCTGCATCTACTTCTTTGATGAATGTATGGTAATACATCAATACTGCCGGCAAGATCCCCGCTGCACCATTTGTAGGCGCGGTGACTACACGGCCGCCAGCTGCGTTTTCTTCGTTTACGGCTAGAGCGAATAAATCAACCCAGTCCATTGCACGAAGTGGGTCGTTGTTATTTTCAACGTTTAGCTTTAAATATAAGCTCGGTGCACGACGTCTTACTTTTAAGCCGCCCGGTAAAATACCTTCTGTACGCATACCACGCTCAATACAAGCTTTCATAACACTCCAGATGTTAAAGAGTTCATCTTTAATATCTTTTTCCGCGCGAAGTGTTTTTTCGTTTGCCATCATCAGAGATGACACACTTAAACCTGTCTCTTTACACATATCCAATAGCTCTTGAGCATTATTGAAAGGGTAAGGTGCTGGGTTTTCTGCGCGAATATCAAGTGCGGCTTGTTTTTCTTGATCGAAGGCTTCTTCGGTCACAATAAAACCGCCGCCGATAGAATAATAGACTTGGCTGTGAACTAACTCTTCACCAGAGTAAGCAAAAATTTCCATGGCGTTTGAGTGCTTAGGCAAGGTTTTACGACGATGGAAAACAATCGCGCCTTGCTTTGGAAAAGCCGCTTTATGGGTCTTATCTAGATATATAACTTGTTCGTTTTCGATGGTGTCTAAAATTTCGGGGACTGCATCGGCATCGATAGTTTCAGGGTCGTAACCTGCTAAGCCTAAAATTACCGCTTTACCTGAGCCGTGACCAACACCAGTTTGACCAAGTGAGCCATACAGCTCTACTTTGACAGAAGTAACCTTGTCGATTAATTGTTTTTCTTGTAAATCTTTTACATAAAGACGTGAAGCGCGCATTGGGCCGACTGTATGTGACGACGACGGGCCAATCCCGATACTGAACATATCAAATGCACTAATCATAAACTTCTACTCAACATTGCCTTTGAACGGACGCACATCATAACGTTAAAGTATTTCAATGTAACTATTTTGCGCTGGCTAAGTGGTGGTTAGTTGACCAGTTGAGCAAAGTTTTTAACTAATTTAGCCGTCGCGCCCCATAGTAAGCCATGCTCAGTAGGAAAAATATCGAATTTTCGGGCTTTTCCGCCTAATTGTACTTCGATTGAGCGCCAGTTTTTTTCGTCAAATAAGCGTTCGAGTGAAATCGTAAATACCTGTTCTACCTCTTCACTGTCAGTGTGCCATGAAGCGTGAGATTGAAGTGTTGCAACAATAGGTGAAATGGTAAAGCCTGTTAATGTGTTATGAGTGGGTAATTGACCGATAGAATTGATATGACTTGGGCAAATACCCAGCTCTTCATTGGTTTCACGTATTGCAGTGGCCTGAAGTGAGGGGTCAAACTGCTCAAATTTGCCACCTGGAAAGCAAATTTGGCTTGGATGGTGTTTTAAGTAGGCTGCGCGTTTGCAAAATAACAAAGCGGCTTTGTTATCGACCTCAAGCAGAGGCAATAGTACGGCACTTGCTCTGGTATTTTCAATGTGAGCTGAGCCAATGAGAGGCGCACTGAGGTTAAATTTACATAAAATGTCAGATAACTTCATTTACTCCTCCCGATTTTTGCTTAGCTATTACTAAGTATAGGTAATATTTTGTTTACCTTGTCTAAAGTTTCTTGGTATTCCAAAGCAGCTTTTGAATCGGCAACAATGCCTCCGCCAGCCCAACAATGAATTTTATCTTCACTGCATACCAAAGTTCGAATGGTGATTGACGTATCCATCTTGCCGCAGGCACTGATATAACCGATAGAGCCACAGTATACACTGCGACGATGAGGCTCGAGTTCCTCAATAATTTCCATGGCACGAATCTTAGGAGCACCTGTGATTGAGCCGCCAGGGAAAGCCGCTTCTAATTGATCAATAGCGGTTTTGCCTTCAGCTAGTTCACTTTGTACGGTACTCACTAAGTGATGAACAGCAGGGAAGCTTTCGATATCGAATAGTTTAGGCACAGTCACAGTGCCCGGCTTGGCCACTTTACCTAAATCATTACGGAGTAAGTCAACGATCATCACATTTTCGGCGCGGTCTTTAGGACTATTCTTCAGTATTTCGGCTTGCTCTTTATCGGCTGTAACTTCTTTTAATCTGGGCAGCGTGCCTTTTATTGGCTTAGTTTCGACTTTGTTATCTTCAACCAGAATAAAACGCTCAGGCGACACCGATAAAATAGACCCATGCGGGTGATTTATAAAAGCGGCAAATGGTGCTTTGTTGTGCGCTCTAAGGGTTTTATAGGCTGACCAAGGGGCGCCATTAAATTCTGCACTGAAGCGCTGAGCTAAGTTAATTTGATAACAGTCGCCACTTTTTAAATAAGCTTGAATTTTATCAAACTGTTTTTCATACGCGCTTTTATCAAGATTCGATCGCCACTCAGAGGTGAGCTTAAAAGGTACTGCTTTTGCAGCTTGTTTGTTAATTGCCGCTAAATACGTGTCAAGGCGATCGAAGTTTGGCTGAGAAACATAAAACCACTCAGATGCCTGATTATCAAAAACCAGCGCATCTAAATATAGACCTGCACTCATATCTGGCATATTGATGTCTTCGATTGCCAACTCGGGCATGGATTCAATATAACGACCCAAGTCATAACCAAAGTAACCTAACCATCCACCGGTAAAAGGTAAATTTTCAGCGGTTTGTGTATCTGATAAATCACTTAACAGTGATTGCATAATGGAGAAACAACTTTGCGTTTGTTGTTTACCGTCCAAAAATACGTGCTTATTTTTCGCTTCGACGAGATGCTTTGGCTCAAAACTGATGATGTCGTAACGGCTATTTTCGTGTTGAGCGTTACTTGAATCTAATAAAACTGCGTGAGGCAAATGGGCGAATTGCTCAAAAACTAACTCAGTAGATAGCTTAATGTCTAATTTTTTACAATTGATTTGCTCATTTATCATTTACTTGAACCTGAAAACTAGCCCGAAACGGGCGAGGAGGGTATCATATTTGCCAGTTTTACAATAGTGATGCTCAATACCAATTGAATTAAAAAATCGATCATTCTAACGCGCTAAATGATTTACTAACGTCGTTGAAAACTATTTGTATAGAGCCTCTATGCACACTAATTTTCGCCTAGTTATTGAACCATTACCGTTAACCGATTCTCGGTAAACGTTATCTGTCGTTATAATTGAGCAAAACTCTAATACAATTGGTAAAATCACTTAAAACCGTCAACATGTTAAAGGCGTAAGCTATATTTGACTTACGATTATTAAGGAACCGTCATGAGTATGATCCGTCAACAAGACTTCATCGACAGCATTGAAGATGCATTGCAGTATATCTCTTATTACCACCCACTCGATTTCGTTCAAGCTTTAGAAAAGGCTTACCATAAAGAAGAAAGCAAAGCGGCTAAAGATGCGATTGCTCAGATCTTAATTAACTCTCGTATGTCTGCTGAAGGCAAGCGTCCACTGTGTCAAGACACAGGTATCGTTACGTGTTTCGTTAAAGTAGGTATGGATGTTAAGTGGGATAAAACAGATTTAACTGTACAACAAATGGTTGATGAAGGTACACGTCGCGCTTATAACAGCCCTGACAACCCACTTCGTGCATCAATTGTTGCAGATCCTGCTGGCGCACGTAAAAACACCAAAGATAACACGCCATCAGTAGTACATATTGACATGGTACCAGGTGCTGAAGTTGAAGTGATGATCGCAGCGAAAGGCGGCGGCTCAGAAAACAAAACGAAAATGGTTATGCTTAATCCATCTGACGATGTTGCTGCTTGGGTTGAGAAAACACTGCCTACTATGGGGGCAGGCTGGTGTCCACCAGGCATGCTAGGTATAGGTATTGGCGGTACAGCTGAAAAAGCAGCGGTACTAGCGAAAGAGTCACTGATGGATCCGGTTGATATTCACGAACTAATCGAGCGCGGAGCAGAAACAGCTGAAGAAAAGCTTCGTTTAGATATCTTTGAACGTGCGAACAAGTTAGGTATTGGTGCACAGGGCCTTGGTGGTTTAACAACGGTTGTTGATATTAAAATCAAAACAGCACCAACACACGCTGCATCTAAGCCAGTTGTAATGATCCCTAACTGTGCAGCAACACGTCACGTACATTTCACGCTAGACGGTTCAGGTCCAGCTGATCTTAAAGCACCTAAAGTTGAAGATTGGCCAGAGCTGACGTTTGAAGTGGGTGAAGACACACGTCGCGTAAACTTAGACACACTAACGAAAGAAGACACACTAGATTGGAAGATGGGTGAAACCGTGCTTCTTTCAGGTAAAATCTTAACAGGTCGTGATGCAGCGCATAAGCGTCTTCAAGACATGATCTTGTCAGGTGAAGGCTTACCTGAAGGTGTAGATTTCGAGAACAAGTTTATCTACTACGTAGGTCCTGTTGATGCAGTAGGCGACGAAGCTGTAGGCCCTGCAGGTCCAACTACAGCAACGCGTATGGATAAGTTCACCGATCTAATGCTAGAAAACACTGGTATCGTGGGCATGATCGGTAAAGCTGAGCGTGGTCCAGCGACAGTTGAATCTATCAAGCAAAACAAATCAATCTACTTAATGGCAGTAGGTGGTGCAGCTTACCTAGTATCTAAAGCAATCAAGAAAGCGCGCGTAGTAGCGTTCGAAGATTTAGGTATGGAAGCAATCTACGAGTTTGAAGTAGAAGATATGCCAGTAACAGTTGCAGTAGACAGCGATGGTAACAACGCGCACACTGCAGGCCCTGCGATTTGGAAAGCGAAAATCGAAGAGCTAGACAGCAAATTAAAATAAGCAATTAGCTTGTTTTAAATGGAAAAAGGAGTGAATTTTCACTCCTTTTTTATGCCTGATAATGACTGAATATTATTGGGATTGGGTATTATCCAGTCCAATTGGATAAATATAAGGATGGTCATAGTGAAGTATTTTGAAGTGCCAAAATGTTTTCATGAAGTATTTGGAGAGCAACAAACTCGATTAGAAGTGTTTTTAACAGTATTTTTCGCTTGTATTGCGACAATAGTTACTTTTTTCTTATCAGGTTTATCGCTTAATCATTGGCAGGTAATCGCCGCCTTTTTAATTGTGTTTGATGTTTATGCAGGCTGTATCGCTAACTTCAGCCAAGGAACAAATCAGTTTTACGCTCAACGTTATAAAAGTAGATTAATATTCATCGCGATACATTTTCATAACGTGATCATTGCGTTACTACTTGATATGTATGTTCAAGAAAGTTTATTGATTTGGGGTTATACAATTGTTTCAGCGTGTATTGTTAATTTTTTAAAGAGTAATAGACTACAAACGTTTATTGCCGCCAATTTATTTTGTTTTGGTATTTTAGTACTACTAAGTTTATCTATGCCAAATTGGCTGATACTCATCAGTTTATTCTTTATGTTTAAAGTCATTGTTAGCTTTGCTGTTGATCATCATAAGCAAAAATAAATACACAAATGTAACTCAACTCTCGTTTTTATAGCCTCACAAAGCTACGCTTTTAGATTTAAGCCTGATTATTATTTGTCAGTATCAGGCTTACTTCATCACTCCCAAGAAAATTCTTCAAATTCAAACTTGAAAACCAATTGATTAACTGTAATGATAATGATTATCAATTGTGATTTTGAAATCGGTTCATATGTGTTTGAAAGAAACTATTGCTTGTTACACACCTTGTTTAAAAACCCACTGTCGAAGACCTCAATTAGAAGCACCTGTTTTGGTATCTCAATATATTGAGGGCAGTTTGGCATTAGCAAAATGGTACGGCAGCAGTCATTGCACATTGTTACAAGAACTGTATTTAAAAAGAGTATTCAATGAGTTACTCAATAAAATTGCTGATCCACTCGTACATGAGTCAATCAGAAAGCAATGTTTTGAGCAGCTATATAAGCCTCTTCTCGCTTTGAAGCGATTCTACAAACAGCAGCAAGCCGATAAACAAAAATATTTGGCGCTGGAGCTTGAAGCAAGAGTGCTGTGCCGTGAATTTAATCCATTTTTATAGGAGTCAAAGATGACTACATTTCGCCAAGAATCAGACAGTATGGGTGTCTTAGATGTGCCTGAAGCCGCACTTTACAAAGCGCAAACCCAGCGTGCAGTCAATAACTTTACAGTTAGCAAGTTAACTATGCCGCAAGAGTTTATTCGAGCACTTGCTTACATTAAACAAGCGGCGGCCGAGGCAAATGCAGAGCTAGGGCATCTTTCACAAGATAAAGCACAGGCGATTGTCAAAGCAGCGCAAAGTATTATTGAAGGTGAGCATTCAGACCAATTCCCGGTTGATGTGTTTCAAACAGGCTCTGGCACAAGTTCAAATATGAATGCCAATGAAGTGATCGCGACGCTTGCAACACAGCAAAGTGGTATTCAGATCCACCCGAATGACGACGTTAACATGGGTCAAAGCTCAAACGACGTGATCCCAACCGCTATACACGTCAGTAGTGCGGTTGCTGTAGTTTATGAGCTATTACCTGCACTAAAACACCTATCACAAGTGATAGAGCAAAAATCTAAACAAGTCGGTCATGTAGTTAAAACAGGTCGTACGCATTTAATGGATGCAATGCCAGTTACATTTGCACAAACTTTAGGTGGTTGGCAGCATCAGATTGACTGCGCGTATCAAGGTATATTAAGTAGCGTAGAAAGGGTCTACGAACTTGCACAAGGTGGTACAGCAGTAGGCACGGGTGTAAATGCTGACGCACAATTTGCCAAAGTGTTCACGCAATATTTAAGTACAAATATTGGTATTCGCTTTAAACCAAGTAGTAATCATTTTTATCACATTGGTTCGCAAGACGCGATTGTAGGCCTTTCAGGACAATTAAAAGCAATGGCTGTGGCGAATATGAAAATTGCCAATGACTTACGTTGGATGAACTCAGGCCCGTTGGCAGGTCTTGCTGAGATTGAACTTGAAGCGCTACAGCCAGGCTCTTCAATCATGCCTGGTAAAGTTAACCCGGTGATCCCAGAAGCGGCAGCCATGGTCAGTGCACAAGTCATTGGTAACGACACGACAATTTCGGTAGCGGGTCAATCGGGTAACTTTGAGCTCAATGTCATGTTGCCTGTGATTGCGCATAACATTATTGAAAGTATCGACATCTTGGCGAATGTCAGCCGACTACTCGCTGATAAAGCGATTGCAACATTTAATGTGAACGAAGAAAACGTTAATAAAGCACTCGCAAAAAATCCTATTTTAGTGACGGCTCTCAACCCAATCATAGGTTATGAAAAAGCGGCATTTATTGCCAAAACAGCCTATAAAGAAGGCCGACCGATTGTTGATGTTGCGAGTGAACATACCGATTTATCTGTCAATGAACTAAAAGAGTTATTGAACCCAGAGAAGCTGACCAAAGGTGGTTTGTAAATTAAAACTTCTAATGTCTAGCAATCCTTAACTTTTAAAAGGTGAAACATATTTTTTTCACCTTTTTTGTTCTGTAAATCAGCTTCTGTAATCTCATGTAATTATCGTTTGTTAACTTTTGATCTACATTTTATTTTCTTAGGAATATAAACATCGCGTAGAAAACTTAATGGATTGAGTGTGTTGCGGTGAAGCATTCTCAGATTATCAAGGATGGGTTGAAGATGCGCTGCGCTCGACAGATTTAGTCCTCAAGCAAGGCTTTAATCTAGACAAGTTTGCTTCGCTACACCCTGATGCGTCAATTTTTATTCGAGAAAAATACAACGCACGTCGTGAATCTCTGATCAATAAATACTTTGATTTAGGGTATCGAGAAACAATCGAAGTTGAAAAAAGTGAATGTCATATTGATAGACTTCAAACGGTACTTGGCGTCGATTTAACCTACTTCGATAAAGCTTATCCACTTCCCCAAGACTTAGGGCCTTTTGGCCCTTTTTTCATTTTGTATTTCTAGGAAAGAAATTATGAATATCACCGAGAATTTTACCGTTGTAGATTACTTAAAAGTAAGAATGGAACAAATAGGTATTGAACAAATGTTTGGGGTGGCAGGTAATTATACGGCTGCGTTATTAGACACGATTTTGGCAGATAATAATTCCCCGATAAAAATATCAGGCAACGCCAATGAAATTTGTGCAGGCTTTGCCGCAGATGCCTATACAAGATTAAAAGGTGTGAGTGCGCTTTATGTGACATACAGTGTGAGGGCATTTAGTTTACTCAACACGATCGCCGGTTCTTATGTCGAGCAAGTACCTGTTATTTTAATAAACTGTGCGCCAACCAATAAAGAAGACCAAATTTCAAAACAAGCAGGCTTACTGTATTCACATACAACGGGGTATGAGTTTGTCGACATTCATATGTTTAAACCTGTGACTGTTGCAGCTGAGCGGATCACCAATACCAAACAAGCACTTTATCAAATTGATGCCGCGATTACAGCTATGTTGACAGAGCGTCGCCCCATATATTTTGAAGTAGCTGAAGATGTATGGCGTGCGGATTGTCAAAAAACAAGTGGTAAACTTAGCTCTGGTGTGGGTGCAACAGTTACAGTGAGTGAAGCAAAACCAGCAGCCAAAGCTGCGGTAAATTTAATGCGCAGTAAACCAAAAAGTATTTTCTGGGCAGGTGTCGAATTACAAAGGTACGGCTTGCAAGACAAGTTCTTATTATTGCTCGATTTTATTAATGATACCCATACTGTGCCGGATCAACATATTCATTTTGTGACACCAGCATTGAGCAAGTCAGTCATAGAAGAATCACATCGTTACTTTGAAGGCTGTGTCACACTAAAAAAACAAGAAGTTGAGAACTTAGTCGGTGAAGACGGCGTGTTAGTTGGCATAGGTGCATGGACCACAGGTAAAGATACTGGCAATGAAGATATATGCAGCAGTAACACTATTCTAGCTGCGCACGGTGGGGGGGTTGTCGGCGCTGAGTTTTATGCATCAGTGACACTAGAAGCCTTTATCGATGCCATGTTGGCTGAATTTATTGATATAGCTGCGAAGAAGGAGTTGCTAGAGCTCGCAGGTTTACGTACTCAAAGCAACACGAGCTTTAAACTTATGTCGAGCCAGAGTAATCTAGTGCAACCTTTAGGGTATGACAGTTTCTTCTCAGCTATGAGCCAGTGGCTAACTGAAGATGACATCATGGTCGTCGATGCCGGCTTCCCTTTGATTGGTGCGCAGAGTGTTAAAGTTCCGAGCCGAAATGGGTTTGTTGCGCAAGCAGCCTGGTTATCGATAGGCTATTCAGTGCCAGCAGGCACAGGTATTAAATGTGCTTTTCCTGATAAGCGTGCCATTGTTGTGGTCGGAGATGGCGCATTTCATGAAACTTGCCAAGCGGTTGCAGATCAGCATGCTTATGGGCAGAACACGGTTGTATTTGTTATTGCAAATGGAATTTACGGCATTGAACAATACTTGGTTAATCCGAATCCATTTAGGCAACCCCCAGTCGATTATCCAGATAAATTGTTAAATGATGTTTATCAATATAATGATTTACCCAATTGAGAAATTGCAAAAATTACCGATGCATTTGGTGGACAAGGTCGTAAAGTGACATCTGTTGAGCAATTGTACGGAGTGCTAGAAGAAATTCGCGCTGATGAGCATAACAATTACGTTGTTGAACTCTGTATTCCTAAAGACAATGTGCCTAATGCAATTGCGGTTGAAGCTGGCAGTGCAGTAGGGGAAGATGAAATCGATAACCCAAACTGGCCACCAGCAGGGAAGTTTTAACTTTGCGAATGAATAAACAAAAAAGGTAGCTAAATAGCTACCTTTTCTCGTTTTAGGGCTTTAGATTAAGCACCAGCTTCCATAATAGAAGTACTACCCGTTTTAGCTAATTCAGCAAGGTCTTTGTCGATCCAGAATAGTGCTTTGCCATCTTCACCGATCAGTTCAAGCTTATCTAGAATACCTTTGAACAGCTTTTCTTCTTCATGTTGTTCGGCAACATACCATTGTAAGAAGTTAAACGTAGAGTAATCATGTGTAGTAAAAGCAACATGAGTTAGCTCATTGATTGCTTTAGTGATAGTGCACTCATGCTCAAGAGTGGTTCTAAATACATCACCTAGAGAATTAAACTCATGAGGAGGCGCTTCAATGGCACCTAAGATTGGTAATGCACCGGTTTCACTTACATAAGTGAATAAACGGTTCATGTGTTCCATTTCTTCAACGGCATGCTTTCTTAAAAACTCAGCAGCACCTTCGAAGCCTTTGTCTTCACACCAAGCACTCATCTGTAAGTATAGGTTTGAAGAATAGAATTCTAAATTAATTTGCTCGTTTAATTTTTCAACCATTGCTGGGGCTAACATAGCGGTTACTCCTCTAAGAATTTATGCACGCATTGTTCTTTAATACGCTCATGAATACAAGTAGATCATAAAGAAAAACAAATAAAAATAACAATTTAGGCGAGAAAAAACGCAAAAATCCAGTTAAGCAAAAAGCGCAATCAATCTCATTAAAGCTCACCGACTAAAAAATGGTATGCAATAAAAATTTAGGTACAACTATAAGTAAGAATGCGAATGATTATTTCAGTTTTGTACCTTTACATAGGTACTTTTTATCGCTTGCTGAACGGGCGCATTTTTTACAAATAAAGTGACTGGGTGAAACAATATCTCCAAGCTGAGATAGTTTGCTTTCGATGTCTTTTCTTTTCCACTCACACAGGGTTTTACTCATTTATACCTACTACAAAATAGTTAAATACAAATAAACATTATTATCATGTTTAAATCAAAGGGTGCTTTTTACATTAAATATGGGCAGATTACTAGCACAATAAATGAAGAGTTTGGAGCTAAAAAAGCCAAGACTATGAATTGCCTTGGCTTTGTTGACGGGTAACTATTTTATAAATGGGATTGTAAAAACTTTAAGTAAGCGTCAGATGCCGTGATGCGGTTTTTCTTTTTAGTAAAACCGTGGCCTTCGTCTGGGAATAGCACGTACTCAACTGGTGTGCCATTCTTCTTAACCGCTTCAACCAGTTCATCACTTTCAACCTGTAAGACGCGAGGATCGTTTGCACCTTGCACAACCATTAATGGCTTCACAATATTATGTGCATGGAATAGCGGGGAGATAGCTCTATGCCTTGCTTCATCTGTTGCAGGATCACCCATTTCGTCATACAAGGCTTTACGGAAGCTTTCCCACCAAGGTGGAATAGACTTAAGCGTTCTCACCCAGTTTGTCACACCGAATATATTAATTCCAACTTCAAATTCTTCAGGTGCAAAGGCCAATGCAGCAGCCGTTAAATAGCCACCGTAACTGCCACCCATAATGCCGATTTTGTCTTTATTAACCCAATCTAAGCTTTGTAGGTATTTTTTACCCCAAATAAGATCGTTCAAATCATCTTTACCATGCTTCTTATCATCTAAATGAAAGAAGGTCTTACCATATCCACTACTTCCACGGTTATTGATGGCATACACGGCATAGCCATGATTCACTAAATGTTGGATTTCAGGTCGGTATCCTCTGACACTTTGTCCACCTGGACCACCATGAACAAAAATAACAACTGGCACAGGAGAAGCTTTAGACGCTTGCTTTGGTTTATACATTACTCCTGGGACTTCTAAACCGTCGAAGCTGTTAAAGCGTTCTATGGTACTGGTCACTAAGTGCTTTTCATCTATGGCTTTATTCAATGAAGAAGTTAACTGAGTTGCTTGTTGAGCACCGAATTGCCAAACATATAAGTTGTGTGGAGAGGTATCTGATGTCAGATAAAAAGAAATTTTCTGCTCGTCTTTAGAGAAGTTAACACTTCTTAAATTACCAGCGGGTAATTCTGGCATCTGGATGGTTTTTTGCGTATTTAAATCGGTGGCGACCAATTTTGTCATTGAATCTTCATTAACAAAATGAACGCGGTAACGGCCCGATTCTGAGAAATACATATGCGTGATATCCCAATCTGCAATTAAATAAGGTTTATGCGCTTGGGTCGTTAAATCGTATTGCCAAATTTGTGTAAATTCACCATGGGCATTCGTTTGATAGTAAAGTGTTTGCCCATCTTTAGAAAATGAATTAGCTGAAAACGTTGCATCATGCTCTACGTTAGAGAGTAAAACTGGTTTTTGACCTTTAGCTTGGTTATCAACCAAGAACAAGTCAGAATCTTTATTGCTATTTGATTTACTCAATACAAAATAGCGCTCATCAGGACTGACTGTTTCAATGTTTAAGCCTGATTCATTCTTATATAACAAAGAACGCTCATAGGTTTTAGCATCGTACTTATATAAGTCCATAAAACGCATATCACGTTCGTTACTCAGCACGTAAAAATGGCTTTTATCACCTGAAAAGCCAAATATGCTTGCACGTGTTTTTTGACCAGGTGTTAAATCTTTAACAGAGCCATCTAACTCACGAACATATAGGTGGAATAACTCATTACCGCCCGCGTCTTTAGTAAATAAAACGCGATCATCATTTGGAAAATAGCCAACAGGGTATGTGGTATCGGTATTATTGGTCAGTTGCGTTTTATTACCTGTTTTAGTATCAACTTGATACAGGTTGAAAATGCCTGTTTCATCACTACTGACTAAAATGCTTTTCCCATCATTAGAAAAGCTACTGCCCATGACGTTAACAGTATCGTAGAAAGTTTCAGCACTATATTGTTTAAATGCTTGGACACTTGCGGCTGACTTAACCTCTAGGTTTTGTGGGGAAGAAGTCGTGTTACACGCGCTCAAAAGCGAGAGTACCGCACAGGTAAGTAAAGATTGTCTGATCATATTTATTCACACTTGCTTTGGTTAAAAATAAGCGAGCAACCCCCCGTTGAATAAGGTTGCTCACTTGGGTTTCGATTAAAATTGGTATTTAAGACCTAAGCGATAGTTTCTTCCTATCACATCATATAAAAGACTGCCTTGGTTAAGTCCTGGTAATCTTGGAGGTCGTTTATCAGTGAGGTTATTGACGCCTAAATACATAGATAAGGAGTCAAGCCATTGATAGTTAATTTGCAGGTTATGGCTGGTGTAGCTACCTACTTCATTTGCAAACGCAGAAGGGTAGTACTCATCAGAGCGCGTTTTATCAAATGTAGAACTGCCAACATAGTTGCTATTTAAACTTGCTGTTAGATCTTTGTGGGTGTAAGAGGTACTAAAGTTTGCCCTTACACGAGGGTAAGTCACTGAGCCTGCTACGTTCTCGATAGGTAAACCTGCTTTCGGGTTTTGCTCGTTAATGCGCTCAGTTAAATAAGAGGCATTGACTCTGAAGCTGAGTTGCCCTAAACCAGTTTCGAAACGTAGTGCGGTTTCTAAATCAACGCCTTTTGCTGAGAAACGAGCTGCGTTTACGGCATTAACGCCAACAAATAAAATGTTGCCGTTTTCAGCGCGTTTCACCTTGCTACAAAATGCGTCATCAAGCTGGCTGCCATCAACACAGTTTGACAATATATCGCTGCCATCGATTTGCGTGATGGCATCTGTGATTTCAATATCCCAGTAATCAACAGCAATATTTAGGTTAGCATTTGGCGAATAAGTTAAACCTAGCGTGAAAGTATCAGCCGTTTCTGGTTTGAGTTCTGTATTACCGGTAGTGTGTGTTAGCACAGTACCGAATGACGCGTTTGAGGTAAATTCAGCATCTAAGCCTAACAACTCACAGTTTGCTTTACGATTTGCAGCAACAGCGGGCTCTGCATCTAAATTATCTTTGTGACATGGGTCGACTAAACGGGCTGCACCTGAAGAAGCCGGCGCAAACAGTTCTTGAATGTTCGGAGCACGTACTGCGCGAGAATAACTAGCACGAGAGCCTATATCATAACCAAACTGCCAGTTTAGAGACGCTTTATAGGTGCTATCACCACCAGTGATACTGTGATCGGCATAGCGTGCAGCCACTTCTAGATCAAGCGATTCAATTAAGGGTAAGTCTGCCAATAAAGGCACGCTGACTTCACCAAAAATTTCTTTTACGTTATAGCTACCTTCTACAGTACTAAAAAAGCTATTAGTAGCAGGGGTTTGACCTGTTGTTGTACCTACTAGACCAAGACCTACGCCATTTTCATCACGTCCTTGAGTGAGTGGATCAGGATCAGAAAGCGAGCGCTCGTTTCGGTATTCAAGACCTGCTGCAAATGCAATAGGCCCCAAATCGGTATCGACTAAGTCACCGTGAAACACAAAACTGGCAATGGTTTGCTCCATCTCTTGTTTGTTATGCAGTTTCACACCAGCGTAGTCTAATGCCGCCTGACTGGCTTGTTTGAAGATAGGGTTATACGGTACACAGGTAGGATCGCTGGTATCACGACATATGGCATTTCCACTAGCATCTGTGGTTGCATCTAGTGAGCGGTAGTAGCGCTCATTGAATGTTGTGAGCTCATAAATATCAGCGGTGACTCTGCCGTGTTGCACATAAGTATCAAAATCGTAATCAGCAAATGTTCCTTCAGCACCTAAAGTGATCTGCATGGTTTCACGAATGTTTTCAGAGCTTGATGGTAAACCGACCACTGCTAATGCGGCATCTTGCACATTACGCTCTTGCATTAATCTTTTTAATTCACTTGGTATAAATGGGTTATCTTGCTTTAAGCTGATCAATGGGCCGAAGTTATCATCGTGGAAGATACTTGCCTGGCCAATCGCATAAGACTCAACCTTACCGTATTTGCTATCAAGATATAGGCTGACATCGTCACTCAGATCGTATCTAGAGCCTAAATTCATTAATAGTCTTTCACTAGGCGCAACGGCGTAGTTAGTTTCAGAGATCCTAAATCCATCACCGTTAGAACAAGTAACCGGACCATCACAAAAATCACCATTTTGGAAAGGTCTAAAGTGGCCATCTTCTCGGTCGATGGTAAACGTGTCGTAACCTACATGGCCAAACGGAAATGCAATAGGGTCATTTGCGAATGTGGGTACAGGGATCTGGCTTATAGGGGCATCGCCAAAGAAGTAGTTACTATTAGGTAAGTATATTAAGCCCTCGGCGCTGAGCGCTTGGAAACGTAAATCTTCTACAAATACAGTATCTGAAATACCGTCATCAGGCCCAGTATTTTCAGGGTTTGGTAAAAAAGAGTGGTTTTTATTGGCATAGTCACGCGCCGTAACTGAAAGCGCATCACGGTCTGAATAACTGACGTGAAAAGTAACATTACCCGCGCTATCTGCAAAGTCAGTACCCCAAGTCAGAGAAATATCATTGCTCTTTGCATCATTTTCAGCACTTTGTGCATAAGATGCATCAAGTTCGAATCCAGTGAAGTCCTTCTTCATAATAAAGTTAACAACACCAGTTACCGCGTCAGCACCATAAATAGCAGATGCACCGCCGGTAATAATTTCGACACGCTCAATAAGTGAAGTCGGGATCATAGAAATGTCGACAGCAGAATTACCGGCATCACCCGATACATGACGACGACCATTTACAAGCACCAAGCTTCGTTCAGTACCTAAACCACGTAAGTTTATGAGTTCTTGACCTGCAGACTGAAGGCCTGTGCCATTGCCTGTCGCCGTAGTTGAACCTACACCACTGATCATAGCGGGCAGTTTATGCATTAAGTCGCCAATATTCTTTACACCCGATTGCGCGATTTCTTTTGCATCAATCATGGTTGTTGGTGTTGTCATTTGCGCACTAGTACGCGCAATACGAGAACCTGTAACCTGAATCTTTTCAACTTCGTCTTCATTCACCTGATTGGCAAAAGTGTTACCTGAGAGTAAAAGAGAACTCGCAACGAGTCCTTGCATAATTGCTGATAATCTTAAGTTCATAAGAGAACACCCTGTTGTTGTATTTTATTATTTTATATCTCAAAGTGTATCTGAGATACGATCTAGGCTATCAGCACTTAAAGCATATGTACAATTTTTATTCTCATGTGAGACTAAAGATATGTGAAAGTTTGTGAAATAAGTAAATTGAAATTGTAAATTATATTGTTTTACAATGGGTTACAGGTGTTTTTGGTGCGGGAGAGTAAGCACATTGTGTGCTTACTTAGTGATTTAAAGTGAAAAGTCGCGTTAGAAAAGGTTTACTGGTGTTCGAAATATATACGGTAGGTGCTCGACCAAATAGGAAAATTCACATGGGTTGAGTAACAAATATAGTCTTCAATATCGACTTGCGCGATATCTAATAAATAGCGCAGTTTGTCTTTGTGATCTTGCTGTAATTGAAAGTGCGCTAAATTATCTGTGGTTTGAGAAATTTTGAGTTCAGGAAATTCTGGAAATCGTTCAGTCCACATATCACTTGCTTTTAACTTGCCATCTTCTACCTTTTGATTGTTGTGATAGCAGCCAATATTCACCGTACTACATTTATCAATTTGTTTTTCAATCATCACTATCATGGTCATGGCTTTGGTTGGATTTTTAATTGATAAGCTGGTGGAGCTGCACGGACTATTTTGATTGAGCGGGTTCATCACTTCATCAGGGTTATTAACCACAAAGGTTGCATCGCAGGTGTCGCTTGGGAGTGGGTCAAACACTAAACCGGAATTACTCGGCGAAAATGTACTAAACGCATTTAAAAACCCAGATGTCGAGTACTCTTCAGATACACCAATGGTAAAAAGATTGGTTTCTAATCTACTTTGCTTAGAAATATTTAGTGGTTGAGTAAAATTATCAGGATTAGGGTGAGTATAAAACTGCACAAAAGGCACAGCACCAGCTTCACGTTTAATGCCAGATTTACTAATCAACGCAACCTCTTGTAAAAAAGCAGGGTTTGCTTTGTTCTCTCTGAGAATATAAATACAGAAAACTTCTTCGACGCTGAATCGCAGTAGAGACTTAGCGGCATAATAAAGCTGCGCTTTGTGGTCATCACCGTGGGTGGTATTTTGTGTTTTCTGTTTCGCTGTCGATAGCATGCGTTTGAGTTGGGCATGACTTGAAGCATGTTGGTTGAGGCACTGTTCAAATAAGTCGGTAACTTGTTTTAGCTGCTTCAACAAAGGGGCAGGGATAAGCGGTGTCAACTTTTGCTGCATGAGTACCAAAGCTTGAACACCGGGCAGCTCTACTAATACTTGTAAACCATCACTTGCTTTACAGGCAGTAAAAAAGCGTTGGCTATTAGAGCGGTTATAATCTAAATACCGAGCAAATCCACCAATGGTTTTGGCTTTTTCTGGTAGTTCAGCTTTGATTGCTAAAAAAGTTTTTTGTATACGCTCGCCAAGGCGTGTTAAATCGGCTTTTACTTGTTGACTAAGTCCCATGTCGCAGAAAATATGGTTATATATTTCCTTTAGGTTACACGGGACTTAAAATGATTAAAAGATTTCTTTAATCAGCTTAGCTACATAGACCAATCGTTTTCCAAGGTCCCCAAGGTCCAGAAGAAGCAGGGTTTTCACCTTGTACCCACCATTTAGCCTCGTAAATTACCCCGTTTAAGCTCACTCTTTGACCCTGTAAATACACGGTACTTTCTGACCAAGCCGGTGTGCCTTTACAGGTATCGACATTTTCAGAAACTGAGATAGTTTTGGTTTTTTGAGCGGTTTGGCCTTTGTCATCAGTAACACTTAAAGTTACTGAATAGCTGCCTGCTTGTGCAAAAGTGTGCGACACAACACTACCTTGGTAGCTTTCACCGTTGACAATCCAGCGAGTGCTAACGATTTGACCGTTATCTGTGCTCGTACTGGTGAGTGTTGCTGTTAATTGATCTGTCGCCACTGAGAAGTCAGCAACAGGTGCTGGGTCTTCAACGTTACCATCACATTTTGCACCCCGACGCCACACATTGCTGTATAAGTCTGGCTGAGCACCCTGAGACCACCAAGTAGATTCATATTCATATCCTTTGTAGCTGACCTTGTCGCCTAGTGCATAGCTTTGTGTTGCATTCCAAGGTGCTGCATTACATTCACCATCAACGATAAAGTTAACGACTTTAGATACGCTGCTTGTTTGGCCAATGGTATCTGTTACTGTAAGCGTGACGTTGTAGCTACCTGCAGAAGCGTAGGTAAAGCTTGGGTTTGTTTGAGTTGAACCCGCATTGCCTTGTCCAAACGACCACTGATAACCTGTAATACCTTTATCGTCAGTAGATTTGTTGGTGAAACTTGCAGTTAAAGACGCCGCATCCGTTTGGACCTCAAAATTGGCGACGGGTTTTTTATCTTCACCGTCGATAATTCCTGTTTTTTGTTTGATCCAATTTAAGAAGCTTGTTGTTCTTGTGAAAGCAGTTGCACCTTGACAACCTTGCCCCCAACTTACAGTACCTATGCTGTAAAAGTCATTGCCAACTCTAACAGCATAAGGACCGCCACTGTCTCCATTACATGCAGAACGACCACCTTCACCACCGCCACAAATTACTGAGCTCGGCAAATTGAAACTAAGTTGTGAACTACAGCTTGAATTAGTGATAACGGGTAAATCAGCTTCGCGAAGTACATCACTTGGGCGACCACGATTAGAGGTTAAACCCCAACCCGATACCGTAACGTAATCGCCTGGGCTTGCATATTGTGACTCGATAGCCGCAGTAGGAAGTTTAGCTGGTGTATATTGACTTGGCGCAGGTGAAGCCAGTTTTAAAACTGCGATGTCATAACCAGAGCGGATCCCATTTGCGCCATTCCAGCGTTCATGGTTGATAATCTGAGATACACGTAATGTGACACCATCATTTCGGCTGATTGAGTGCGCACCAACACGCACAGTTAAACTTGATGTTGAAGCATTGTCTAAACAGTGAGCCGCCGTTAAAACCCAATTTGGATCGATTAATGTACCACCACAACCTTGGCGACCATTCATAAGCAGCGCAACTTGATAAGGGCGAGAGTAGGCTGGTGTTTCAACACCACCAACAACAGATGGGTTTATATCTAACTCAGCTGCAGCGTATGCATTCATGCCATACAAACACATGGCAGAGAGTAAAATATTTCTTTTATTCATGATTACATTTCCTTTAATTGCTCAAAATTAAGCCTATCTAGAAATAATCTGAGATATACCTTTGTGCAAATCTAGAATAAAAATAAAACAAGGTTAGACCAGTTGGTTTTGTGTATTCGAAATGGGTATGGGCATGATTTGGTTAAATAATTTGCGTAACAATTTATTTACATTTATTTTGGGGTTATTGATGACCTGTAGAAAACTTTGATGAAAAAATAGGGGTTATTTATGAAATAAAAAAGAGTTGGTTCAGTAAAATGTGGGCATAAAAAAAGACATCCTGAGATGTCTTGATTTATACGTTTGGTGGAGCTGGGGGGATTTGAACCGCCGTACGAGTTTTCATAACTCACTGTTCTAAAACTAAATCAATTTATATGATCATTATGGGGGACTTTTCTGGTGCCATTACGGTATGCTAACTAGCAAATAAATGAGGAAAATATCAAAGAAGAGGTAAGTTGAGTGTAAGAGTTATATTAAATGCGATAAACGAAGAAAAATGGTTAATAACCAAGTTCGTATTCTATGATGAAATACATAAGAATATTAAAGTATAAACTTACCGTTAAAAATATATTTTTTAGCTGAGAGATCAAAAAAACTATTGAGAAAAAATATTTTATGGAAAATAAAAAGTCATCTAAATATAACCAAGGCTTTCTAGGGGAAGAAAAATCCAACTGGCAAATAATAAAAACATTTGCCAGTATTTGTGCAATTTCAGTTTTGACTTATAAAATTGCTGTCACACCTGTAGATTTTAAATTAGATTTTCCGACATTACTTTCACTATTGCTAGCTTTCTTTTCTGTTGGTTTGTCTGCACTTTTTTATTTTAAAGCAACAGAGACTAGCAACAGTTTTTACGATAATACCCATAAATTTACGAGAGAGATTTCAATATTATTATCTAAAATTGAAAGTGGGTTTGGTGAAAGGTTGAAGCACCTTGACGAGAACTACTCGAGTGTAAGAGATTACATACATAATGGTAGTTCAGATTTTGAAGCTACAAATAAAAAGATTTTAGAAGAAATGGAGCTAGTAAAGAGGATTTCTAGAGAAAAAGATCAAATTCTTAAAGAGTTTTTGGATCAAACTCCAATGAAAGAAGAGGAGAAAGAATCTGTAATAAGTTCTTTAACAGAGAAGGATGAGAAAATACGCTCATTGGAGCTTGACATTAAAAACCTCAAAGCAAATGCACTAAAATCATCTATGCAAAATAGCCGACTTTTTTTTAATAGGGGTTTCAAAAAATATGTGTATGAAAATATTATTGTTAATTTAGAATATGAATCTGTGATAAATGAATCGATAGATGATGTAAATGAGCAGTTTGCTGGGTTTGAGCAAAATCTAGCAAGCATGTTCATAGAGGATTTAAAAAGTGCTGGCATCATTACAGATGAGAAAACCGTAACTAGGTTGGGTATACAATTCTTCAGAGAAGTTTTAAGAAATAAAGAGCCGCATTAGCGGCTTTTTTGGTCATGCTCTTTAATGTAATTCCCGTAATGCCTAAATAGCATTTCTGGGCTGTCATGCCCCATTTGTCGGGCAATCCACCATAAGTTTTTGCCTTGGCTGATTAGCATAGTGGCGAATGTGTGGCGGGCTTGGTAAGGGTGGCGGTATCTTACGCCGCTGGCGGTTAATACTGGCAACCATATATTTTTACGAATTTGCGCCGAGCCTGTCAGCTGGCGTTTTTGTTTTGGTTCAATGAAAACAAACTCATTGTTACCAGTTAATTCTTTTTGTGCTTCAAGTGCTGCAATAGCTTCGGGTTGTAGTTCAATCACACGATTACCAGCACGGGTTTTGGTGCCTTTGGTCACAGCCTTTTGTGAGCTTGAATCCCAAATAACGGCTTCACACACTTTTAGTTCTTCATTGATTAAATCTACGTCTACCCATTGCAGTGCGGCGGATTCTGATGGGCGAATGCCTGTATAAAACAGCACAGTAAGTAAATTGAGCTCTAATTCATTTCTGGCGCTCTTGAGTATTGCGCTGATCTCTTTAGGGCGGAATGGGTCAACGTCTTCATGTTTTCCGCGTGTTGTTACTTTATTAATTTTATCCATGTATTGATGGGGCTTTACCGAAGCGCATGGGTTTAACTTCAATGCACCATCGACAACGGCTTCATTCAATGCGGAGTTTAAAACGCTTAGCCTGTTTCGCATTGTTTTAAGCGTAACGCTTGAACCTTTAATGTATTGCTTAATATTTGCGGGTGTAAGCTTAGACGCTTTAATGTCATGCAATGGGGCTAAAGCTCTCTTAGCTTTTAAATAGCCTTCAATGGTAGACACACTTAAACCGCGCTTTTTAGCGTGTTCAATGTATTCATTTAAATAGTCTAAAACGGTAGCGTTTGCAGACGAATTGAGTTTTTTAGCTTTGGGTGAGTCGGGGAAGTATTCAGAATAAACAAAGCGTCCAAGCAATATCATTCGCTCAACTTCCTTTTTAAGGCCAAAAGCATAGTCCCAATCTGTTTTCAGTTCGGGGTTTAATCCTTTGAGTGGTTCGCGGCATCGTTCACCTTGGTAGGTGAACGATATATATAACCGTTCACCACCTTTTAGTTCGCGTGTAAATACGCCTTTGTATTTGTCTGACCTGATGCCCATTTGTTCACTTCTTCTAGATTGATCCAACGTCCTTTGCTGCCTTTTGGTACATTGTAGTGCACCCCTTTAATCCAATGTTTTCGTTTTATCCTCTCGTCGATTGTTGTTTTTTCTTCCCCAAATCTTTCTAAGTAAAGGTGCTGGGGTATCCAGGTCACAGAAAAAGATATGTGATTAAGCATTTTTAATCCCTCAAGTCTAATAAGTTGTTAATTAAGCGCTTCTAACTAAATTAAAAGCTTGTTTACTGTGATATATTAAATTCACCAAAATGATACTGGTTGTATCATTTTGTGCAAGGTGGTACTCTTTGTCAAGTCTGAGTATCTTTTTTGTTTTTGTGATAACTGAGGTATTTATGAAAGGAAATAGTAAAAATCTAGTAGTATTGGGAACAAGCAGCCTTAGGTTGGTTATTGGCGGTATTGGAACAGACCCATTTGACCCAAAGCCACCTAAGAAAACAGAAAAAGAGAAACAGCCAGTGTTTATCGGTAATGAGCCTATCATGATTGGAACAGACCCATTCGACCCAGAAAAACCAAAAGGCGATGGCTAAATTCTTTTAACAATAAGGAGATAAAGAGTGTTTGATAATCCGCAACAGCTCAAAAGTATTTACACAATAGGCTATTACTCAGGGCTGATATCTACAGTTGTGGGCTGCTTAGCGATATACATTAAGACCCAGTGCACTCCAAAAGAGTTACTCGGTAGGCGATATAATCACTACTATCAAGAAGAGATCAGTAGCTTTATTTCATATTTGATGGTGGTTTTGGTCTACTTAGCAAATAATGCCGTGATGTATTTTTCTGAGGGTTTGCATACAGCAATTGACCATTGGGCTACATCAGCATTTATTGTTTATATGTTTAAAGTGTTGTTTGAGTTGCTTCTGGTTGTCGGCATTGTTATTTCTCATAAGAAATCATCAATACAACACTCTTTGCTAACTAGAATTATCTGTTTGGGTTCTATTTTCTTGGCTTTCTGGCACTTCTTAAGAGCCTTTGACTATATTGTTTTTGAGACACGTTTGTTAGATAATTGTTACTCAATGGTTGTGGTTGCGGTAACTGTGGTTGTTTCAGGATTTATGGTTGCTTACGCATTTCTATACGCAAAAACAAAAGCAAAGGAGAAGTATGCTTAATGACATGGGTTGCGTTCATAACGTTTGCTGCAGTGACAATTTGTTGCGGTATAGCGATATCTTTCTATTTTAAATTTTCTAAAAAAGCTTATGTAAATCAACCAAACGAAGCGCGTTTTGTTAGGTTGAGTTATCAATATCGTGATGCGATGCGGGAGAAAAACATCGATACGCGATTAGCGAAGTTAGAAGCATTTGAGTCTGACTTACTTGATGCGATTGAAGAGCATGAAGAAATGGAGTCATTGAACAAAGACAGTAACGTGAGTTACATCAATACTTCTAAGTCTGTTTTTAAAAAGGTTGTTTAATTAAGCCTGATGTATAAGGAATATTATGTTTGTAATTGAAAAGAATGATTTAAAGAAAATAAGTGGCGGGACAAATGGTAGTGGGTTAGACCCTAAAGTAAAGCCATCGGGGTTTTCTAAAGTTTTTACGGGTGGTAATGGCGTGATTCCTCCAAGTAAAAAGAAAGATTAAAAAAAGGAGCATTTGCTCCTTTTTTTATGCTTCTTTTTGTTCATCTAAGCCGTTGGCTTCATCTTCAAAGGAGGACATTAAAAGCTTTTTGATTGATGATACTTCGGCTTTGTACTCAACAAGTCCAACTTGGGCTAACCTTGGTAGCCAAATATCTAACACTTTCTCTAAGTCATCAACACTTACTGAGCCGCTACTATCAGGGAAGTAGTTAATGCGCATTTCTAGTTTTTGTGACAACGCTTCTAACTGGTCAACATTAATTGCTGATCTTCCTGAGAAATAATGACCAACAGCACCTCTGGTGGTAACTCCAAATACATCTAATAAGTCACTTTGAGTAATCCCTAACTCTTTCATTCGCTTTTTAGCAATCGACGCCCAATACGGTTCCATTTCTTTGAAATCTCTCAATAAGAAAACTATCTCTAGGATACTGTGCGTATCTAAAACTATCAAATTTTTATTATCACTGCTTGACGAAAAATAAAACTAAAGATACTCTCAGTATCTAATGTATACACGAGGTATCTTTGAGGTGTTTTTATGGATCTTAAGCAGTGGTATTCAAGTTTGAATAAAACAGAAAAAGGAAAAGCCAAAACTGCTCTTTCCCAAGTTATCGAGGGAAGCGTACACACAGCGCGTTCTTATTTGGTTGGTGCAAGGCCAATTCCTTTTAAGCATGCAATCGACATTTGCAGAATGACAGACGGTAAAGTCACATTGACTGAACTGGCTCAAAGTGAAAAGGAGCGAGTTTAGTATGAGCAATCAAGTGATCACTTCTCTCATAACTGACCCAGCGCATTGGGACTATCAACTTTCTAAATTGCGTGAGTTCAAAAGCAATATGCGCATTCACATTCAGAAAGCAAAGCAAGCGGAGCAAGTAAAGCCGCAACCTTCACAAAACAATTCAATGTTTCATGGACCTAACTTAAGACGGCAAGCTTTGCGCATGGCGGCTAGAGCTAACCAAAGGGTAGTGCTATGAGTCGCGAAGCATTTATCCAAAAATTAGCTCAACAACAAGCAGATAACGACAACCGTATTATTCCCGATTCTAGCGATTACCTAACAGCGGAATTAATTGCCCAGCAGCATGAGTCTGCACATATCGGGTTCGGTCACGATTCGTTTTACTTGGTTTCGCCTGTAGGCATGGTCGAGGTTGAGTGTCGTGATTAACGAACGTTCTTTACCCATTGCATGGGAATTAGTCGGCGAAGCAAGCGAGCGCAAAATGCAGCCTATCTGCATTACTGCAAAGGCGCCGTTTTGCTTCTCTCAGTTTGGTTTTGACGAAACAGCCGAATACGTAAAAGCGCAATTAGCCAAAATCCCAACTTCTCGATTGCGCCGACTTGCGGCCAAGCAGTATGCAAAGCGTTTTCATTCGACTACAGCCAAGAACCCAGAACGGTCGGCAAATATCTTTTTACGAGAAACGGTTAAGCGGGTAACAGAAGTAATAGCCCGTTCACCGTTAACCGTAACAGAGTTAAATAACAAGAAACGCAGACAAGAAAAGGCCAAGCAATTGGCGTCTATTTGCGACCTAATGAGCATCGTGAATTTTGATATGAGCATGAAACTAGAACAGGCTGAACAGCTTGTTTTTGGTGTTTATATCAAACTGCATGATTTTGCATTAAGCCAAGGTATTAACCCGCCAGCACAAGCCACATTCAACGCGGCTAAATCTGTTTATTCGAGTAAGCAATGGCAGCCTTGCAATACTGATTTACTTGCAACTCGACTAGAGCGAGCGATTAGACGAATGACCAACGATAAATGGTGGTTAGGGCGCTTAAATCGTTTACGCGATATGACTTTAGAGCATTTGAATATAACCATGGGCTTGGTGAATAAGCGTGTTTCACCTTATGCCAGCCGTGATGCAGTAATGGAGTTTAAAAACTCAAAGCGTAAACAGAATGAATGGTTAAAAGCCATGATTATCGAAGCTGAAGACGGCACAGAGTTAAGCCTTGCTGAAGTGTTTAAGTCGTCAGTTGCTAACCCAGAATTAAGACGAATTGAATTAATGGTGCGCGTTCGAGGGTATCAAGAATGGGCAGAGAAACACGGGCTTATTGCCATGTTTTACACGGTAACTGCTCCCTCAAAATATCATGCAAATAGCGCTAAATATGGCAACTACACGCCACGCGATACCCAAGCTTATTTGGTAAACCAATGGGCAAAAGTACGCGCCACATTAGCAAAAGACGATGTTGAATTTTTTGGTTTAAGAGTGGCCGAGCCACATGCCGATGCAACCCCGCATTGGCACATGCTTTTATTCATGCGTAAAAACGACGAACCGCAAATCACAAAAGTGATCAAAAGCTTTGCTTTGCAAGATGACCCGAACGAAAAGGGCGCTGCTAAAAACCGTTTTGATAAAGAGTTTATCGACCCAAGCAAAGGCTCAGCCGTTGGCTATATCGCTAAGTACATTTCAAAGAACATCAACGCCAATCACATTGAGGGCGAAATAGACGAAGAAACAGGCATGCCATTTGAGAGCGAAGATGGTTTAGCCGTTAACGTGCTTACTTGGGCGAGTCGTTGGCGTATTCGCCAGTTTCAGTTTATCGGTGGTGCGCCTGTTGGCTTATGGCGTGAGTTTAGACGCGTGAAAGTTGAATCGGTCGATAAGCTAACCGAACTCACTAAAGAGATATTTGAAAGCGCGGATAATTCCCGCTTTGCTAAATTCATCGAATTACTTGGCGGCGCCTTTACTCGCCGTTCAGAGTTACCCGTTCAACTCGAAAAAGAGCTAAGCGGCATAAACGAGTACGGCGAAGACAAAATTCGTGTAGTGGGCTTTAGAGAGCGCACCAAGTCTTTCATTACTCGCGCCATGCAATGGCGCCTTAAAAAAGCCGAGACATCGGCGTCTCGGAGCACTGGAAATAACTGTAACCAGCCCGCCCATGATTGGCAAATTGGGCATGGTGAAAAGCTAAATCCTATCTGTTTTATACCCATTGAGTTGCGCGACATGGTAATGCGCGGCGCAACTTACCTAGAAACCGACGAAGACAACCAGCGAATAACCCAATTTAAGGTTAAAAACGGTTTTCTCGTTGAAGAAACCTATCAACTCGACCCTGCAGGATGACCCATGGAAACCATTCTTAGTAATTTTAAAAAGTGTATTGAGCTTAAACAGCAATCAGAAAAGCTCGGCAAGCTGCAAATCACCAAAAAGGCCGAACTGGCAGAGCAAGCCGTAGGCGTATCGCTTTCTGTAATTGGCGGCCTGATTGACCAGCAAACCCAAACCAAGCGCGATTTAAACAGTGCCTTAAAACGCTTAAAAGTCGCAGAAGATAAATTGGCAAATTTGGAGTAAATACATGAACACTTACACCGGTAAAACCGAGCCTAAAAACGGCGGCACTGTGCCACTACGCGATAGTAAAAACCCTGTTTTGGGCGTTTTTGTTCACCATTGCGGTAATATTGCGACCGTTCATCAACCTAAAGGTCAAAAATCGCATTTACGATATTTGCATTGTGATACATGCGGGTGCGACCAAGCCAGTGGCGCCGAGTACCAGCAAAGAATACGCGAAAACACCTTTGCAAACCTTGAAGAATTAGCCGCATTTGAAAAACAAGAAATAACGGTTATAGAAACCCCTAAAACCGTTATTGAAGAAACGCCAGAAACCGCGCCAGCCGTGACCGAAACGGTTATTGAACCCTTGCCAGAAATAGCGCCAATCACGGAGCAAACGCCAGAACCCGAAAAAACGGTTTCAGAACCATCAAAAACGGTAGAAAACACCGTTTTTCAACCTAAACCTGATGTGCCAGCACCTAAGCCAAGTAATTCTAAAACTATCGCGTTATTCGCGGGTTTTGGGGCGTTGTTTGGTGGCCTATTAGCACTTGTACGATAAATAAAAACCTTAAGGATAAACGATGACCGATAACACAAACCCAGAAACCCAAGTCGAAGAACTGCAAACAGAACAACTCGACGAAATAGACGAGCAAATGGCCGCAGCCATGCTTAAAGATTTAGCCGAAGCTGATAACGAGCAAGAACTAGATTTTGACCCGACTCAATATGAGGGTTTAGACCCAGAACAAGCCGCCATTCAACAAACAGCCGATATTCTTATGACAGAAGAGGGCTCGGCAGCCATGGCGGCCGATGGTCTAGATATGATTGAAGACATGATCCGAGAACATGTTCACCCCGATTTTGTTATCAAAGACACGTCTAAAAAAATGGGCGCCGCCCGAATGAAACCGCTAATTCAAAAGTACGCGCCAGCCGCAGCGGGGTTACTTGGTAATTACAAAGATGAGATATTAGGCGCCGTTTGGCTAGGTTCGTTTATGTTTAGTTCTGTAAAACAGATTAAGCAGTTAAAAGCGCGCGATGCGCAAGCCAAAAAAGAAACGGAGCAAGTTGAGCAAAACGAGGTGGCAAGCGATGTTGATGCAACCCATTAATTCTAATAATGCGCTGAGTGCTTTGCACTGTTTGTATGTTGGTGGCACTGGCAGCGGTAAGACAACTGCAGTTAAGTTGTTGCCAACAACCAAAGCTACAGACCAAATTTTATTTTGGGACCCACATGAAGACTACAGCGGCAAGTTTAAAGGCCGTATTGTAAGACGTTATAAATCGTTTACTAAATTCTTCAAGGCCGCAATAGCAGGGCGCAAAACTCAAAGCGGTTTTAAGATTGCGTTAACGGTACCAGAAACCCGCGAAAACTTTTTGCGCTTTTGTGAAATCGTCAAAGCGTTGGGTGATGGTAAACACAAAAAACAACTGCATGCGGTGTGTGAAGAAGTCCCCCAAGTCACCGAGTCACTAGGCAAAGAAAAGGGCGCCTATGGCTGGCTGTTAGCCGTAGGCCGTAAATTTGGTATTGTGGTACACTCAGTTGGTCAGCGTGTGGTTGAAATGAGTAAAACCACGCTATCGCAAAGCATCTACAAATGGGTAGGCATGCAAGCGTCTATTAAAGACGCCATGCGAATGGCCGAGGAATGCGATATTCCTTTGAAAGATATTAAAGCACTTAAGAAGCTCGAGTATTTTTACAAGTCCCCAGGTATTGGGAATGTGGAGTTTGGAAAGTTGAGAGTTTAGGAAAAGCCGCGTTATGCGGCTTAGTTAGTTAAGATTGGCTAGTTCTATCTTGTAATCAGAAGTATGAATTTTAGCTAATAGTATCTCTGTGTCTGGATAGTGCTCATCTCTTAGTTTTATAAGCTTAACCCGTTCATCCTTAGGCATCCTTTCACCAATAATAATTTTTTTAAGAGCTTTTTTAGAGTACCTGAAGTTACCAATGCCATTTATTGAAACCATTCTAAACTCTTTCTCATGACTAAATGTTGTATGTTTAGTTGTGAAAATTTCGACTAGTTTTGCATTCACGTATTCGTGCGAAATCTTCGCCATTTGAATATCGATAACGTTTTCTTTATAACGTACAAAGTCTCCAGCAGTTTTAGTATTATTCAGATTGTTAATTGAATCTTTTAATTCAAAATAATCGAACTCAAGGCAAAAACCTCTTCCTCCATCGGCGTACATAGACCAAAAAAATAGCCCCTTAAAAGCATCCTGCTCGTGAGTTAAGGATAAAATGCCAATATTATTTTTATGGTTATCTAGGGAGTTATTAAATGCCTTTCCAGCATGATCTTCAATATACCTCAAGGCCCCGTCGAACTTTTCAGTAATAATATTGACCTGTGTAGTTGCCCTATCGATATCATTATCATTATTTTTTAAAGCAACGTTGATAGCATAGCTTTTTAACTCTTCATCAGTACTTCTTATGAGCTTATATTTACACTCAAATGGATCATTGAATGATTCATAATGAGCGAAGTAGAGTTGGCCATCAGCTAAATTATTTAAACTGAAATCATTAACTTGTCTGAATTTGTATACGTACAATCTATGTCCTTATGCACTTTGATGCTTATGAGTTATGTAGGGTTATCTCTAAATTTTATTGATTTATTGTAAAGGTTGAACTTAATTTCATTAAAACTATCGGTATGTAGATTTTGAAAAGCTGATATGTTCAAACTTTGAAAACTTTGTGTTTATAGGCCTGCTTTCCTCAGTTAAATCTCTTACTTCCTCCAATAAGTGGTCATATTCTTTGGAAAGAAAGTTTTTGAAGTCTTTTGAGTCAATCTTAAGCCGACATTTAGGGCCTATAATCAGTTCCTCAACAGCATCTGGAGAAAATGAGTGCTCAAAATAAGAAATTATGTTGCCATTTACACATCTATACTTTGCTGAGTCAAAGTTCTTAGCTTGGTAAATTAGACGAACTTCTTCTTCCTCAATAAAACTTTCATTTTTAAATATCAGAGGTAAGTTTGATAAGTTCTCAAGTACATACTTTGAGATTTGATTATTTTGCTCTTTTTTAAGAGGTATAGAGTTATTTATTGATAATAAGTTATAGGTATTATCGAGTACTTTATTCTGAAAATCCTTGATAAAATCTTTGCATCTTAGAACTTGCTCGTCGTATTTATATATAACTTCTTCGACGCTTTTTCGTACATCTTGACCAAGATGAAAATCCTGTTTAGGTTGAAGTTTGTTCCTATTGAAACCAATCGCTATACCTTTCCCGTCATCGCCATAACCTCGCCATTGGCTAAGCTTATCTTTGCAATGTGAAAAACAGCAGATATGAGGTGATACATGACTAGAGCTCAACGCTAGTACTAAATTAATCTGGGAGATAATATGTTTATGTATGTCATCAAGTCCCTCTTGAATTTCAATAGAACACTCATTTATTGACTCTGGGTATTTTTCGTATATGTCACTTACTTTTAATGGGATATATTGTTGAGCTTCTTTAAGTGCAGGTAAATGCAAGACGCCCTCATGGGAGTCATTCATTTCAGTAAGGCTACTCACCCATAATGTTTTAGACCGTAATATATTTAAGAAACCTTCAACAGACGTGTAGTGATAAATAATTTCGGAGTTTTCCTTGCTCATAATCAGCTCTTTTTACTTCATTTTTCAGCTAATTTAACCTATTAGGTCCCCCAGACTCAAACACCATTGACCAAAACCGTTTTTTCTCCCTACCTTAAAACCCACATTTGCAGCAACACGAGTCAGCTAAAGACTGAAACACACATTATGAAAATTTACTCACTTGTAGCCTTAGGCTCCGCTATTACTGCTTTTGTCATTGTAAAAATCGCTAAAGGAACAAAGCATGTTCAGGAAGTGGAATCCTAAATTCCTTTTTGGTGGTTACGACCCTGTTATTCGAGACGGTGATTTAGTCGACTTGGAAAAAAAGCGTAAAGAGCGGTTACACACCAAAAGGCAAAAAAAAGCCAAGCGTAGGCTTACAAATAAACGCAGACGCGCTCGCGGTTCGGTCAGTATCGGGGGCAATCTAGGACGATTTAGCAAATACCAAAGGGAACTTTATTAATGACTGCTAAAAACAAAACTTACTTAATCACAGCGGGTATCGCGACAGTAATCGCGGCGGTGGTTGTTTGGGCATCTAATAACGTAGATGCAGTTGAAGATGTAATCGGCTAAGGAGCTGGCATGAGTCTTATTAAATCAGTTCGACCGTCTATGATTCAGCTACCTAGCCCAACGGGTACGGGGTTCGGTGAAGAATGGTCGATTAAATTGCAATCGGGTTTGACCTATCACATGGTCGAGCTTGAAACCAATTTAGTAAACGTCGAAACAATCAAAAAAATCACCATTGATATTGGTGGCGTACCGGTTGTTTCAGTGACTAACAAAATGCTCGATGTGCTTGATAAAGCCTATAAGCGTTATCGCAAAACAGGCCGTTTTGTACTTGACCTATCTAAGTTCGATTATCGTACCCCGCAGGGTATTTACCAAACGCAATTGGTGACAACGTTAAAAGACGATGTGACGTTAAAAATTGAGTTCGGTGAAAAGGGCACAAATGATCCGAATGTACCAACGTTAAGCGCAAAAGCGTACGTGTCGAATACTGACCGTGTAGGTCGTGTTTTCAAACCAACACGCTATGAGCTAGTGCAACACGCAGCCGCAGCGGGCGACCATGAATGGACGATGCCAAACACTGGCTTAAATCGTTTCATTCAGCGTATGGTGTTTGAAGAATCAGAAGTCAAAATCAACAAGATTAAGGTTAAGCGCGGTTCGCGTGTAATCGAAACCTTGACGCGTGAAGACATTGAATATGGCCTTAAGCGCTATGCCGATGTTGACCCGCAAGACGGTTATTTGCTGCTTGATTTTACTTTGTTTGGTTTTGGTTCAAACGGTGCACTACCAAGCGCGGGTATTAGCTTCGAGTTTGAAGTAGACAAAAACGGCGCGATTAAAACGTACGTTGAAGGCTTCGACCAGCTAGTCAACACGCAGCCAGCAATGTAAGGGGGTTGTTATGTGGGCGGATTTATGGGACGACGCTTTAGAAATCGCGGGTGACTTGGGTAATACCGTTGTTAACGCGGTGGTTGAAGTGGAGAAAGAAAAAGCGCGCCAGCCCGAAACCCTAAAGCAAGCAGAGCCAATTAAGGGAAAACGCGTTGACGGGTCAACGGTTGTTGCACAGCCGACTCCGCAAGCGCCAGCGTCATGGATGACACCCCAAAACATGATGATAGGCGGGGGCATTGCCCTTGCCCTCATTCTCGTTTTAACGCGGAGGTAACGATGCCAGTACCTTTATTAGTTTGGCCTGCGGTGGCGGGCGTAACGGGATTTGTTGCGGGTAGTGCTATGGGTGGTTTTGCTAAAAGCTTGGTGCGCTTGGCGGTGGTTGGTGGTATTGCCTATATGGGTTATCACACGGTAATTAAAAAATGATGTTACCGCAAAGCTTCTCAAACACTGGGCAAATGCCTATCAAGGGCGGCGATGCTAAGTCGGGCATTGGTGACAGTGCGTTTACCAATCATGGCAAGTTGGGCGGGCTCAACTACAACAAAGGCATTCCGCAATGGGTTATCTATACCGCTATTGGGTTAGCAGCGTTCTGGGTGATAAGTGGAAAGCGTTAAGCTCACTAAGCCCATTTTAAAAGTGTTGCGGCCAGCACTGCACGGCGCAAAAGGGACAATTAAGCGCGAAATATTGCAGGGAATAAGCAAGCTATACAAACACAAGGATTTGTGGATTGTGACTCGCAAGGAGCAAAGCGAGTTTGTGATAGTTGCGGTAGCTGGTCGCGGGCTTTTATATGCTGTTCCGCATTTAATCCGCTTGGCAGAGCAACATAATTGTACGTCTATCAGGTGGCACACGCGCAACCCCAATGCAATCAAGCATGGGTTTAAGCATTTGCCCGCTGAATTGATAGAAGTAAGAAAAGGACTTTTTCACAATGATGAATATGTTTACAGGTTGGTGCTAAATGGGTGGTAAAAGTAGAAGTACGCAAAAAACCTCTAGCAGCCAACAAACAACCAACATTGTAAATGATGGTCAATTTGCTGGGGCAAGTGGTGTTGACGCGTCTAGAACGGACATTGACTATGAAGTCGATAATTCCGTTCGATATGACCTCGACCAAGACATAGATAATTCGGTTCGAAATGACTATGACCTTGACCAAGATATAGATAACTCAGTTCACTACGATTTAGACCAAGACATCGACAATTCGCAGCATCTCGACCAAGACATTGACAATTCAGTCGAAATGAATGGTGAGTTTGCGGGCGTAACTGGCAATGTAAGTGTGTTAGACGGTGGCGCAATTGAAGCGGGCATGGATGTTGCCCTTGCTGGCATGGATGCCGCAACCGATGCCATGCGTATCGGTGGTGACTTAGGCGAACACGCCTTAAGTGAAATGGGTAATTCAGTCGATGCAATGGCAGGGATTGCCAGTGACTCATTCGACTTTGCACAATCGGGCATGGATAGCATGGCCGATGTATCAGGCCAAGCGCTTGGCGTGTCTGAATATGCACTCGATGAAATGGGCGATTTGTCGGCCGATGCCTTAAGTGAAATGGGCAGTACAACCAATAACGCATTGCAGTTGGCTGAATATGGCATGGGTGAAATGGCGGGTGTAACCAGTGACGCATTTAACCTTGTCGGTGATGTGTCAGAAGTGGCGCTCGAATCAAATACCCAACTATCAGAAAACGCATTGACTGAAATGGGTAATTTGTCGGTTAGCTCTATGGATTTAGCCGAACACGCCATAAGTGAAGCGTCAGACGTAAATCGTGACTTAGCAAACAGCTATCTATCAGCGGTTACCGATGCCAGTGCCAGCAATGCTGATTATATGGCAACGGTTACGAGCGATAACTTAAGCGCAATGGGTGACTTATCAAGCCATGCCATTGACTCAAACAGTGATGTTTCACTTTCAGCACTTGAGAATATGGGCGGTGTTACCAGCGATAACTTAAGTGCAATGGGTGATTTATCGAGTCATGCCATTGATGCAATGAATGGGCTTGCGGGTGAACTTGGTACAGGCAATCAAGCACTCATGAATAACATGGGTGAGCAATTAACCGAGGGCTTTGGTCAAGGTGTTAGCACCATTGCAGCACTGAGCGATAACACAAGCACCACGCTTGCAAATAGCCACCAAGCAAACCTAGAAGTAATTGCCAATCTATCGGGTGATGTTTTGTCGAATAATCAAAACCTCATTAACTCGATGACCAGCAATCTAGGTGATGCACACAGTCAGAACTTAGCGTCATTAGCTGATACACAGCAAAACATTGGTGAGTTTTTGGCTGATGCCACCAAAGACAACATAAACGCCAATAGTGCCGCATTAACCCAAGTGGCCGCGCTGGCAAAATCAACCAGCTTGCAAGGCCAAGATTTAGTGGCCGACTCAGCAAGTAAAATGATTAAGTATGTGTCGATTGCCATGGGTGTTGGTGTCTCTGTTATTGCTGTTGCAATGGTTATGAGAGGGGGCAAATAATGTCTAAATTAGTATTAGCAGCGGGCAGTGTTCGCGCTCTCCAAGTGACAAAACGATGGTTTAACTTGCTCAATGCTACGCACCCGTTTGTCATTCGTTTTGACCAAGAAGAAGTGGTCGGCATGGTTGGCCGTCAATATGATTTTGGTGACATTCAGCGCATTGAAATTCATAACAGCGGTGATGATGAATTGCACCTCGAATATGAGATTGCAAATATTCACATTACCAGCGTAGCAGACGGCAATGTCAAAGTTGTGAATTCAATCAGTGTTGATGAAATCAAACAGCCCGTTGATGCCAAAATCGACCACGAAGTAAAAGTCTTAGCTCGCTCAGAAATCGGGCAAGAAATTAACACGCTTGATGATATCGAGATTCAACCACATTCACGCATACAGGTCATTGGTGCAAGTGAAAGCAGAGCTGAATTAATGGCTAAAAACATAAGCGCGACTTCTTCTGTTGTTCGCTTTGGTGGTTCGCAAGTAAGTAATTCAAACGGTTTGCCTGTTGTGCAAAACGGCACGTTTGTTTTGTCTAACGGTGCGGCCGTTTACGCCTATAACACCAGTGACAGGGTGGCAAAGGTGTCATTGCTTGAGGTGATGCAATGAGTTATCTAGTTGAACCCCAAACAAACGCCAGTATGCTGGCTGAAATCTTAATGCAGATAGACCCAGCGCAACATGATGCGGTCTATCTCATGAATCAAGTATTTGAGAGTCAGGTTGTTAACTCAAAAGCCATTCTAGGCCTGCAAAAACACAGCTTAGATAGTGCCCGAACAGATAACGACTTTAAGGAAGCAATCGCCAAGCTTGCCGAAAAATCTCTACTTCACAAGGTAGAGCTGGGCAACTTATCAGATGCGGTTGTATCACTCGCAAAACTTGGGCTTACAAATGGTTTGTATGCCAAGCAACTACATGGAGCCGTAGAGCAAAACGCGACTACAGGCTTAAAACAGTTACACGCAATTATTAAGGATGATATTAAATGAATGATATCCCACAAATTTCAGAGTTAGTCGAAGTTGGTCATGAGCTAATCGACGACTATCGCGGTGGTGCCGTGGCTCGAATGAAAGCCGAGCATGAGCAAACACTTCAAACGCTAGAAACAGAAAAGCAAACTGCTTTAAGTAAATTCAATGAAGATACTAGTCAGGCAGTGCAAGAAGTTGAATCGCTCAAAACTCAAGTTATGACCGACAACAACCAGCAGCTTGCAGAGTTCAAAGCCAAGTATCAAGGCTCTACGGCTTTGGATTTGCTTACTATGCCAATCAATAAAAATGCTTTCTTGATTGCAGATGAAAGCGGCGACCCTTTGCATGGCTATGGATCTGCAGGTGATATAAATATCTCAGCGGTTCACCCTTACACAAAAGGGTTTGAGGGGCCGTATTTAGAGAACCCGCCAGCGAATGTTGCTACTTCTTTGGAAGCTGCTACAGAGTCGACACCATTTTATTTTGGTCGTCACTTTAAAGGGCCGCGCGTATTCCGTGGTGGCTTATTTGGTGGTTGGGGCGGCTTACCGACTAATAACCACGGCCATTTATTGAAAGTGCATAAACCTGCTGGTGAACAGCACAGCTATTTACACCGTCTATTGATTCCAGTTGATAATCTGAAACGTTCTAAAGTGCGTTTGAGAGGTTATGTTTATATCTCTAAAGGGCCGCTTTCTTTCAATGCTGGTGTGGTTGACTCAAACACTAAAGTTAACGTTCCAAGTGCGGGAGAATGGCACTTTATTGATGAAATTATCAATTCCAGCACTGTCACATTTGGTTATTGCACAATCGTTTTAGGTCATGCGGAGGAATGTGAAATGTATTTTGCAATGCTAAACATTCATGCCGTTCAAGGTGATAGCAACGCAACACTAATTAACAGGGAGTTTTAAACATGGAAGTTAGATATCAAGGTGAGAGCATCAAGTTGCGCTCTGCTCATTCAATTCAGGAAGTTGCTGTGTTGCTAGGTGCGCCCAGCATTGAAAGCATTGAAGTGATTTACACACTCAATGAAATTCATCAACTTAGAGCAAAAGCCTATAAAGCGGAATCAGACTCGCTCTATATGGCTTGGCAATTCGACCAAACGCCAGAAGCTGAGCAAGCTTGGCGCGCTAAGGTTGAAGAAATCAAAGCGCGCTATCCAAAACCAGCGGCTTAAGCCATGTCTAAACCACTCATAGCAGCCGTAGGGCTGCTAATTTTAGGAGTTGTATTCATGGCAACAAATAAACCGCGCAATGTGCGCAACAACAACCCGCTCAACATTCGCGCCAATGGCATCGAGTGGAATGGGGCAGTGGGTGACGATGGCGAGTTTGTGAAGTTTGAATCGCCCGAAATGGGTTTTCGTGCGGCATACAGAACACTGATGACGTACCGCAACAAACACGGCTTAACCACAGTCGAGGGTATCATTAATCGCTGGGCACCAAGTTCAGAGAACCACACAGAAAGCTATATTGATTTTATTCATTCACGCTTAGGTACGAGTCGAGCATGGTTTTTTGATGATGAAATCCCACTCGATAAATACCCGCAGCTAATTTTAGCTATGGCTGATTTTGAGGGCGCAAAGGGCGCATTCAACCTCACTCAAGTTCAGCGAGGTATCGCACTTGCTTAATACAAAATGGATGATCACCACAGTCGCGGGTGCAGTGCTTGGCGCATTTGTGGTGTATCAAATTAAAAAACGTACCAAAGGGATTTTGGACGATGACTAAGGGGGCAGGATGCCAGACACAGCAACAATCGCTATTCTTATCCAAATTGGGGTAGGGGTGGCAACAGTCGCAGCCGTTCGCACGGATGTTGGGTGGCTTAAGCAAGGAATGAAAGAGCTTAAGGAACGAGTAACCAAACTGGAGAACAAAAAACATGTTAAGCACTCTGGGTAAATACCTATTAACCAAACTCGCAACCGAAGTATTCATCAAGCGCGTTTGTCTCGCCACAGCCAAGCACTTGGCAAGCAAGACAACTAACAAGCTAGATGATGAATTGGTCGGCGCATTGGATGATGCGTTAAACAGATAAAAGAAAGCCGCTTATTAGCGGTTTTTTTAATTTTCTAAATCAGATTGCTTGTATATAAAATTAAAATTTATATATGATTGATTTTTATTGCAAATTGAAGGGATTATTAATGCGTTCAAAATCTAGAAATCTATTTCATTTTACGCCTAAGTTAGAATTTTTAGAGAGTATTTTAGAAAATGGCTTTTATCCAAGGTTCTGTTTGGAAGACGCAAGTACTCTAGATTATTACAAACAAGACTTTATCGCTTACCCGATGGTTTGTTTCTGCGACATTCCGCTTTCTAAAATAAATGAACATACGTTATTTTACGGATCATATGGAATAGGTTTGAAACGCTCATGGGGTAACAAAAACAGACTTGCACCTGTTATTTACTCGTCTGTGGATAGCCCTATAAATGATTTGGCAAGATCATTAGTAAAAAAAATGCTTATAGACAATCCTGATGGATTACAAGAAGAAGTTGACGCAAAAAACCTTCTTTCTTTAATCAAGCCCATAGAAGGTAAAATGATTATTGACAACAAGGAAGTTCTTAAAGAATTTTACTTGGAAAATGAATGGAGGTTTGTTCCAAATAACCTAAGTGCTATACCTAAAAATAGTTTTTCGGCTCTTAGAGATCAGGGTAACAAGGAACTTGAAAGCACCGAACCTTTAAAGTTTACAATAGATGATATTCAGTATGTATTTTTAAAGGAAGAAAAAGAGATTCCACACATGGTAGATAAATTATCTACCATATTTTCTAGTGAACCTCCTTCTGCATTGAAGTTGTTGTTCACTAAAATTATATGTCTCGAAACTTTGCTATCAGATATTTAATCTAAATTCCGAGGGACAAAAACGTGACAAATCATGCCACATTTACGTCCCCATTCACACACCATTCAAATCCCAGAAAAACAAAAACCCTATCAAAAACAGTGTTTTGATAGGGTTTTGATATTGCTATTTGGTGGAGCTGGGGGGATTTGAACCCCCGTCCAGAAAGCGTCGACCTTCGGTCCTACATGTTTAGTATCGTCTATTGGTTAACCTTTAAGTCTCGGACGAACACGATAAATAAAGGCGAGGCCGCTTAGTTTTAGCCCTTCAACCCCGGCCAGGGTTTCCGTAGCGATCTTGTGTAGGGTGACACTCCAGAACCAGAACCACAAGCATTTCTTGGAGGAGTGCTAGCGGGCTATTATGCCGCTAGAGCGTAGTTATCGTCGTTTGCGATTACTTTAAATGCGGCTTTTTTACGAGGCCAACCGCCCCTCGACATGCACCTCAGGCTTCATGAATCCTGTCGAATCCTAATCAGCCCCTGAATTTGTATTCAGAGTCACAACGTGACTTAGTAAATGCATTCTAACGTCTATAAATTTGCTTCGCAATCATTAATCACTTTAAAAGTTGTCATTAATTAATGAGTTGGCTGATATTTATGCGGGTTGTTGGTTAGTTGAGCTATTTGTAGCAGTTAATAGTCGAACTCATTAAATTATAAGACGAAATACTCGACTTATTGCAAAGCTCTTTTCAAATTTGGTTGTTTTATTCTTGTTATATCAAATTACACCAACATCTGAAGTAGGAGATGTGATGACAACTCCCAATTTAGATAACAGTAGCAAGTTAGCACCTCAAGACAGTTATCAAAATTTACACCGTGCAAGTTAAGAATTTAAAACACGCGACGAATATCTAGAGCATGAATTGCAAATCATGCAGCCAAAACGATGGCGTCCAAACCTGCCTTTTAAAGATTACCGATTTGAATTAGAAGACACTATTCCAGCTATGGCGGGGACCATAGGTAAAATTGTGATGGTAGGCGCAATGCCGCAACATTGGCCGCACCTTTAGGGCTAGGCGAAGGCTTTATTCTTGAAAATGTGCGCTATGAGTTATTGATAGTCGCTTTATTTATTTTGCTGTTTTCTGGTTTTCTATTACCAACCGCAAACTTAGCAGGTACCTATGGGCCTTTAATTCCTCTTATTCCTATTGTGGTTGCGGCGGGTGGTCACCCGATGGCGTTTGGTTTGCTCATAAGGGCATTTGGTTTATTAGTGGCAATCAGTAAAGGCGGGAGTGTTTTGGCTGGGCTTACCAGTCGGGGGGTATGTGGTGGTTTGCTCTTATACCTCGGCTTTATCGGCACAACCTCACAAGTTAAGAAATTGTTTGCGTGGGTTGAAGGCATTGAAATGTCACGTATCGCTTTCATAATTATTCTCAGTACAATCGTTTTATATGCATTATTAGAGCACTTTAAAAAGCGTTGGCTGGCGGTGCCATTAAGCTGTTTACTTGGCGGTGGTGTTGCTTTTGCTCTTGGCGCGCCATTTGAGTTTAAAACTGGACCTGGCTTACCAAACATGAACCCTATGTATTGGTGGGGTGAAAACACGGGTTGGATGCTAGGTTTACCTACGCTTGAAAGCTTTATTGTAGTACTGCCTTTTGCCATTTTAGCTGTCGCTATGTGGTCACCAGACTTCTTAGGTCATCAAGTTTTTCAAAAAATCAGTTATCCGGCCCGTACTGAAAAAGTACAAATGAACATTGACGATACGATGACGAGTGCGTCTATACGCCAGACGTTCGGCTCTATTTTAGGTGGTGCTAACTTCACCTCATCTTGGGGGACTTACATTGTGCCAGCAGCTATAGCGAAACGTCCAATTCCTGCTGGTGCGATTTTAACGGCATTGTTTTGTGTCATTGCTAGTATCTGGGGTTACCCAATGGATTTAGCCATTTGGCAGCCAGTATTATGTGTAGCCTTAATCGTTGGAGTGTTTATTCCTTTGCTTGAGGCGGGTATGGAAATGACGCGACAAGGTAAAACAACTCAGTCAGCAGCCATTGTTGTTTTCTCGTCCGCATTGGTTAATCCTGCGTTTGGTTGGTCTTTGACTATGCTGTTAGATAATTTAGGTTTAATTGGCTGTAAGGAGCGAAGTAAAGAGCTGAGCTCAATGAACCGCTGGATCATTCCACTTATTATGTTTGTGGTGTTAACCGGCGTGATGGCACTTGTTGGCTTGTTACCGGGCTTACCTGCAATTATGCCGAGTTTTAGATAGGCTCTTAAATAGCGGAGGGCTAGTCCCTTCGCTTGCTCTTCATATTCTTATCACATGTATTTGTCATATTCTTTTGTTACTTTGTCTCGTTAATTTAATCTTTAGTCGATTTTTCATCTTATTTGTGGTTTTCTTGTTTCTACATTAGTTACATTTGTAAATTAATCCTTTATTCGTAAATTGCATTTCAGCTATAAAGAGTTCTTTTTTATAGTCGATAAACTAATGTAACTTATACAAATATTTTCTGGTTTTTATTTTAGGTAAAATGCGCAATTAATGCTGTTTACAAATCTTTAAGTTTTGTAACGTACTTTAGATGATTTCGACTTAACAATAGAACCAAGTTGTGATGAAATGACTTGGTCATGTTTTAGTCAATTTTAAACCGTAGTGTGGAAAGACTTATGTCATTGTTTCGTTTTGATGAGGGTGATGGATATGTGTACTTGTTGTCACACCCAGTCGAGTCAGGGTTTCCTGCTAGTGCTTCGCAGCTAATGGAGTTGTTAGAGCAGTCAAGTTATGCAGACTTCGAGGTAGTTCATGCCAATATTGGTAAGTTATTTTCTGCCGGTGATGACTTTAGCAATGATTCTTTAATTGTAGCGAAGGCGATTGATGCATCAATTATGATCAAAGTTGATGAATCAAATATGATGGCCAATGCTCAAATTACGACCGCATGTGGCGGTAAAATTATTTCTCTTGATGATGCTAAAGTCGCTTTAAAAAAAGCGGGTGTTATAAAAGGTGTAAGCCGTGAAGCATTAGAACAATGTCTTGGCCAGCAGTTTGAGCAATCTCCAGGCTCAGTTTACAGTGCAATTGTCGCGCATGGGCAAAGAGCTAAAGATGGTACAGACGCAAGGTTTGTTCGTCTATGTATGACAGCGCAAGATAGAATTCTGAGCCCTCAAGAAAAAGATGGTGGCAAGGTTGACATGCGTGACTTGGGCGCAATTATTACTGTCAGACCTGGCAGCCCATTAATGAAACGTATTCCTGCGACTGAAGGCTCCTCCGGCTACTCCGTGTTCGGGGATGTGTTAGAGGCTAAACCAGGTAAGAACTTCGAGATTGAAGTGCTTGAAGGGACAAAAATTGATGAAAAAGACCCTAATTTACTTATAGCAGATGCTAAAGGGGTGCCTGTTGCATTGCCTCGGGGCATGCGTGTCGACGATGTTTTATGCTACAACGACGTGGACGTTACTACAGGACATATAGAATTTGATGGATCAGTTATTATCAGTGGTGATGTTAAAGATGGCATGAAGGTAAAAGCTACTGGAGATATAACAATTTTAGGCTTTGTAGAATCATCAGAAATACAGAGTGATAATGTAATTACGATAGTGCAAGGTGCAATAGGGCGTAAAGTAATCGAAGAGGATGATTTTTCTTGCTTTATTCGTGCAAGAAGAAATATTACGATTGGTTATGCTCAATATGCTTGCATTGAAACTCAGCAAGATTTGTTAATTGAAAAGCAGGCCTTACATTGTAATTTGTCTTCAAGTCGTCTTATTCGTATAGGTAAAGGTGATACACCAAGAGGTAAACTGATTGGTGGCAAAGTTCTTAATGCGCTTCGTATTGAAACGGGTGAATTGGGTGCTCCTTCAGGGACCAAAACGCATATATCTATTGCGCAATCATTCCATGAATTAAAAGAAAAGCAGTCAGAATTCAAGCAGTTTGAAAAGCGTTTAGCTGAAAAAGCTGTTGCGCTAAATAAGGCTAAAGCGAAAGCGAACAAAGCGCCAGAATCACCACAAAGGGCAGCGTACTTAGATAAACTACTGACAAATGAAAAACAGTTAAATGCGCATTATCAGCGTAACCAACGTAATCTAAAGTTAGTGCATATAAAATTACAACGCTTACTTGTTGGCAGTAGAGTTAAAGTCAATGACTTGATGCACCCAGGCATTGAGGTAACAATTGCACGAGACTCGAAGCAATTTACACGAATTTATCCTCCTCATTTAGTTAAATTAGATGAAGGTAAGATCACTCAACAGTTCTTGTCTTAAAAATTTAATCATTTTTTATTTTTAATAATAAAGGCTCCGCTGTGTCGGAGCCTATACGTTTTTAATCACTATTAGTTTTTCTCACCAAGAAATCTTCAATATTTTCAAGCTTGTACCTATTTAACTTTTTGTTTGGCTATTAATTGCAATCAAAAATTAATTGGAAACTGAAGTTTGTTCATTTATGAATCTTTGACTAAATTGAATGTTAGGTGTTGACACCGGTGTCAGCTTTATGGCTCAATAATATGACACCGGTGTCAGGTTGGGGTGAGAGACAACCTGATAGCGTACCTTTGAACGGGTAAATCTAAAGATGCTCGGTACATTTAGAGTGGAGTCTTTAATTGTACTGAGCCTTTTATCCTCTTAAATTTTGAGTAGAGTAGAATTTTATGTTACATCCTCGTATCCAAGCCGTCACAGAGCGTGTTACTGAACGCAGCAAAGCAACACGACAAGCCTACTTAGCACGCATCGAAGAAGCAAAAAAACAAACACGTGTGCGCGCTGGTTTAGGATGTGGCAACCTAGCTCACGTTATGGCTGCATGTTCAAGTTCAGATAAAGATCGCCTTAAAGCTGACGAGCAACCTAACTTAGCAATTATCAATTCATACAATGACATGCTTTCAGCGCATGTGCCTTACATCGAGTATCCAGCTTTAATTAAAAAGATTGCAGAAAAATATGATGCGACCGCGCAAGTTGCTGGTGGCGTACCTGCTATGTGTGACGGTGTGACTCAAGGCCGTGATGGCATGGAATTATCTTTGTTTTCACGTGATGTGATTGCGATGTCAACAGCCGTTGCACTTTCACATGATGTTTTCGATGGTGTTTTTTGTTTAGGTGTGTGTGACAAAATCGTACCGGGACTATTAATTGGTTCGCTTTCATTCGGTCATTTACCTATTTACTTCTTACCAGCTGGCCCGATGCAGTCTGGTATTCCAAATAAAGAAAAAGCACGTGTTCGTCAAAAGTTCGCTCAAGGCTTAGTTTCTCGTGAAGAGTTACTAGAGGCAGAGAGTGCGTCATACCACAGTGCGGGTACTTGTACTTTCTACGGTACTGCAAACTCAAACCAGATGCTGATGGAGATCATGGGTCTTCACCTTCCTGGTAGCTCTTTCATCAACCCATACACTGAACTACGCGATGGCCTTACGGGCAGTGCGGTTGAGCTAATGCTTAAGCAACTTATCGAAAGCAAAGATGCAAACCCAATCGGTGAAGTTGTTAGCGAAAAAACAGTGATCAATGGCTTAGTTGGTCTACTAGCTACAGGTGGCTCAACAAACCACGCTATTCATTTAGTTGCCATGGCGAAAGCGGCGGGTGTTCAAATCACCTGGAAAGATATGGCTGAGCTTTCTGAAGTTGTGCCTCTACTAACACGTATTTATCCAAATGGTTCTGCGGATGTGAACCACTTTCAAGCTGCGGGTGGCATGGGCTTCTTAATGCGTGAACTGCGTGACGGTGGTTTCTTACATAATGATGTGAAAACCATTGTTGGTGAAGGCCTAGATGCTTATACCCAGGAGCCAGTGTTAGATGTTGATGACAACTTGATCATGTCTAGCAACACAGGTCCAAGCAAAGTGAAGTGGGTACCTTGTCCTGAAAATTCACTAGATGAAGAAGTACTTCGCCCTGTTAGCAACCCATTCAATAAGCAAGGTGGCCTTCAGCTACTTACAGGCAATATTGGTAAAGCGGTTATCAAGGTATCTGCGGTTCAAGAGCAACACCAAACAGTGTCAGCACCTGCAAAAGTCTTTAGCTCGCAAGCTGCATTACAGGATGCATTCGCTTCAGGTGAATTAAACACAGACTTTATTGCTGTTATTAAAGAGCAGGGCCCTAAAGCTAAGGGCATGCCAGAACTTCACAAATTAACGCCTGTGATGGCAACGCTTCAGGATCAAGGTTACAAAGTGGCTATTGTGACTGACGGCCGTATGTCTGGTGCGTCAGGTAAAGTACCTGCAGCAATCCACTTAGCACCAGAAGCAGTTGAAGGCGGGATCATCGCTAAAATTCATGATGGTGACTTGATCACACTAGACGCACCAAATGGAGACTTAATTCTCCATGTATCATATGAAGAGTTAGCAAAGCGTGAGCATGTGATCAGCCATACAGAGCCAACTTATGGCACAGGTCGTGAGCTATTCGCAGGATTCAGAAATATCGTAAGCAGTGCAGACCTAGGCGCGAGTGCCTTTGGACTAGAAGAATAAAAGCATTGGGAATGAGGAACAAGATGAGTATTGAAAATATTTTAACATCAGCACCAGTTGTACCAGTGGTGGTGATTGAAAACTTAGAAGACGCTGTACCGCTCGCAAAAGCGTTATATAACGGTGGTTTAAAAGCACTAGAAATTACCCTTCGCACACCTGTTGCGGCTGAAGCGGTAAAGCTAATGAAAGAAGCTGTACCAGAAGCCTACGTTGGCACAGGTACCGTGATTGATAAAGCCACATTCGAAGCATCAGTTGCTGCAGGTGCTGACTTCATGGTGAGCCCAGGTGTAAATGATGAGCTTTTAGCACTAGCAAAAGAAACTGACATCCCGTTTTTACCTGGCGCAGCAACACCAAGTGAAGTGATGAAGCTAGCGTCGCATGGTTTTAAATTTTTAAAATTCTTCCCAGCGGAAGCAGCAGGTGGCGCACCAATGCTTAAGTCAATTGGTGGTCCATTACCACAAGTTAAATTCTGCCCAACGGGTGGTATTAGCTTAGCAACAGCGCCTAAGTACCTAGCTTTAAATAACGTCGTGTGCGTTGGTGGTACTTGGATGTTAGATAAAGAACTTATCGCAAACAAAGATTGGCAGGCGATCGAAGCGCTTGCGAAACAAGCAAGTGAAGTAAAATAGTCGAGGAACTGAAAATGATTAATATCGCAATTAATGGTTATGGCCGTATCGGTCGCAATGTTTTACGAGCGCTTTACGAGTCTGGTCAAAACGAAGAAATTAAAATTGTCGCTATCAACGATCTAGCACCTGCTAACGTGAATGCACATCTAACTCAGTTTGATTCAGTACATGGTCGTTTCAACCAAGAAGTTGTGTTAGCTGAAAACACGTTAGTGATTGGTAATGACGAAATCACGCTTACGCAAGAACGTGATCCTGCGAACTTACCTTGGAAAGCGCTTAACGTTGATATCGTATTAGAATGTACAGGTATCTTCACGTCACGTGATGCTGCAGCTAAGCACATTGAAGCGGGCGCGAAAAAAGTAATCGTTTCAGCACCAGGTACTGATCTAGATGCAACGGTTGTTCACGGTGTGAACTCTGAAGTGATCAATGCAACAAGTAATATCATTTCAAATGCATCTTGTACAACTAACTGTCTTGCACCAGTTGCTAAAGCACTAAATGACGCAATTGGTATCGAACAAGGTAGCATGACAACCATTCACGCTTACACAAACGATCAAGTTCTAACTGATGTTTATCACCCAGATCTTTACCGTGCGCGTAGTGCAACTCAGTCTATGATCCCAACTAAAACAGGTGCTGCAAAAGCAGTTGGTTTAGTGTTACCTGAGCTTGCTGGCAAATTAGACGGTATGGCGGTTCGTGTTCCTACAGTGAATGTGTCTTTAGTTGACTTAACATTCATTGCTTCTCGCGAAACAACTGCTGAAGAAGTAAACGCAGCGGTTAAAGCGGCTGCAACTGAAGGTGCAATGTCTGAAGTACTTGAGTACAACGAGCTTCCACTAGTTTCTATTGACTTCAACCACAACCCAGCGTCATCAGTATTTGATTCAACGCAGACTAAAGTTGATGGTAAATTAGTTAAAGTAATGGCTTGGTACGATAACGAGTGGGGTTTCTCTAACCGTATGATCGACCAGGTTAAAGCATTAGGCCAATACCTATAAAGTATTCCAAGCTTTAATAATACTTCAAATAGACCACTTTATTATTGAGCTTGGTATTAAAGTTAAAGTTAGCAATAAAAAAACCGCTTCAATAAGCGGTTTTTTTATGTCTGGTGAAAGTTGTTTATCTAAAGAGAGAAGTTTAGATATTTCTATTCTTTATTAATAAAAATCTACGCTTCTGTTTCTTCTTCTGCTTCTAATTCAGGTAGTGGCCAACCCCCTAATGCTTGCCATTTATTTACGATAAAGCAAAATAACTCGGCTGTACGTTCGGTGTCGTAAAGGGCTGAGTGAGCTTGGCTGTTATCAAACTCAATACCAGCTGTGCGACACGCTTTAGCAAGCACAGTTTGGCCTAGTGCAAGACCTGCCAAAGAGGTAGTATCAAAGCTTACAAATGGGTGGAAAGGGGTGCGCTTTATTTTGTTACGCTCTATTGCTGCATTTAAAAAACCATGGTCAAACGCAGCATTATGTGCAACAACCACTGAGCGAGAGCAACCCGCAGCTTTTTGAGCTTTTCTCACCATTTTACAGATTTCTTTGATAACAATATCTTCATCTTCAGCACCACGTAATTCTGAAAACGGATCAATGCCGTTAAATTCAATGGCAGCTTGTTCGATGTTTGCACCTTCGAAAGGCTTTACATGAAAGTGTAGAGTTTGATCTAAACTTAGAATACCTTCATCATCCATTTTTAAAGTTGTGGCAGCGATTTCTAATAGCGCATCTGTGTCTTTGTTAAAGCCAGCTGTTTCTACGTCGATAACAACAGGAAAGAACCCACGAAAGCGTTGGGAAAATAAAGTTTGATCTTGATCTGCCATAATGCACTTATGTTATGAATGTAAGGGGCGTATTATACTGTTTAGATAGATTTTTGCGACCCGAAATATGTTTCAATCACTAAGCTTTATTGAGTGATAAGGCTTACGGCATATTTCTTGCTTTTGAGTTGTTGAGATCATCAAAGCGGCATTATTTTGTCAGTACGGAGAAAGTTGTGAAGTACAAAGCATATTTATTCGGTTTAGGGCTGTTATTCGCAGACATTGGATTTGCTGATGCGGCTATGCGCCAGTATAGCGCAAATACTGACAGTTCAAATTGGGATTTAAATAAGACCAAACGCCTTTCTTGTGCTTTGCAGCATGAGATCCCATATTATGGCGAAGCTATTTTTAATGTCGTAGCCAGTAAAAATAAAGATCTGACTTTTAACCTCGACATGATTGTACGCCCAGAGACTTATGACTTTGCTGGCTTGCAATCTGTACCACCACAATGGCGAGCAGGGGTGCCAGTTCGCGATATCAGTAAAATGCAGCTGTTAAAAAAGTTTGATGGTGAATTAAATAATGATGTCTCATGGGAGATTCTCACAGAGCTTGAAAAAGGCTTTCATCCAACATTCTATTATAAAGATTGGCAAAATAGTGCTGACCGCATTTCTGTCGCGCTCTCCTCTGTAAACTTTCGACAAGCTTATTGGGCGTTTTTACAATGTCGCGATAACTTGCTGCCATACAGTTTCGAAGATATTGCTTTTACGGTAATGAATTATAAAAAGAACTCTAGCGATCTAACCAAGTCATCCCGTAAACGCCTGGAGATGATAGGTGAGTATCTTAAAAACGATGACAATATTGAATCTATCTTTATTTCGGCCTACACCGACAGCTACGGCGGTCGATGGATAAATATGGAGCTTTCAAAAAAACGTGCTAAAGCGATAAAAGACTATATGGCGAGTATGGGCGTGCCAGCAGATAAAATTCAAATAGAAGGCTTTGGTGAGAAGCGCCACGTGCAACCAAATGACAATGCCATAGGACGAGGCAAAAACCGTCGAGTGGTTATTCAAATAGCAAAACCTTAGTTTTCAGTATAAACATAGAACAAAGGCGACTTAGGTCGCCTTTTCTATTTTAGTGGCTAAATCTTATTACGAATAAGATCTCTAACAATAAAGCGGTTAGGGTGTATGGCCTCATTGACCCTTAAACTATAAGGGCTTGGTTCATTACATAGTTTGGCAATCAAGTGCTCGGTTGCCAGAGGTGCACTGCAGAGGCCCCTTGCCCCAAAACCAGTAACGATATGAAGTCCTGCATAAGGCATTTGTTCTTCAGAGAAATCATACTGCTTACCTTTACTTAAGTTTGCATAGGCTTGACATAAATCTGCTTTCTCAGGGACTTGACCGAGCATAGGTAAGTGGTCATTGAAACAGCATCTCACAGCGGCTTTCGCTGAAGTAATGTCACCAAGGCTTTGCGTAAAGTCACTCTGCTCATAAAACTTCATTAACTGTGCTTTGTTGGTGACATTATCTTCGTCTTTAACTTCACGGCTTTTGGTTTGTTTATCAAAGGTTGCTCCCATACAATGATGGCCATCGATGCTTGGCGTAAAATAACCTTTATGACACAGTACGGTTTTTAATTTATCAGATACTTCACCAGATTTAATATGCGAGACTTGGCCTCTGACACCGTGTAAGCCAATGTCTTTTGTTTGCTCGAACCTGTCACTGTGTTCACCGGCGCAAACAAATACATCCGAGAATGGACCAACTCGGTTGTCTTCAGTAACTAAATACCACCCATCTTCGCTTTGCTCTAAAGTTTGAACATCTGTATTAAAATATGTTTGAACGCCTTGCAATGTATTGGCAGCATCAAATACAGCATGGGTTAACTGTGCTGGGTCTACCCAGCCAGCTTCAGGAAAGAACAAACCGGAATAGGGTAATTCAGCACCTGCCAGTTCACTGGCTTGTGATTCATTCACAGAATAAATCAGTGACTCAGGCCATACCGCTTTTTCTACTAACTTTTTGTGTTGCAGTGTTTTGCTCTCATTTACCGCTTGGAGTAAAACGCCACACCAATCATGGTCATATTCAAAACCTTGCGCGGCAATATCTTTGTATAGCCTTAATGCATATAAATAGCTGTGGGCATAGAACTCGCTTGATGGGCTATTTTCAGATTGTAGATTAGGGTAAACCGCGCCTTGTCGATTATGTGAGGCGCCTTTTGCAAGTGCATCATCTTGGCAAAATAAAGTAGCGCTAATCCCACGCTTAGCTAAATGATATAGTAAACAGCTAGAGCCAACGCCCCCACCAATGATGGCAACGTGATTGAGTGGCCTTTTATTTAAGTTGTAAAACTCGGGTGTATTGTGTGTGCTGTTAGCGATATTTAACTGACCAACAACCATCTCACGTTTGCGGCCAAAGCCTTTTACTTTTTTGCATTCGAACCCAGCTTCTTGTAAGCCGCGACGTACAAAACCTGCAGCAGTAAATGTCGCGAATGTTGCATTGTCTCGGCTTAGATTCGCCATGGCATTGAACAACGGTTGTGTCCACATATCTGGGTTTTTGCTTGGTGCAAAGCCATCTAGGTACCAAGCGTCCACAATACCTTCTTGGGTGAAATTCATTTTAGGTAAAGTGTCGTGCACATCACCAAACCATAAATCAAGGACTACACGACCATTGTCGAACTCAAGGCGGTGGCAACCCTCAAGTGCGATCGGGTAGTGCTTACAAAGCTGCTCTGATAAAGATGTGAGGCTTGGCCAAGCTGCTAACGCTTTTGCAAGTTCCGACTGTTTTATTGGAAACTTTTCAAAAGAAATAAAATGTAATTTCGCTTTGTTACCTTCGATTTGACGCCATTGCTGCCAAGTATTTAAAAAGTTAAGGCCAGTACCAAAGCCAGTTTCTGCGATCACAAAGTGTTTTTGGTCGTGTGAGGTTAAACGTGCTGAAATGTTGTTATTCTCGTAGAAAACATAGTGAGATTCAGCAAGACCATCATCGTTCGAGAAATAAACATCATCGAAGTCGTCGGCAACCGGTGTGCCTGATTCATTAAAGTGAATTTGTGCGTTTTTGATCATGATTAATGCAATTAGGATCGAATTAATGCAGTATTCTACGTGTTTTAATTGTTTTCGTCCGTTGAAATTTAGTAAAAAACAATTCAGAGTACGTGTGTAAGCTGGAAAGCTGACCACTTGAGGTCACAATTCAAAGTAGAATACACAGAATTTAGAAATAAAATTAAGGGAATCACCCATGAGAAGAGCCGTTATTACAGGTATCGGTATTGTATCGAGCATCGGCAACGACAAGAACGAAGTATTAGAGTCTTTAAAAGCGGGTAAAAGTGGCATCGTTTTCAATCAAGAATTCGCTGATTATAATCTTCGTAGTAATGTTTCAGGTAACATCGACATCGATGTTAAAGCACACGTAGACCGTAAAGCACACCGCTTCATGGGCGATGCTGCTGCATTCTCTTATATCTCAATGGCACAAGCGATTGAAGATTCAGGTCTATCTGAAGAGCAGGTGTCTAACGAGCGCACTGGCTTAATCGTTGGTTCAGGTGGTGGTTCTTCTAAATACCAAGTAGAAGCGGCTGACATTCTTCGTGAAAAAGGTGTTAAGCGCGTAGGTCCTTACATGGTTCCTCGTACTATGGCATCAACAGCGTCAGCATGTCTTGCAACGCCTTTCAAAATTAAAGGTGTTAACTACTCAATCAGCTCTGCATGTGCAACATCAGCACACTGTATCGGTAATGCGGTAGAGCAAATTCAACTTGGTAAGCAAGACGTTATCTTTGCAGGTGGTGGTGAAGAACTTCACTGGACACTGGCAATGGAATTCGACGCGATGGGCGCGCTTTCAACAAAATACAATGAAACACCTGAAAAAGCTTCTCGTACGTATGATGCAAACCGAGACGGTTTTGTAATCTCTGGTGGTGGCGGTATCGTTGTTGTTGAAGAACTAGAGCACGCACTTGCTCGTGGTGCTCACATCTACGCTGAAATCGTAGGTTACGGTGCAACTTCTGATGGTTACGACATGGTTGCACCATCTGGTGAAGGCGCGGTTCGTTGTATGAAACAAGCAATGGCTGACGTTGAAGGTGGCATCGATTACTTAAACACACACGGTACTTCTACACCAGTAGGTGACGTGAAAGAGCTAGGTGCAATTCAAGAGCTATTCGGTGAGAAATCTCCTGCTATTAGTGCAACTAAAGCAATGACTGGTCACGCCCTTGGTGCTGCTGGTGTTCACGAAGCTATCTTCTCTCTACTTATGCTTGAAAATAATTTCGTAGCTCCTTCAATCAACGTTGAAGAGCTAGACGAGCAAGCGAAAGGCTTAGACATTGTAACTGAGCGTCGTGACGTTGAGCTAAATACGGTAATGTCTAACAGCTTTGGCTTCGGCGGTACAAACGCAACATTAGTAATGCAAAAGTACAAAGGCTAATACTTAACAAAATTAAGTGTTACCAAGGATACAGCCCAGTCAATTGACTGGGCTTTTTTATGGGTGATGTTTTGTGAGTTTTAGATACAAAAAAGCCCGCAAGATAGCGGGCTTTTCACGTGTAATTGTTAATTACATGACACGCATACCCGGCTCTGAGCCTTCATCTGGGTTCAGAATATAAATTTCTTTACCACCTGGGCCGGCTGCCAGTACCATGCCTTCTGACATACCGAAACGCATCTTACGCGGCTTAAGGTTAGCAACCATAACCGTTAACTTGCCTTCGATATCTTCCGGTGCGTAGGCTGATTTAATACCTGCAAATACTTGGCGCGTTTCACCACCTAAATCTAACGTGAGTTTAAGTAGCTTTTCAGCGCCTTCAACGTGTTCAGCTTTAGCGATTTTCGCAACACGCAAATCAACTTTAGCGAAGTCGTTAAACTCGATTTCATCTGCGATAGGCTCTTTAGCAAGCGGACTATTTGGGTCAATCTTTGGTTTGTTAGCCGCTTCTAAGCTTTCTTTTGATTCTTCAACCATTTTGTTTACTTTGTCCATTTCAACACGTTGCATTAGCGCTTTGAATTTGCTGATCTCATGACCAACTAATGGCGTTTGCGCACTTTCCCAAGTTAATTCTGTATTTAGGAAAGACTCAACGTTTGCAGCCATTACAGGAAGTACTGGCTTCAAGTAAGTCAGTAGCACTTTAAATAAGTTCAAACCAAGAGAGCATACTTGGTGTGCTTGTTCTTGTGTGTCTTCGTTCTTGATCAGTACCCAAGGTGCTTGTGCATCGATGAACTGGTTTGCTTTGTCAGCAAGAGTCATGATCTCACGGATAGCTCGGCTATATTCACGGTTTTCATAATGCTCAGCAATGGTGTCTGACGCATTTTGGAACTCAGCTAATAGCTCCGGCTCCATGATCACATCACTTAACTTGCCGTCAAATTTCTTAGTGATGAAACCCGCACAACGAGACGCGATGTTTACAACTTTACCAACTAAGTCAGAGTTCACACGTTGTGCAAAGTCTTCTAAGTTTAAATCTAAGTCAGTAATGCCACTGTTTAGTTTAGCAGCGAAGTAATAACGTAAATATTCAGGGTTTAAGTGGTCTAAATAAGTACGCGCCTTAATGAAGGTGCCTTTAGATTTAGACATTTTTGCACCGTTTACGGTTACAAAGCCATGTGCAAATACATTAGTTGGCTTGCGGAAGTTCGCACCATCTAGCATTGCAGGCCAGAACAGACTGTGGAAATAAATGATGTCTTTACCGATGAAGTGATAAAGCTCTGCATCAGAACCTTCGCCCCAGAATGCATCAAAATCTAAGCCTGATTTGTCACATAGGTTTTTGAAGCTAGCCATATAACCAATTGGTGCATCTAGCCATACGTAGAAGTATTTACCCGGTGCACCTGGAATTTCAAAACCAAAGTAAGGGGCATCACGGCTGATATCCCATTGCTGTAGACCTTCAGCAAACCACTCTTCTAGTTTGTTTGCCATTTCAGCTTGAAGGCTACCTGAGTGTAGCCACTCTTTCAGCATGTCTTCGAAAGCTGGTAGGTCAAAGAAGTAGTGTTCAGAATCTTTTAATACTGGAATTGCACCAGACATCGCAGAACGCGGATCTTTAAGCTCAGTTGGGCTATATGTTGCGCCACAAGCATCACAGCTGTCACCGTTTTGATCTTCTGCACCGCACGTTGGGCAAGTACCCGTAACAAAACGATCTGGTAAGAAGATTTCTTTTTCTGGGTCAAAGAGCTGAGAAATAGTACGCTTCTTGATATGACCTTTATCGTTCAAACGATTGTAGATCAATGCGCTTAATTCTTTGTTCTCTTCACTGTGTGTACTGTGATAGTTATCAAATTCAACACTGAAATCTGCGAAATCACGTTGACGCTCAACACTCACGTTTTTCACCATTTCTTCAGGTGTAATGCCTTGCTTTTGTGCATTCAGCATAATTGGCGTGCCGTGCGCATCATCAGCACAGACGTAATAAGTTTCATGACCACGTAATTTTTGAAAACGTGACCAAATATCAGTTTGAATGTATTCAAGCATATGACCAAGGTGAGTTGGACCATTGGCATACGGTAAAGCACTAGTGATGAGAATTTTTCTCTTGCTCATAAACGGTTCCATGAAATTTAAGTGATGTTGCTTAACTATTAAACAAACCACTAATTTGAGCCAAAATAAGGAACATTAAAGCCTTAGCTTAGCTGAATTGACTGGTGTTAATGGGTTGAATGTTACATAATTCCGAGGTCTTTTTCATCATTCGAGCACGTTTTATTTTTATGTTTGGACTCAATAAACTGTTTGGCAAACTTAACCCCGAAAAAACGGCGATTTTGACCGCATTATCTCAGTATAAAAGTGCGGTATTTCCTTTTGGTATTGCCAATGACTGGGTCGAAAAAGTAGATAAAACGAATGGCGGTTTTGAGGTGCACCTTAATTTACCCTTTGCAGCAAAAAATGCGCTATTAGATATTGAAGCTGAACTGCTTGAGAAAACACAGACAAAAATTAGTCTATGTGCTGAAATTGCATTAACTGCAAAAGATAAATTCAAACAAATAAAACACATTGTCTTAGTGGCATCGGGTAAAGGTGGGGTAGGTAAGTCGACCTCTGCGGTGAACCTGGCTTATGCGATGGCTGCACAAGGTGCCAAGGTCGGTATTTTAGATGCTGATATTTATGGACCTTCGATTCCATCTTTGTTCGCTTTAGAACACGAAAAGCCAACAACAAAAGACAATAAAACCCTGCAACCCATTGTTAAAGATGGCATTAAAATGCAGTCTATTGGTTTTTTAGTACCAGCAGAAGATGCCACAGTATGGCGAGGCCCTATGGCTTCTCAAGCGCTCAACCAATTACTGAATGAAACAGATTGGGGCGAGTTAGATTACTTATTTGTTGATATGCCGCCAGGCACAGGCGATATTCAGCTCACTATGACGCAAAAAGTGCCAGCCAGTGGTGCGGTAATTATTACTACACCTCAAGATTTAGCCCTTGCCGATGCACAAAAGGGCATCGCGATGTTCAATCAAGTAAACTTGCCTATACTGGGCCTGATTGAAAACATGAGTCACTACATTTGTGGCCATTGTGGTGGCAAAAACCATGTATTTGGTCAGCAAGGGGGCGAGCGTTTGGCGAGCCGCCATGGTGTACCATTATTGGCTGAAATCCCTTTAGATATTGAGATCAGGACGTATTCTGAGCAAGGTCTTAATATTGCAAAACAACCTATAAAAGCAACAGAACATTACACAGCATGTAGTCAACTTATCGCGAGCATGCTGCACTACCAATCAAGCACAGACTCACAAGTTGAGATTGTGATGACGGACGATTAAGAAATGAGATTATCTGATACCCATATTAAACAAGCCATTGCTGATCAAAAAATTATTATTGAGCCTTCACCAAGTGATGACATGATCTCAGGGATCACCCTTGATTTACGTTTAGGTAATAAGTTTCGTGTATTTCAAGACCATGGCGCGCCATATATTGATTTAAGTGGCCCAAAAGACAAACTAAACGATGCCATGGAATCAATCATGAGTGATGAAATTGAACTGGGCGAAAATGAACAGTTCTTTTTACACCCAGGTCAACTAGCTCTGGCAATGACCTATGAGTCAGTAACTTTACCTGCGGATTTAGTGGGGTGGTTAGATGGCCGTTCATCATTAGCACGTTTAGGGCTAATGGTGCATGTTACAGCACACCGAATTGATCCGGGTTGGTCAGGTAACATTGTTTTAGAGTTTTACAACTCAGGCAAGTTACCGTTAGCACTTCGTCCAAAAATGAAAATTGGTGCGCTCAGTTTTGAAACTATGACAAGCCCAGCTGAGCAGCCTTATAACGCCCGTAAAGATGCGAAATATAAAGGCCAGAATAGTGCGGTAGCTAGCCGTATTAGCGACGATAATTGTACTAATTAAATCAGTATAAAAGATTAAATTTATTTACACTTTTAATCTGGCAGATCCCAAAAAAACCGACATACTTAAATCTTAGGCGGCAAGCTTGTATTCAAGGAGATGATATGTCGGTTTGGGCTTTGAGAGTTTTAGCAATCATTTTGTTACTTGTTTTTTCAAAAGCAAGTGCAAAGGAATTTGATGTCTTCTACCTTGAAGATGTGCCTAACTCTCAGGTTTCTATATTAGATGTCATTCAAGACGATGCTCGTTTTACAGCTCAAAGTACTAACAGTTTATCTATCCTTTCAGGATACAAACACTGGTTCAAGATAGAGCCTAATTTAATGTCATATACTGACAGTTTTCATTGGGTGCTTCACACCGACCAACTGCCAAAAGGTCAACTTTCTTTCTACTGGGTTCAATCTGGAAAATTAATCAGTAAATCGGTTTTCTCTAGTCTTAGTAATAGTGCACCAGAAAATAAGATTTTTCCGCATATAAGGCTAACTTCTCAAAATAGCGATGTAGCTATTTATATCGAGGCGGATAATCCAGATAACAAACAACTGAGTTTAAAGCTTTCCACTGCAGAAGAGTTTGATAATTTAAAACAAACACGCCAGTTCTGGTACGGTACTGAACTTGGCTTACTCTATTTTGTTGGTTTATTTATGTTCTTAATGGCTGCAACGAGCAAATATAAGTACCTTGCATATTTAGGCGGCTATTTCATCTTTATTGCCTTACAATATAGTGTGATCACTGGGGTCATTTACTTCTATCTTCCTGACTTAGCTGCTGATTATTTGTCATCTCTGACCGCCGCTTGGTTATTTTTTAGTGCCGCTGCTTGTATCATGTTTAATGCTAAGTTTTTTGCATTAAAGCAGCATTACAAAAGAGCCTATAGAGTGGTTCAGACCACAGCGCGATTTCTGTTGGCAGCAGCCTGTTTTGTTTTAATTTTTCAATCATCAATATCAACAGCTGCACAAGTCGTAAGCTTTACAGCTTTAATAACTTGTATGCTGACAATTTATTATTTTGCATTTGTAAGTCAGCGGCCTCTGATAAAACTGATGTTTATCGCTTGGTTGCCCGCATTACTTATTGAAATAGGCAGATTAGGTCTTGAATCTGGCACTATTGCTCAAAGTGATTTGGTTTGGCCTGTCAGAGTGTTGGTTTTTGTTCATGTTATTCTTATTTGCGTAGCCATTTATTTACTTGATAAGAAAAAGCAGGATTCATTTTTATTTTATAGCTTACATGATAAAGACACAGGCTTGGCAAATCGTCAAGCGCTTCAGCAATTTTTGGATACTTTAGTTGCGAATAAGAAAAACCACACAGTTTTAGCGTTTCGCCCCATGATGTCGGATCAAATTAAGCTAAGCTTCGGTGTTGAGTATGCAAGTAAGCGCCTAAGGGTTTTGTTTAAAGAGCTTAAATCACAAATCAACCCTTATCTTGAAAATGAAAGTGCTCAGCAATCACATCAAATTTATAAACTTTCAGATGGCACTTTTGCTTTAGTTTTGATCGGTGACCTATCACTTAATCAAATTGAACAGTATGTGTGTGTTATTGCAGGTGTGTTTGAAGAAGGGGTTGAGCAAAAAGGGTTTCAACTTTCAGATCAAATCAAAGTCGGGGTTGCACATTACCCCACCCATGCAATTAATGCGGAACTATTAGTGCAAAGAAGTTTATTGGCTTTGGCTGATAACCATTCTTTTGGGGTCAATTGGCATATTTACGATCCGAGTATAGCGGCTATGGCTGAAAGGCGATTAAAGCTATCGGCATCGCTTCAGCATGCGATACAAAACAATGAGTTGTCACTGTTCTTACAGCCTCAAGTATTGCTTTGCACCGGCCAAGTATATGGTGCTGAGGGCTTGTTACGCTGGCATCATCCTGATCTAGGGTTTGTTGCGCCCGATGAGTTCATTCCTATCGCTGAGGCTTCAGGGCAAATTAATGCGTTGACAGAGTGGGTTATTACACAGGGGTTAAATTATCAGAAAGAAATCGTTGAGCTATACCCAAACCATATGCTGTCTTTGAATATTTCTGGAAAAGATTTATCAAGAAAAGAGTTGATAGTGCAACTTATTACACAGTTAAACGAGCTTTCATTAGACCCCTCGCAAATCATTTTGGAAATCACAGAATCTGTTGCGATTGCTGGTAAAGGTAAACTAAAAGAAACCATCGAAGATTATAGGCATTTAGGGGTCAAAATTGCGATTGATGATTACGGTACGGGTTACTCTTCACTTGCATATTTAAGCGAACTTGGTTTTGATGAACTAAAAGTAGATAAACAATTTGTTATGGATATTGAAACTTCGAGCAAAAATCAAACAATCTGCAAGACGACTTGTGATATGGCAAGAAGTTTAGGGTCAATGGTGGTTGCAGAAGGTGTTGAGAACTTAGCAAGTTACAATAAGTTGATGCATTATGGCTGTGACATAGCACAAGGTTACTTTATTTCGAAACCCATTAAGTTTGAAGATTATATGCAGTGGTTGACCCAAGCTAATTTAGCTATCGATGTAAAGCAGCTCCTAGTGCGTTGAAATAACGATAAATACTAGTTTCTAAGTGTCCTCGAAGTGTTTTATCAGGGAACCCCCCTTGTTGTGCGAGCCTACTTTTTTTGACGCCAGACACTAAGTAGTGGTTTTTGATTTCAGTATGGTGGCCGATACAGGACTCAAACGCACGGGCTGTCATTTCTTGCGGACGACTGAAATAATTTTGTTGATAAGTTTTATCGAGCATAATCGAATTTTTAAAGAAGGTGCTTTCTTGCTGACCCGTTGCATCTAAAAAGCAGTATTTATAAAAGTTCGAAAGTTCATCATTCAGAGGGTGTGGGTGATAAGACGCTTCAGTAAGCCATTTCGCTGAAGCAAAATCAAAATATTGACTGCTCGGGTATAAGAATTTACATATGTAATGATCAAAGGCATGCCACCATTCATGGGCCAGTGCCCCTGCGCCAGCATTTTTAGCTAAAGCGAGTATTTTGCCATTACTGTCATAATGAGCTTGCACACCTTTTTGTCCGCCAGAGCCAAAACTTAAACTGAGTGTTTTTCTTAAACCAATGACTTCAGGAGGTATATTCAGTATTTGTGTTAAATCAGCGAGGCTGTCGTAAATTAAATTAGCAGCGATAAAACGCTCTTCTTTCGTCACCCAAGCGCCGACCGTGATGGTTTTAAAGCCAAAGGTACGTTTAATATCTTCAAATAAAATTTGATCACCAAATCTATAATCTGGGCCTTGTCTATAAAAGTCACTTGTGAGCCTTGCCATAGTTATTCTTCAAAGTACCTTGCTTTAACATGCTCAGGCATAAACTTGGTTTGTTGTTCAATCATGCCATTAAGAAGGTGCAACAAAGGTTGATTATCACAGCCGTCAACAATATTGATGAAGTGCCCGACGGCTTCTAAGGTCGAGAGACTATAGTTTTGTTCGGCTTTACGGATACGATATTGGTTCTCAGGTATAACTGAAAAACTGATTTTCTGTAACGCATGCAGGGAAGGGTTTAAAGCAAAAATTTTATTGGTTTTCTTCCAAGTACCATCAATAACCACCAAATGCGTGAGCTTCGGAGAAAGTGCTGAGCAGTTATGTACATCAATTGTATCTTTGCCTGGATATAAAAGTGCAGTGCTTTCTTTAGGAAGATCATTGAGTACTGATACGAAGTCACGCTCTGATTCACCGACAACAATTTGTATATCGCTTAATTGTAGTTGTAAAAGGCGAACGGTATTTTTAGCCAAGTTCACTTCGTCAGGGTGCTGCAGGATAATAATTTTGGTGCGGTTCTTTACTTTTTTAGTGACATATTCGCAGACACACGTTGTTACAGGATAATGACATTTTGTACAATTTGATCGTTTCATTTTCGTTTTCAAGCTCGTAACCTAAGCTGATTTTATCATATTTGATGATTATCTTTTGCCATCATCCAGGTATTTTACTACATTATTGAAAGATATAACGAAAGAGAGCAGTTATGAATGTAACAATCAATGAAGATGCGCTGGCCGGGATGCAGGCTCTGCTAGGAGAGCAATTTGCTGATACGGTGGTGTTTTGCTGTAGCGAGTTTGAGAGACTCGAAAATGAACTGAGAATGGCATTGAACAATGATAAACAAGAAGCCATTCGCCATGCTCATAGCTTAAAGTCAAATGCGGCCCAATTTGGTGCGACTAGCCTTAGTAATCTTGCGCGTGCGATTGAACAGGGTCTTATTCAAGATGACTTAGCTAATATGGACGATAATATGGCGCGATTGTCGGCTCAAGTCTCTGGTTCAAAATCGCAACTATTACAATGGCTAGAAGCAAATTGCAGCTAGAATAAAATTCATTTCATTTATCTTATTTCCCTCTGGTTTTTGCCGTGTGCTTTAGGCTATGCTGGCTCTATTGGGGGGAAGTATGTCAAAAATTACTAAAAGCAATAAATTACATGGCGTTTGCTATGACATTCGTGGTCCAGTTTTGCAACAAGCAAAGCAGATGGAAGATGATGGTTTAAAAGTTTTAAAGCTAAATGTAGGTAATCCTGCCTCTTTTGGTTTTGATATGCCAGAAGATATGCACAGAGATATCATTCGCAACTTGTATTCAGCTCAAGGTTACTGTGATTCAAAAGGGCTTTATTCTGCTCGAGTCGCTGTTTATCAACATTATCAGCAAAAGCAATTACCACATATTAGTGTAGATAACATTTACATTGGTAATGGGGTGAGCGAGCTTATTCAGATAACTACTCAAGCGCTGTTAAATTCGGGTGACGAAGTACTTATTCCAGCTCCTGATTATCCGCTTTGGACTGCATCAGTGAAGCTATCGGGTGGTAAGCCAGTGCATTACATGTGCGATGAAGAGCAAGACTGGTTCCCAGACATTGCTGATATTCGCGCTAAAATCACAGATAAAACTAAAGCGCTGGTGTTAATCAACCCAAATAACCCGACAGGGGCAGTTTACGACAAAACACTATTAGAAGAGTTGGTTAAGGTTGCACGTGAGCACAATCTGCTTATTTTAAGCGATGAGATTTACGAAAAGATACTTTACGATGGGGTAGAGCACTTTTCTATTGCTGCTTTATGTGACGATCTGCCTGTTATTACTTTCAATGGGTTGGCGAAAACTTACCGCGCAGCAGGTTTAAGAATGGGCTGGATGATCTTAAGCGGTAATATAGAGGCGATGAGCGACCTTATTACCGGTTTAGATATACTGGCCTCAATGCGTTTATGTGCCAACGTGCCAGCGCAGTTTGCCATTCAACAAGCCCTTGGTGGGGTGCAATCTATCGATAATTTAATCGAGCCTGGCGGCCGTCTATATGAGCAAAGAAACATAGCCTACGAAGGACTTAATGCCATTGATGGGATCAGTTGCGTGAAACCTAAAGGGGCACTTTACGCTTTTGCGAAAATTGATGTAGAAAAGTTTAATGTCAGCAATGATGAGAAAATGATGCTGGACTTATTAAAGCAAGAAAAAATATTACTTGTGCATGGTAGAGCTTTTAATTGGTACAAACCAGATCATTTCAGATTGGTTTTCTTACCTCATAAAGATGAATTGGTTCCAGCGATGGACAAAATGCAGCGATTTTTTGCAGGTTACAAGCAGTAAAAAATTCAACACATAAAAAAGCGCCAACGGGCGCTTTTTTTCAGATTTGTAACTTTATACAGGCGCGGGACCTGTGCTTTCCCGTACCACGATAGACGGTGTAAAGTTTGTAATGATGTCTTTTTCTTGCTTACGGCTGCTGCGAGCTTTACTAAAAAGTAAACGTGCCGCATGTTCTGAAATTACGTTATTGGCCTGGTGAGCGGTGGTCAGTTTTGGCCAGGTTTGACGAGAGAATGGTGAATCTTCGAATCCAGAAATAGACAGTTGCGATGGAATTTCAATGTTCATTAAGCGAGCTGCGAATAATGCCCCCGCGGCAACCTCATCATTACCGCCTAAAATAGCAGTTACACCAAGTTTGTTATTATCAGCCAAAAGGTGTTTTGCACCGTTGACTCCCGACTCGAAAGAGTAGTGACCTTCAAAAATCAATGACTGATTAAAACTGATATTGTTATCGGCTAGTGCTTGTTGGTAACCCGCTAATCGCTCAGTTGTTGATTTGTGCTCTTTGTCACCCAATACAAACGCTATATTTTTGTGGCCGTGCTTAATGAGGTGCTCTGTAATTTCGTATGCTGCCGCGAAGTCATTCACTAGGATGCAGTTGTTCTTTCCTTCATTCTGTTCTTCACGACCAGATAGTAAGCGTACATAAGGCATATTCATTTCATCAAGCATTTCGATGATATTTTGTTGTTCTGAAAGTGGGGGGGTTAGCACAAGGCCAGCAAGGCGAGAGCGTAGGATCATAGTTTTGAACTCATCCTGCATTTGGTCGTCAGTACTACTACAAGGATGAATAACCAACTCGAAACCTTCATCTCTACAGCGAGAAAGTACACCATTTTGCATATCAATCACGTAATAAGCATTCGGGTTATCATAAACAAGCGCAACCGCGAATGAAGAAGTACCTGCCAGATTTCGCGCTGCGATATTAGGTTGATAGTTCAATTCCTTGACAGCTTCCATAACAATATCATAGGTCTTTTTTCGTACAGAAGGTTCTTTGTTGATAACGCGAGATACGGTCTTCATAGACACACCAGCTAATTTGGCAACGTCATTAATAGTCACTTTCATAATTTATTATTCTTCAGCGTGAGAGAGCGAAACGGGCTCTTATTTCATTAAATGGTAATGATGATTAACTATTTTAACCAAGAAAGGAAATAAATAGCATCCTATCGGGAAATAAAAATTTGACTGATACCGGTGTCATTTTAAAAATATTCAGGTATTATCCACATTCTAAAATTGGAAATTAGTCAATTGACAGCGTTGTCATTTTAACTTATGGTTAACTCTGTCGAGTAATTTTAGTGCCGTTTTCAATTTTTAAGTATGTGCACAATCGTGTTTAGAGGAATGAATTATGAACTGCCGAAGTGAACTAAGTAGCTGGCAAGCACTTGAGAAATCTGCAGAAAGCTTGAAGCAACAACATTTAAAGTCGTTATTTGCAAACGATGACCAGCGCTTCGATAAGTTTTCTACTCAGATCCCAGGTCTTCTTTTCGATTACTCTAAACAGTTAATTGACGATTCAACATTTGCTCAACTTATTAACCTTGCCGAGCAATGCGATATTGCAGCTTGGCGCGAAAAAATGTTTTCAGGTGAGAAAATTAACATCACTGAAGACAGAGCTGTGTTACATACTGCACTAAGAAATCGTTCAAATTCAGTGGTTGAAGTCGATGGCGAAGATGTCATGCCATTAGTAAACGCCGAACTTGAAAAAATTAAAGCATTCACTGAAAAAGTGCGTTCAGGTGAGTGGTTAGGCTTTACAGGCGAGTCAGTAAAAGATGTTGTTGCAATTGGTGTTGGTGGTTCTAACCTAGGCCCTCAAATGGCAACTGAAGCGTTAAAAGCTTACGCTGATGACACGTTAAATGTACATTATGTTTCGAACGTTGATGGTGTTCAGTTATACCAAGCACTTGCAGGCTTAAACCCTGAGACGACGTTATTTGTGATTTCTTCAAAAACGTTTACAACGTCTGAAACAATGACCAATGCACGTTCATCTGTTACGTGGTTCTTAGAGTCTGATGCATCAAAAGCTGACATTGCAAAGCACTTCGTTGCCGTAAGTACCAACCTAGAGAAAACACGTGCGTTTGGTATAGCAGACGAAAATGTATTTACCATGTGGGATTGGGTTGGTGGTCGCTTCTCTCTTTGGAGCGCTATCGGCTTACCAATCGCACTTTATTTAGGTTACGAGCAGTTTGAAGCTGTGTTGGAAGGCGCTTTCGAAATCGACGAGCACTTCAAAACGGCTAAATTTGAAGACAATATTCCTCTAGTCATGGCACTTTTAAGCGTTTGGAATACCAGCTTTTTAGGTCACGCAGCGCAAGCAATTTTACCTTATGATCAAGCGCTACATATGCTTCCAGCTTACTTACAACAGGGTGAGATGGAAAGTAATGGTAAGCACGTGTCATTTGATGGTCGACAAGTGCCATATACAACTGTCCCGCTTATTTGGGGTATGACAGGTATTAATGGTCAGCACGCATTTTATCAGTACTTACACCAAGGTAATACGATTGTACCTGCTGATTTTATTGCGTCGTTGAAACCACAGCATAATATTGGTCAGCATCACGATATTTTATTATCGAACTTCTTCGCACAAACTGAAGCCATGATGGCGGGTGTTGATGCTGAGCAGGTTCGTGCAGATTTAACTGCAAAAGGCAAATCTGAAGCAGAAATTGGGCAATTAATTGCACACAAAATTCATCAGGGCAATCGCCCAACAACGTCTATGATTTTGGATGTAGTCGATGCCAAAGCGGTAGGTCGCTTAATCGCCTTATATGAGCACAAAATTTTCTGCCAAGGCGTTATTTTAGAGATTTGCTCTTTTGATCAATGGGGTGTTGAACTAGGGAAAGGTTTAGCATCAGCTATTGAAGCAGAACTAACACAAGAAAACGTTGAACACCAACATGATAGTTCAACTTCTGGATTAATTGCTTATTACAAGCAATATCGTTAATGGATTTCGTCTCATCCGAGACACACCGGTTTCACGCAAAGTGAAAACAATACCTTTGAACGGGTAGCGCTGGAGTTCTTAGGGCCTGTATTTTTGTGAGAGGAATTACAGAGCCCCTAAGACTCATTTTATCTTTTTCATTCGTTCCAGCTCCCGTAAAATGCAAACGAATTCAATACCGCAAACCAAGCTTGCTTGGTAAACTACCCAGTAAGCAAGTATGTAGCGCGTTATAGTAAAACGTCGCGCCTAACCATGTAGAGAGTAAATTATGCTTAACCCTTTTGATATTGTAATTTTTGGCGGTGGTGGTGATTTAGCACTTCGTAAATTATTGCCCGCGATGTATAGAGCTTATCAAGAAGGCAACTTACCTGAAGGCTCTCGTATTTTGCCAACCGTTCGTGGTCAAGAACAACAACAAGAATACATTGAAACGGCGCACAAAGCTCTTAAGTCATTTTTATCTGACGGTGAGTTTAACGATAAAGATTGGCAAGCGTTTTCAACTTATCTGATACCTGTTGTGATCAACGTGACTGAAGCGGATGATAACTGGGATGAATTACACAAGATTTTAAATTCAGATGCTGAAGATAAGTCTCGCGTTTTCTACCTATCTCTTCCTCCAGCTGTATACGGTCAGTGTTGTGAAATTTTATCCACCAAAGGCCTTATCACTAAAACATCACGTGTTGTGGTAGAAAAGCCAATTGGCTATTGCGGTAAGTCTGCAGAAGAAATTAATGCACGCATTGCTGAGTTTTTCAAAGAAGAGCAGATCTTCCGTATTGATCATTACTTAGGCAAAGAAACAGTACAAAACTTAATGGCACTTCGCTTCTCGAATGCTTTGTTCGAAAACTTATGGGATGCTAAAACTATTGATAATATTCAGATCAGTATTTCTGAAACAGTTGGTTTAGAATCTCGCGCAGGTTTTTATGATAAAGCAGGTGCACTTCGTGATATGGTTCAAAACCACCTGTTACAGCTGCTTTGCTTGGTTGCGATGGAATCGCCGCATAAGCTAAATGCACAAAGTATCCGTACTGAGAAGCTAAAAGTACTTGAGGCGCTGCGTCCATTACTTGATGAAGACGTTGATAATAACGTAGTACGCGGCCAGTATGTTCCAGGTGAGTTAGGTGGAAAAATTGTCCCTGGTTACTTAGAAGAGCTTGCAGAAGGCGCAAGTACAACAGAAACATTTGTAGCTATTCGGGCACATATCGATAACTGGCGCTGGTCAGGTGTACCTTTTTATCTAAGAACAGGTAAACGTATGAAGCAGCGCTGTGCCGAAATCGTGGTTGAATACAAGCCAGTTTCACACAATGTATATGACAACAATGTTGGCCCTGTAAAGCCAAACCGTCTTGTTATTCGTCTTCAGCCTGAAGAAAGTATTCAACTGACTCTGATGTCTAAAAAGTTAGACAAGCACGAGATGCAACTTCAACCAGTAACATTAAACATCGAGTTAAGCGAACAGTACGAAAATGGTTTCCACTCAGATGCTTATAAACGTCTAATGTTAGATGCTGCGGCAAATAACCCTTCATTGTTTATTCACAGACAAGAAGTACGCCGTGCATGGAAGTGGATAGATCCTATCATCGCTCGTTGGCAAGAGAAGGGGACTCCTTCACTTTACCGTGCAGGTTCATGGGGTCCAGAAGCGGCAGATGAGCTGTTAGATGAGTGTAACCATAAATGGTTTAATGTAGGAGAGGGCGCATAATGGCTAAATTAACAGAGCGTTTTTTTGATTCAAAAGAGCAAATGACAGAAGCCTTGTCTACTTTATTAAAAGAGCAATTGTCTTCAGGTATTGAACAAGATGGTAAAGCTGTGCTTATGGTTTCAGGCGGTTCATCACCTGCACCAGCTTATAAATATCTGGCAAACTTAGCGTTCCCTTGGGAAAAAGTCTCTGTAGCTATGGTTGATGAACGTTGGGTAGATGCCACTCATGAAAAGTCTAACGAGGCATTTATTAATTCGACGCTTATACAAAATCATGCTGCAAAAGCACACTTTGTAACAATGAAAAACTCGGCAGGTACTGCAGTTACAGGGCAAACTGAATGTGAAAAAGCCTATGCTGAATTAAAAACAGCAGATGTGACTATTCTTGGTATGGGACCTGACGGTCACACAGCATCTTTATTCCCTCATGCTGAAGGTTTAAAGAATGGCCTAGAAAGTACTGATAAAGTATGTGCAATTAATGCTATAGAAAGTGAAGTGACAGGGAGCATCACTGAGCGTATGAGCTTAACGCTTAGCGGTATTGCAGACTCTCGCAAAGTGGTGTTGTTGATTTCTGGTGATGAGAAAAAAGCGGTGTATGAAAATGCTAAAGCTGAAGGTTCAGAATTTGATGTACCTTTACGAGCAGTATTGAACCACTCTGATATCGATTTGACGGTATTTTGGACGCCTTAGTTCATCAATTGTGATATGACCTTAAAGCGCGCCTAATGGCGCGTTTTTCTTTTTAAGACTCACTTAAGTTATGAACTTTACTGATTCAGATCCAGAAACTCTGTATTAGTGGACTTTAGTAACTAAAGAGCCTTTGTGAAAAAAGAGACTGCATCTTCAAAGTGTTATTATCTAACTTCATAGCGAGAGCTAGCTTAACTTTTTAGTAGATTACAGAGAATTAAAAACAAATAGAGATAGACAGAAATGTAATTTAATATGTATAATGACAGCGCTGTCATTGAGAGTAATTATCACCCTTGAATGCTTCTGCCAAAGCAAATAACTCTTCATGTAGACCTAGAATTGAGATCCACAAGGACATTATGTGGCTCAGTTTAATGGTCCGACTTATCCCTTTTATCTATCCACAAACAAAGATTTTGTGCTATATTCTGCTTGTTTTATGTAACAAATTGTCTTTCAAATACGTAAAATTACTTATCTTTCAAAGCATTACGGTTCTTGTTGAATATTTTTTGAGTAGTACAACAAAAAAAATGTAGCGAAATTGTAATTTACGGTGTATGGTTTGTTATTAGATGACAACGCTGTCATCTTCACTGGGCAGAAGTGAATAAAAAACCAACAAAATGATTCAAGGGGAATCCTGTGTTAGCTAATAATTTTAAGAAAAGCTTAATCGCTGCCAACATCGGTCTAGTACTGACTGCTGGCGTATCGGGCGTTGCGTATGCAAATGAAGGCAGCAAGGCTCAAGAAGATGTTGAAGTAATTGAAGTACGTGGTATTCGCCGCTCTCTAGAAGCTGCAATGAATACAAAGCGCTTTGCAAATGCAGTTGTTGATGCTGTTTCTGCAGAGGATATTGGTAAATTTCCAGATAACAACGTGGCTGAAGCTTTAGGTCGTGTTCCTGGTGTTACAGTTTCACGTCAGTTCGGTGAGGGCTCTGCAGTTTCTATTCGTGGTGCATCAAACTCACTAACTCTTACTACTTTAAACGGCCAAAATGTTGCTTCAACTGGTTGGTACTCTCAGCAAGCAATTGACCGTACATTTAACTATTCAATGCTTCCACCAGAGCTTATTTCTGGTATGGAAGTTTACAAATCATCACAAGCTGACCTTCTAGAAGGTGGTGTTGGTGGTACTGTAGTAGTAAATACTCGTAAACCACTTGAGCTTGATGCTATGACAGTGTTTGGTTCTGTTAAAGCGACAAAGTCTTCAATCAGTGATGAAACTGATCCGGCTGCATCTGCATTAGTAAGCTGGAAAAATGATGATGAAAACTTTGGTATCTTAGCCGCAATCGCAAAATCTGACTACACGCTTGAACGTCGTGGTACAGAGTCTCTTCCTAACTGGGGTGGCCGTATCGCTCCTACTGCTTTCATTCAAAATCGTGAAAGAACAGCGACCGATTTCGTTGTTGAATATGCACCTACTGATAGCTTTAACATGAATGTTCATTATATGGATTTAGAGCTTGGTGCAGACAGTGTGAATATGCAGGTTTGGATCCCTCAAGATCTTTCTTCTTGTTACACAAATGCACAAGGTGTGGAAGTTAAGTGTACTACATCTGCAGAGTGGGCTGCACAAGATGACCTAGGTGTAAACAGCTACTGGGATGTACGTCCTCGTAACGCAACAATGGAAACATCTTCATTATCTACAGAATTTAATTATCTTGGCGACGGCTTCAAAATCAAAGGTCAGCTAGGCTCATCAGAAGCAACTGGTGGTACTAACTTTGAGACTAACGTTGCTTATTTATCTGGTGTTGGTGGTGCAGTTGGTACTATTGATGCTACGGGTGAAGTAATCCAACTAGACCTTGCAGATACAAGCTTTCCACTACCTTCAGCTGGTGAATACGTTGGTTGGGAAGGTTTACAGACAAGTTCAATTGTTAATGAGCCTCGTACAGACGAAGAGACTTATGCTCAGTTAGACGTAGAATTCGATACAGATTTTGATGTTATCACATCAATTAAAACAGGTATCCGTTGGTCAGAACATGATGTAGAACGTGATACTAACCGTCCTGTTCTAAAAGACTTTGACGGTGCTGCTCAGGCTGCGCTAGTTGACTCTTCTCGTTTCCAGAACGGTAAAATCGAAGCTGGCATGGATAACATGCTAATTCCTCGCGCTAACGGCGGTGCGATGATCGATTATACAAATGAATTCGTTGATGGTTGGATCCGTGAGCGTTCAGGTTATGCATCACTAAATGAAGAATCGTTTGCAGTTTACGCGATGGCGAACTTCGAAGGTGAAAACTATCGTGGTAACTTTGGTTTGCGATATGTTTCTACTGATGCGACTTCAAATGCTTATGGTTTAGCGCCAGGTTTCGAAGATCCAACGTTTGCTAGAAATAATGGATACAGCACAACGATTGTTTCTGAAAAGCATGATTATTCAGAGTTCTTACCGAGCTTCAACATTGCGTATGATTATTCAGAAGATATCATTATCCGTGCTTCTGCTGCGACAGTAATCTCTCGTCCAAACTATAACGACATGTTCTCTAACGCTGCACTTATCGGTTATGATGACAATGACCCTCAAAACCAAAGCGTTACAAAAGGTACGCCTAAACTTAGTCCGTTTAAGGCTAACCAAGCAGACCTAGGTGTTGAGTATTATTTCTCGCCTTCAAGTTTAGTGTCAGTAGGCTTGTTCTGGAAAGATGTTGATACATTTACTACATTTGCTGAAACACCAAATCAATCTATCGGCATTACAGACCCAGGTACTGATACAGATAGCTGGTTACTACAATCTTATGTAGATGGTGACGGTGGTGATGTTCTAGGCCTTGAGTTCCAAGTACAGCATTCATTCGAAAATGGTTTTGGTGTGGTTTACAACTATACATATGCTGACGCTAATGCTGAAGCATCAAACTTTGTTGACCATAACCCAATTTTCTCTGATTCATCAGAGCATACAGTAAATACAGTTGTATTCTACGAGGCTGATAACTTCTCAGCGCGTGCTGCATACTCATGGCGTTCAGAATATATGATCCGTGAAACGGGTTTCTACGGTGCACGTGAACACCAAGATTTCGGTACTCTTGATTTAAGTTTCACTTATGACATTAATGAGAACTTCACTGTAGTTGCGGATATCACTAACCTACTAGAAGAAGACAGCATTCAATTAGGTAAGCACCAGAAGTGGACAGATGCTGATGCTAAACGCTTCAGCATGAACTATCCTAATGTTGCATACCAAGGTGAAGCACGTTATTCACTAGGTTTACAATTCCGCTTCTAATCGAAGCTTTGAAAAAAACCCGAGCACTGGCTCGGGTTTTTTGTTATTGATTAAGCATCTGACTTTTATCGCTTTAAAGAAGTAATTCAGAAACTTCTTTTGTTAATCGAATATTTGGGCATGATTACTCATGAAGATTAAAAAAATTGCTATTGTAGGCGCAGGCACTGCTGGTTGGTTGGCTGCAAATCATTTAGGTAAATCATTAAAAAATAGAGGCATATCTATTACTCTGATTGAGTCTCCAGATATTCCAACTATAGGAGTAGGTGAGGGAACCGTGCCAATGATGAGGGAAACACTAAAAAGCTTCGGTATTTCTGAAACTGAGTTTTTTAGACGCTGTGACGCTTCCTTCAAACAGTCTATAAAATTTGTTAATTGGTTAGATAAGTATACGCATGGTGAACAAAATTATTATCACCATTTATTTGATTACCCATTTCCTAATAACTACGACTTGACTCCATTTTGGTTATCAAAACAAAATATTCCCTATTCAGAAGCCGTGTCATTTCAATCAAAAGTATGTGATAGCCTCCTAGCTCCAAAATTTAAAACAACTGCTGAATATCATGGTGAAACCACTTATGCATATCATTTAAATGCAAAATCTTTTGCGAGTCTATTAAAAGAAAATGCAATCTCTAAATTCAATGTAAACCATAAAATTGCTAACGTTACCGATGTTGAATTTGATGATGAGGGATTCATTAAGGCTTTAGAGCTCGATAATGAGGCAACAGATAGCTATGACTTTTATATTGATTGTACGGGTTTTAACTGCTTTTTATTGGGAGAAAAGTTAGGTGTTGAATTTACTTGCTTAGGAAATAAATTACCTATTGATACTGCAATCACAGCCCAAGTCCCCGTATCTAATAATCAGGAAATACCACCATATACTATTGCAACAGCCCATCAAGCTGGGTGGATTTGGGATATAGGGTTACAGACGAGACGAGGTACAGGTTTTGTATATTCATCAAAGCATTTATCACATGACCAAGCTCGAGCTAAATTTGAGAAGTATTTAGGGCTTTCTTTAGATTCGGTGATGACTAAACGTATTCCCATGAACATTGGTTATAGAGAACACTTTTGGAAGAAAAACTGTGTAGCTATAGGTCTGTCTCAGGGTTTTGTTGAGCCTTTAGAAGCAACGGCTATTCTTGTCACTGACTTTTGTGCAAGACACCTAGCTGAGCGTTTTCCGCATACATTATCAGAATCGGAAAATCGAGCGAAAACTTTCAATAGAAATGTAAAATATACTTGGGATAGGGTTGTAGATTTTATTCAGCTTCATTATTACTTGTCAGACAGAAATGACTCTCAATTTTGGCGAGACTGGAAGAACAAGGCACTTCTTTCGGACGATTTACTTGAGAAACTAGACTTATGGCGTACACACCCTCCTATATCGACTGATTTTTCTTCAAAGTTTGAAGTGTTTGACGTCGAAAATTACTTATATGTATTGTATGGGATGCGTTTTAATACACAATCTCCAAGTTTTAATGATAATGATGCAGCACTGGCGGATGATATTTTGGCAATGGTAGATCAACACGCTGAGGTATTAAAATCAAAATTACCTTCACATAGAGAGCTGTTAGAAAACATTAATAAATACCCAATGCCAAAGGTATAAAGTTATGCCCCATAAAGGGGCAAAACAACTTTATTTTATGTAGCTTTCTATGAGCTTTCGGTTAGAGTGTAACTTTTGTTTAGCACTTTCAACTTTAAGTTGAATTGACTCAAACGCTTTATCAATTAGCGCTTCTGGTAAGGGGGCGCTTTCTACATACTCTGGAAGGAATTCAAGACCATAGATGATATATTGCCAGCTTGCTAGCGTGAAAAGGTCATATTTATATGGTAAATCACCATCCGTAATTCCATAGTATTGCCAAGCTTGTAGCTTTTCATTTAGAGATTCAGGCAATGTTTCTTCAGAAGTATGCTCTTGCCAAAATTTTGAATCCCTTCTTTTAGATAAACAATAATGTAATTTAATAAAATCAATGATGTTATCCCAACGAGAGGTAAAAATTTCGTTGTATTGCTTTTGACGTGTCTCCATTGCAGCTCTATGTTCAGGAAAACGTGCAGCAAGTGATCTAATACCTGCTTCTACCATTGCTATAGCGGTAGCTTCAAGTGGTTCAACAAAACCACTTGAGAAACCGATAGCGCAACAGTTTTTATACCAAGACTTTTCTCTGTAACCTGTTTTGAAGCTGATATGTCTTAAAGGCGCTTGGTAATAATCTTGGCCTAAATAGCTCTTTAAAACATTTTCAGCTTGTTCTTTAGTTGAGTGTTTTGAAGAGTAAACATAGCCAGTGCCTCGCCTTGTTTGTAGAGCAATATCCCAAATCCATCCAGCTTCTTGAGCTGTAGAAATTGTATGAGTAGGGATGGCAATGGCTTCATCTGCGTAATTTATTTGGCAAGTTACAGCAGTATCTACAGGTAAATATTTAGATTTATCTACGAAAGGGACATTCAGTGCTTGAGATAATAGTAGAGAGCTAAAACCTGTACAGTCTACAAAGAAATCAGCAGCGTATTGTTTGCCTTCTGCACTGACTATTGAAGCAATGTAGCCTTCATCGTCTAATTCAGCACTTTCAATGTCATCAAGAATATGTGTTATTCCAAGTTTGTTTTTACCGTGATCTCTAAGTAGTATGCCTAATTTACTTGCATCTAGGTGATAAGCATACTTTGCTAGCCACGAATACTCAGGTGTTTGCAGTTGTTTAGGTGCTAGATTTTCATCACATAATGTTGCCTGTACACTGGTTGAGTGTGCAAAATCTAGTGGTGCTCTGTTTGCTTTTTTTCTTTCAACCCAATAAGCACTTAAATCTATACCTTTTGGCATCTCAGGGGGATCAAATGGATGGTAATAACTATGTGCCTTTTCTTCAGGATCGTGTAACCAATTTTTGAACAGTGCGCCTTGTTTAAAGCTTGCATCACAACAAGATAAAAACTCTTTCTCAGATAAACCTATCTCATAAAGGGTACTTACAATTGTAGGAAAGGTGCCTTCACCGACACCGATGGTAGGGATATTTTCAGATTCAATTAAAGTAACTTGAATATCTCTTCCAGTTTTTTTAAAACTGCTTGCTAGATAGTTAGCAGATAACCAACCTGAGGTGCCACCACCGACAACTATTACTTTTTCTACATTATTCATTCTGTCAGTCCGGATGTATTATTTTGATATTAGATTTAAGCACAGTTAGACAGCGTTGTCATAAATTTAAGCATCTTAAAATTATTTTGAATAATTACCAAAAAAGCGAAATTTTATCCTTCCATTTATCTTTTAAAACCTTTAGCCTAAGCGCACTAAAAGTAATAATTACGTAAATGAATGGAGTAGTATTATGGCGGAGCAACAAGTGCAGCCTCTACATAACGAGAAGCATGCCAACATTAAAGTAAAAAACGGCATCAACGTTGAATTTTTAAAATCACAGCACTTAATGCCAGTAGTAGCGCATGAGTTTGCGCGTGTTGCCACTGAATTCCCAATGGCGTTTGTTAAAAACACTGAGAATGGTCAATTCCAACCAGTTGTCATGTTTGGTCTTGAGCCTGGTGAAAACTTATTTGTACAAGACGGCAAATGGACAGCTGGTTTTGCACCTTTAGCTGCTGCTCGTTACCCGTTTGGTCTTGTGAAGCACCCTGAAGAAGATCAATTCGGTATTGTTATCGATGAAGCAAGCCCATTAGTTGGTGAAGAAGAAGGTAATGCGTTATTTGCTGACGGCAAAGAAACAGAATACCTTGAGCGTCGTAAAGAAGCACTAGTAAACTATGTTGAGTTTGCACGTGTAACTGAAGCGTTCACGGCTTACCTAGCTGAGAAAGAGCTTTTAGTTCAACAAACTTTAACAGTTGAAATCGCTGGTGAGAAAAAAGACATCAACGGTATCTACCTTGTTGACGAACGTAAACTAAACGAATTAAGCGATGAAGCATACCTAGAACTACGTAAGCGTGGTTACCTTGCTCCTATTTTTGCTTTCTTAACGTCTACTCATCAAGTAGCTCGTTTAGCGCGCTTAAAAGCACAGCGTCAAGCTAGCTAATTATAAAGCGTTTGAAAAAAAGCACCTGAAGGTGCTTTTTTTGTGCCTGCAATTTGGTTAATTAAGTTTGACTCGTTTTGTTGCTATTTAGTTACAAACTTCTCAAGATGAACTAAAAAAGTCCAAGGATAAAATATGAATAAGAAACCTCTATTAGCGGCTATTGGTTTTGCTATATCGAGTTTTGGTACGATGGCACAAACGCAACCTATTGCAATCGCTATTCATGGTGGTGCGGGTACAATTGAGAAAAGTCGTTTTACACCTGAACAAGAAAAAGCCTACAGAGCTAAATTAAGAGAAGCAGTGGAAATCGGTTATAAAGTACTTGAGTCGGGTGGTGAGAGCCTAGATGCGGTAACAGCGGCTATCAATATCTTAGAAGATTCGCCTTTTTTTAATGCCGGCAAGGGCGCTGTTTATACATATGATGGTTCTCATGAGTTAGATGCATCCATTATGGATGGCCGCAATCGTCAGGCAGGGGCAGTTGCGGGGGTAAGAACGGTTAAAAATCCGATAGATTTGGCTCGCTCAGTGATGGAAAACTCTGTGCATGTGATGCTGAGCGGATCAGGTGCCGAGCAATTTGCAAAACAACAAGGCTTCGATTTTGTAGACAATAGTTACTTTGATACTAAACATCGTTATGAAGCGCTTATCAAAGCCAAAAAAAAACTAGATGTGGCTAATAAAACCAGCAAAGCCTACCAGGCTGCACACCAAGCACTGGCGGACGAATATAAAATGGGCACAGTCGGTGCCGTTGCTTTAGATAAAAATGGCAACCTGGCTGCTGGCACATCAACGGGCGGAATGACTGCAAAGCGCTTTGGCCGCGTGGGTGATTCACCAGTAATAGGTGCGGGTACATTTGCTGATAACCGCTCATGTGCTGTTTCGGCGACTGGTCATGGCGAGTATTTTATTCGTTACAGCGTTGCCAGTGATATTTGTGCAAGGGTCCAGTATCAAAGAAAGTCAATTGAACAAGCGGGTAAAGAAGTGATCAACGATGTTCTCATGCCTATCGGTGGTACAGGGGGGGTGATCATTGTGGACACCAAAGGCAATATCAGTATGCCATTTAATACCAAAGGTATGTATCGAGCCAGTAAGTCGTCGTCACAAGATACTCAGATAGGTATTTTCAAAGACGATTAACCTTTAATTTTTTGAAAATACAGGCAACTCCATGATAGCCAGCTATATTTAACTTAGCTGGCTTTTTTAATGGAGCGAAATAATGCATTCAATCAAAGTAAAAGACTATCTAAATCATCGTCCAGTTACCTTCTCTCAAGATATGCGCATAGAAGCTGCAGTAGAAAAACTATTGCAAAGTGGTCAGTCGGGTGGCCCCGTTATTGATGAGAATAAGAAAGTAATAGGTTTTTTGTCAGAGCAAGATTGCTTAAAAAAAATGTTAGAAGCAACTTATCAAAACGAGTCTCACAGTGTGGTGTCTGATGTCATGAATGCAGAGCCTTTTTGCGTTTCGGCTGATGACAGCATTGTACAAATGGCCGACAGAATGACTGTGAATACTCCTAAACTGTATCCAGTTTGTGATAGTGATGGCATTTTAGTTGGGGTAATTACTCGGGCACATGTTTTGTTAGCACTTGATAAACATCTGCACGATAATTATGAGTCCGGTCATCGATATGTGTGATTTGCACGGATAGCAATTGATTAAATAATCGTTTAATAGAACAACGACTTCAGTAATAGGCTCAGTAAACGGTTTTTGATATACTTGCCGCTGTTTTATTTTTAAAAGAGTGTCGTGGAAGTGAGTGTAGGACCGTTATTTACTGAGCTAAAAACTTGCCTTAAGAAAGATCAGTTTATTTTTAAAAAACGCCTGCATGGTGTTAAAAAAATAAATGACGAGAATAAACAAACCAAAGTTATTGCTTCAATTAAGAAAGATATTGAGGCCAGTCAGTCGTTGCGTGTTACTCGCTTAGAAAACCTACCAAAAGTAGATTACCCTGAGCAACTTCCTGTTAGCCAGAAAAAAGATGAAATAAAAAAAGCCATCGCTGAAAATCAAGTTGTGATTGTGGCTGGTGAAACGGGCTCGGGTAAAACCACACAGTTACCAAAAATTTGCCTAGAGCTAGGTCGTGGAGTCGACGGCTATATTGGTCATACTCAGCCTCGTCGATTAGCAGCAAGAAGCGTTGCAAATCGTATTGCCGAAGAACTAAATTGTGATTTAGGTGAAGAGGTTGGTTTTAAAATTAGATTTAGCGATCAGGTTGGCGACAACTCGTACGTTAAACTTATGACCGATGGTATTTTGTTGGCGGAAATTCAAAATGATCGTTTTTTGAATCAGTACGATACGATTATTATTGATGAAGCCCACGAAAGAAGCCTTAACATTGATTTTATCTTAGGTTATCTAAAAAACCTTTTACCTAAGCGCCCTGATCTAAAAGTCATCATCACATCTGCAACCATTGACCCTGAACGTTTTTCAAAACACTTCAATAATGCACCTATTATTGAAGTATCAGGAAGAACCTACCCAGTTGAGGTACGATATAGGCCAACACTTGATTTAGCAGGCAATGAAAGCGAAGCAGAAAACGACCAACTGCAAGGCATTTTTGATGCGGTTGATGAGTTATGCACGGAAGGTCCGGGTGACATTCTTATTTTCATGAATGGTGAAAGAGAGATCAGAGATACCGCTGATGCGCTAGGTAAGCGAAATCTAAAGGGGGTCGAAGTCCTACCGTTATATGCCAGACTCTCAAATGCGGAGCAAAATCGTATTTTTGCCCCGCACAGCCATCGACGCATTGTCTTATCTACTAACGTAGCTGAAACATCACTGACTGTACCAGGCATTCGTTATGTGATTGACCCAGGTACTGCACGTATTAGTCGTTACAGTTACCGAACAAAAGTACAGCGTTTACCTATCGAGGCTATTTCTCAAGCCAGTGCTAATCAGCGTAAAGGCCGCTGTGGTCGTGTGGCTTCAGGTATTTGTATTCGCTTGTATTCAGAAGAAGACTTTTTAGGTCGTCCAGAGTTTACAGATCCTGAGATCCTTCGTACAAACTTAGCATCGGTTATCTTGCAAATGCTTGGCTTAGGACTGGGTGATATCAGTGAGTTTCCGTTTGTACAATCACCTGATAGCCGTAATATCAATGACGGTATTGCCTTACTAGAAGAACTCGAAGCGGTTCACCCTTCAAAAAGAAGACAGCAGACTAAGCTCACTCAATCTGGTCGTGCTTTGAGCCGCTTACCGATCGATCCTCGCTTGGCGAAAATGGTGTTGTCTGCTGAAAAGCTGGGCGCATTGCATGAAGTCATCGTCATAGTTGCTGCCTTATCGATTCAAGATCCTAGAGAGCGCCCACAAGATAAAAAAGGTGCATCAGATGAAAAACATGAGCGCTTTGCGCATCCTGATTCTGATTTTTTAGCATTCTTAAATTTATGGTATTACTTAGAGCAACAACAAGAAGAGTTAAGCCGTAGCCAATTCAGAAAGCTTTGTCAGAAAGAGTTCTTAGCCTATATGCGTATTCGTGAATGGCAAGATATTGTTTATCAGTTGACCACAGTCTGCGAAGAAATGGGGATGAAACTTACTGATAATCAAGCCGAAGTAGATAACATTCATCAAGCCTTGCTCAGCGGTATGTTGAGTCATATTGGCTTCAAAGATGAAAAGCAGGTCTATAAAGGGGCGCGTAATAGCCAATTCCATATTTTCCCAGGTTCTAGCCTTTTTAAAAAGTCGCCAAAGTGGCTGATGTCAGCAGAGTTGGTTGAAACCAGTAAGCTGTATGCCCGCATGAATGCGAAAATTGATGTGGCTTGGGTGCCACCGATTGCTCAGCATCTAGTGAAGCGTAGTTTTAGCGAGCCTCACTGGGAGAAAAAACCAGGCTGTGTGATTGCCTACGAGCAGCAAAGTCTATATGGCATGCTCATCGTCTCTAAGAAGCGTACCGTATATAGTCAAATTGACCCAGTTGTCAGCCGCGAATTATTCATTAAAGAAGCGCTGATTGCAGATCAACTCGGGCAACAAGAAGGCTTTTTGAAATATAACCAAGATTTAATTGATGAAATCCACACGCTTGAGAAAAAAGCCCGCCGTAGAGATATCTTAGTCGACGAAATTACTTTGTTTGAGTTCTACGATGAGAAAATTCCACAGGACGTTAATAACCGTGCTGCGTTCAACCATTGGTGGAAAAAACAAAAGCAAAAAGATAAGCGCTACCTACATATGTCTCGTGATTATTTGATGCAGCATGGGGCGGAGCAGATCACTGAGTTTGATTATCCTGATACGTGGCAACAAGGTAATTTGATTCTGCCGTTGAGTTATCATTTTGAGCCAGGACAGCCTGTTGATGGTGTTACGGTTAATATTCCTTTGGCACTGCTTAACCAAGTTCAAGATGAAGGGTTTGACTGGCATATTCCTGCACTCAGACACGAACTCATATGTGGTCTTATCAAAAGTTTGCCGAAAACGTTAAGAAGAAATTTTGTTCCAGCACCAAATTATGCTGATGCGGTTTTAGCGAGTGTTGAGCCGATGCAAGGGCGCTTAATTGATGCACTTAGCAATCGACTACTGAAAATGACAGGGGTTCGTGTTGCTGAAGAGCAATGGGATATCAGCACGTTAGATACCCATTTAGTGATGCAATTTGAAATCGTTGACGAGAAAAATAAAGTTTTAGCTCACGGTAAAGATTTGCTGAAATTAAAAGCGCAATTACAAGGTCAAGTAACAAGTACGCTGTCTAAAGTGGCAGAGCAGGGCATTGAACAAAGCGATCTCACACAATGGGAGTTTGGTGAGTTACCAAAAGAGTACACTAAGAAGCAGGGTAACTACGAAATCAAAGCATTCCCTGCGCTGGTAGATAAAAAGTCTAGTGCTGCCATTGAATTATTCGACAATGAATTAAAAGCACACGCTGCGCATCAGCAAGGGTTAAGGAGACTAGTGTTATTAAATGTACCGTCACCAATTAAATACTTGCAGCAGCATTTACCAAACAAGGCCAAACTGGGCTTGTACTTTAACCCATTTGGTAAAATACAAGACTTGATTGATGACTGTATTGCCTCTGGTGTGGATGCCTTGTTACAAAAACATGGTGATATTCGAGACGAGCAAGCGTTTGAGCAGGTAAAAGAGTTTGTCCGTGGTGAGCTAGGTGATGCCGTAGTTGAAATTGCCACTCAGGTAGAACAAGTGTTAAGCGTTGCACATGCTATTAATAAGCGTATGAAAGGCAAGGTTGATTTAACTATGATCACCGCTCACGGTGACATTAAATCCCAGCTCGAATCTCTAGTTTTTAGAGGGTTTGTAAGTAAACATGGTGCTGAGAAACTCAATGATTTACTGCGGTATATGAAAGCCATTGAGCGTCGTTTAGAAAAACTGCCCGTTGATCCAAATAGAGACAGATTGTGTACATTAGAGTTAGATAAAGTAGCTCAAGAGTACCAGAAAAAGCTGGCGAAAATTCCAAAGGGTTTACCGGTACCAAAAGAGCTTGAAAATATTTTTTGGATGCAGCAGGAACTAAGAGTGTCTTTGTTTGCTCAAACATTAGGAACACCTTATGCAATTTCAGCTAAGCGTGTACTTAATGCACTTAAAGAGTGTGATTAATTGTCAATTCGCCTTGCAATTTGAGCTAGGCGAATTACCTTAATAAGAGGAACTAAATTGAGTATTGAAAAGGAAGTAGCATTGCCAATGACAACTCAAGTAAAAGCAAAACCAACGCCGCATGTGTTGGTGGTTGATGATGAATATTTTAATTTTGAAATGCTCACCACAGCGCTATCGAGTAACTTTGAGCTCAGTTATGCTGACTCAGGCAAGTCGTGTTTGTCATCGGCTATCGCGAACCCACCTGATGCTATTTTACTAGATGTCTGTATGCCTGGTCTTGATGGCTATGATACTTGTCGGCTATTGAAAAATACGCCAGAAACAAAAGACATTCCAATAGTCATGTTATCAGGGCTTGAGTCTGAGCAAGAGCAACAAGCCGGATTCGAAGCTGGGTGCGATGCTTACGTAGTAAAACCTTTTTCAATGCAACAATTACTAGAAAAACTAAAATCAATGGTTTAGGAGTACTCTATGTTGCACGAAGATAAACGCCGCTTTATGCGTATGATGGTTAATGCTGAGGCAAAAATTTCAGTTTTAGAACAACAGCTCAATCTGGTTGGTAAATGCTTAGATTTGAGTGCGACAGGTCTTTCCATTGCGGTTGAACAACCATTAGAAGTCGATACCATACTAGATATTCATATTGACTCAAGCAGTGCCAGTATTCCACCTTTGAATGCCCACACTAAGGTTGTGCGTTGTGCGCAAGATGAGCAAGGTCAATATGTACTGGGTGTTGAAATCGTTCAATTCAATTAAGAAGATTCTTTTTGATTCAGGTGATTGAAGATGCTTCTTAAACTCTCAATCACCAAATCTTACTTAAAACGTTTCTTTTAACAAACCGAGTAATTCTTGCACACTCAGTGCATCTATTGCATTCCCCTCATCAAGTAACTTATCCGCAAGTTCTTTTTTATGTTCATGTAGGGCGAGGATTTTTTCTTCAATGGTTTGCTCTGCGACTAAGCGATAAACCGTGACAGGCTTTGTCTGTCCAATGCGGTGTGCGCGATCAGAAGCTTGCGCCTCAACCGCGGGGTTCCACCACGGATCAAGATGGATAACATAATCAGCTGCGGTAAGGTTTAATCCTGAGCCACCGGCTTTCAAACTTATTAAGAATATTTCACCTTCACCGCGTTGGAACGCATTAACACTTTGCTTGCGCTGCTCTGCAGGGGTTGCACCATCAATAAAATGAAAAGGTATTTGCTGTGCTTCTAATAGCGCTTTTACCGCTTGCAAGCTACCGATGAACTGGCTGAATATCAGGGCTTTGTGTTTATTTTCTCTAAGTTCACTCAGCAACAGAGCCAGTTGCTTCAACTTTGAACTTTCGATGTCGGCATTTGGTGATACTAAAGTGGGGTTACTACACGCTTGTCTTAGCTTGGTTAGCTCAGCAAAAATCTGCATACGCTGTGTTGCGATACTTTGCTCTTTTTGAATTGCAGCTAGTTTCTCGACGGCATTGACTCTTATTGCTTCATATAAATGTCTTTCTTGCTCATTAAGTGGCACATGAATATCTATATGTGTGCGTGGCGGCAGTTCAGTTAATACCTCAGATTTTAGTCGTCTAAGAATAAAAGGCTTAAGCAGAGTTTTTAAACCAAAGGCGGCTTTTTTGGCCTTTATTGGGTCCTCGTCACTTTGCTCAATAGGTTGAGCGAAACGGCGGTTAAAGGTTTTTAAGTTGCCTAATAAACCGGGGTTTACAAATCTGAATAAGCTCCATAGTTCACTTAAGTTGTTTTCAAGCGGCGTACCTGTGGTGATCATTCTAAACTCGGCCTTTAAAGCGCAAGCAGCTTGTGCTCTTTGCGATAACGGGTTTTTAAGTGCTTGTGCTTCATCGGCAACAACAGTTTGCCAGGTTACGGGTTTAAGTATATCAATATGGCGTTGCAACATGGCGTAGCTGATAATCAAACATTCATTGCCTGTGAGCGCTTCGACAAATTCAGAATTAGGGTTGTCAGCAAAATTAAAAACACTCAAAGTGGGTGTAAATTTCTTTGCTTCTTGTTGCCAATTAAAACAGACCGAAGTGGGTGCAATGATCAACGTTGCTCCCTGTGATGCGCGAGCTTGGATCACAGCTAGCGCTTGTAATGTTTTACCTAAGCCCATGTCATCCGCCAAACATGCGCCTGCACCCCAATGAGCTAACTTCATCGCCCACTGAAAGCCTTCAATTTGGTAGTGGCGTAAATCAGCATTTAAATAAGGCGAAAGCTTGGGTTGCAACTTTTCAGCTTCAAACATACGCTGGGTTTGCTGCTCCCAGCTATGTAAGGTTTTCATGCGCATACCAGACATGGCTTCATTCATCACTTTGCCTGCAAGGGGATGAAACTGTCCATGCTCACTAGCCATATTGATGGTATCGAGTCGAGCTTTTAATTGCTCTGACAAGCACAGTACTTGGGCAGACTCTAGCTTGATAAAGCGACTGCTACTTTGTTCGGCTAATTGCAGTAAATGCTTAACGGCTATGACTTTGTCATCATCTAGCTGAAGCTCGCCTTGCAAATTAAACCATTCATTTTGACGGTACATTGCAAGCTGTAAATGCTGCGTTTGTAGCTCTGGTGATAAAGAAAGAGTTTTACCTTTCGGCCATCTTAGTAATAAAGGTAAGGAAGCCTGCTCTTGTTTGCTTAACTCTTCAAGCTTTAATAACACTTCATACGCATCTTGAGGTACTGAAACTTTTAGCTGGTTATCTGCCATCGCCTGAAAGGCGGGGCAGAGTACATCTAAACGCTCCAGTAACTGCTGTTCAAGCGCTAAGTCTCGAGATGTGGTTAGCCGCTCATGCTTTATTAATGCAGAGATATGCTTTGCGCCGATAGCCGGTTTAAAAGCTGGACCTTCTTCACCTAAGGGCATCACGATACATGTAAACACTAAACCCTCTTGATAGGGTTTTATGTTGATGATGAGCTTATTATTCGCAGTGATTGGTTTGGTGGATGATGCTTGGCTATCTGCTACTGATTTATTGTCTAAACTACTTTGAATATCAATCAAAGGCGCTATGGCTTGCACACTTTGCATCAGCTCTACTTCGGCTGAAATAGGCAGAACAAGCCCTTCTTCGCGGATGATACGAGCCACTTTTAAATGTTCACTTTCATAGATGCTAAAGCCATATTCATCAGGCTGCATTTGATAAAAAGAGAAAACAGGGGCTTCGCGTTCTAATGATTTTGGTAAATGACTGATTGAAACATGGATCTCTTGTTGATGCTTGTCGATGAGCACAGCAGGGGAGTGCTCAGAAATACTGATTGGCATCGTAAAGTCATCGTTGAGATAAATGTTCGGTGCGCCTTTGATTGCCCTGAGGGCTTTAAGACCTGTTAACTGATACTGAGTGTCTGTACCTCGGTAATCTTCATAAGCAAGCTTTTCAATAGCTTGAATGATGGTTTTGTCTTTTGCAGTTAAGCAGTTTAATGAACTTGATGAATCTACTAACCGTTTGGCTGAAATTGGTTTTCCTTTACTCCACCCTTGAGCTGACCTTGTTTGTATTCGTGCGGTGAAATAGGAATGTTCACCTGCAAAGTGAAATTCCCATATTAAACGCTCATCGCTATTTGATTGAGCACTATCGGGTTGAGATAGGTTAGTTAACGCTTTCAGTTGCGATAAGGCTCTATCCCATCTTGGCTTGGCTTTAATGCTTTGGGTAAAATCAATCGCAAGTGGCGTCGGTTCATGACGTAACTGACGAGCAAGATTAGCAAATAGAGTCAGCTCGCATTGCTCAAAATTGCACACGAGCGTATTGATTTGTTCTTTATTTAAACTTGCAGTTTTAACAGTCCAGAGCTGAGCAAAGAGGGTGAGTAAAGCCGCGATATTCTCTGATAATGCCGAATGTTTAACGTTGTTTATCACGTCATGTAAATAAGCAGGTTCAGTCTTCTGAATAGCTTGAGTCAGTTCAATGAATATAGACGCTATGAGTATGTCGAATGAGTCTGAGTGCTTATTATTTTTCTGTTGTTTACACAACTCAACGAGTTTTATCAGCTTACTTGGCTGATTGTCGACACCTTGTGATAGCAGCGAAAACTTTTGGAATAACCCAAACACACCAAATAAGTAGTCTGACTTTTTCCCGTAGAGCTTATTTTTAAGTTTGATTGCTTGTTCGAATTCGTCGGCTGATTCATTGACTTTCCCGCTGAACAAATTAATCGTGGCCAGTATTTGTCTGTAATACACCGACTTAGCTTCGCCAGCTAATAAAGCTTCAGCTTGTTCAAATTTACCTTGGAGCACTAAATGCTCGACATAGAGCAATTTGAGCGGTAAGCATTTGCAATCTTGGAGCACACTTTTTAGCAAACTCAGCGGGTAGCTGAGTGATGCGCCTTTTTGCTTTCTAAACGCTAACCACGTCGCAAATGCTTGATATTGAATGTTTTCAGGAAGTTCTGTAAAAGCCGATTCATTGAACGGCATAAAACAACATTCAAGGAGGACTTGGTTTCGTTTATGGTCGATTACTTGGGGGTTTTTATCTAGACGAAGATGTTTTTCTAGGCTCTTAAACTCTTTGAGATAGAAATAGTCGCGGGCGAGCCTTTGCTCATCTTGGAAGGTTTTCTCCCAATCATATAGCTGTAAAACGGGCACAACGTCTTCAGCGAGCTTTAGAATGGGTAAAAAGCTCCCTTGATGAATACTGAGCTCTGTTAATTTATTTGCTAGAAGCGGGTTGACCTTGTGAACATCGTCTTTTGCACTGAATAGTCCACTTTGGGCTAACATTTCAATATCTTGATTGCTCAACCGTAATAAGCTAGCTGGCCAATCAATTTGAGTTTGGTTACTCAGCTTTCTGCAAAGTTGATTGATATGTCCGCGACTCAACGGTTTATAAACGACGGCTAATACCAGCAACAGCTTTTGTTGTTCAATATTGAGTGTTTCGTATAGTTGAAACAATAGATTTTGTTGCTGTGCAGTATGTTCTGAAATAAGCATGTGGGTTGGCGTCGTTTGAAAAAATAAACCCCAGCATGCTGGGGTTTAGAGTAATTATATTGTTTATCTGGCTTTATGCTTCATTAAGCGCTCTTTATCGCGTGACCAGTCTTTGTCTTTGATATCGGCGCGCTTATCGTGCATCTTCTTACCTTTGGCTAAATGGAACTCCAATTTAACCCAGCACTTTTTCCAATACATTGCAGTTGCAATAAGTGAAAAGCCATCGCGCTCAGTTGCACCAATCAATCTATCTAGTTCACGCTTCTTGAGAAGCAATTTACGATATCGCATTGGGTCACAAATCACGTGAGTTGATGCACTGTTTAATGGTTGGATCTGAGCACCAAGTAAAAATGCTTCGCCGTCTTTAAGATGAATATAAGTATCAGAGATATTTACTTTACCTGCTCGGATACTTTTAACTTCCCAGCCTTGTAGTTCAATACCTGCTTCGAACTTATCGTGTAAAAAATACTCGTGTCGCGCTTTTTTGTTTAGCGCGATGGTATTGCTGTTTGCTTTTGGTGATTTTTTCTTTGCCATAATGGCGTAGTCTACCTACAAATGATCTGATTAAACAGGGCTTTTTTAGCTTTGTTACTTATTTTTACCCACTCATGCTTTGTAAACAAGATAATTATTAAAAAGCTTGCTAAAATCGCGTCAAAGCAAGTGGAGTAGCTATGCCGCAGATTGAAAAAAGTGCGCTGGTGATGTACAGCAGCCAAGAAATGTTTGACCTAGTCAATGATGTAAATGCGTACCCTGCATTTTTACCAAATTGTTCCAACGCAAAAATTATTTCTGAGGATGAGTCTTCAATGACCGCCAGTTTAGAAATATCGAAAGCAGGCCTTAAAAAGTGGTTCACAACAAATAACCGTTTAGCAGGTAACAAAGTTGAGATGAAATTGGTCGACGGCCCTTTCAAATCATTAAATGGTTATTGGGAGTTTACAGCGCTTGATGAGCAAGCATGTAAAGTGTCTTTAAAACTAGAATTTGAATTTGCCAGTAAACTGATTGAAATGGCCTTCGGGAAGGTATTTAACGAAGTCGCCAAGAACATGGTTGTTGCGTTTACACAACGCGCTAAAACCGTATATGGGGTGAGATAATGATCAAGGTTGAAGTTGTTTTTGCATTACCAGACACTGCAACCTCGCTGTCTGTCGATGTGGCTGAAGGGTCGACGGCTGAGCAAGTTGTGTTGCAATCAAGTATTGCTGAGAAGTGCCCTGAAATCGATCTGTCCAACCTGTCACTCGGAATTTGGAACCGAACCGTAAAAAATCACCAGGTAGTGAAAGAAGGAGATAGAATTGAAATCTATCGCCCTTTAATTGCCGATCCTAAAGCGGCAAGAAGGCAAAGAGCTGAAAAAGCGAAAGAAGAAGGTCGTGCCAATAAAATAACGGGTGGTCGAGCGTGATACCAATCCTCAATAATACTTAATCATTTTAAGGGATTAAAGCTGCCGCTAACCACGTTAAAAACTTTTCATTTAGAACAACTAAATAGCAAAATTTCGCCTTGTTATCTACAAGCTTTCCTTGCCTCAAAATAGATCATTTAATTAAGAGGATTGGTATTAATAGCAATCCACAATACTCTTACAGTATCAAAAAAAGGGCTTAAGCCCTTTTTTCATTTATAAAATCAATTTAAAAAATCGATTATTGTTCTAGCGGAATATTAAACTCTTCTGGCTCTTCAAAATCACCACTAATTCTCGCAAGAAGGCCATTCTCAAAATAAACGACTAAAGATTTTCTATGCTCAGATTCACGACCAATATTTAGCGTGTAGCTATAGTGCCAGCTGTCATTTGAAAAAGCATCTTTAGCAACTGGACTACCCAAAACATAAAGCACTTGCTCTTGGGTCATCTGAACGCGTAGTTTATCTACGTCACTTTGTTCTAAAAAGTTGCCTTGTGGAATACTAATTCGATATACCCAACTTGAACAGCCAGACAACATAACAGTCATAACTACTGCACTTAGCCAAACAGTGAGGGATTTTTTTACTAGCATTTAATTTTTGATCCTTATTCTTTTATAGTTTGCATCATACCGATTGCGTACAGAAGGTAAAGTTTCTTGATACACTTTGACGGTATGAAGTTAAAAAAGTTTCTTAATAGGTAAAAAAATTGGCCCAAGATATAAAGGTTTGGTCTGTTTACATTGTCGAAAGTAGGCTGGGGCATTGGTATACAGGGATCACCAACAACGTTGACGCTCGAGTAGAGGCACACAATGCAGGTAAAGGCGCAAAAAACCTAAAAGGCAAAGCGCCCATCAAATTGATTTATAGTAAAGCAGTCGGTGATAAAAGTACTGCTGCTAAATTAGAATGGTATCTTAAAAAGCTAAACAAATTTCAAAAGATTCAATTCGTGGAGTCTAATGGTACTTGCGCTAATGAGACAATAAAGTCACTGATAGACTCAACCACGGTTTGATACTTTTCAAAGTTCATATTGTCTAGTGTATCTTTTTTAGTGTGGTGTTTATCATCCATCCCCATACCAAAGTAGATATATGGTATTTTCTTTAAACTAAAGGCGTAATGATCACTGGCTTTATGCCAGTTGATACGATTGTCATTGAGCTTTTTGTGTAGTCTAAACTGAGACGAAGTAGAAAATACCCTAAATGGATTTTCTTGTTGTTTAAATTGCTCAATGTATTTTTTCGCTTTTTTATCATGAAGTGCGTACAGGGTGTTTCTGTTATTAATGGCTAACATGTCTAAATTAATATTCAAGGCATAACTATTTGTGTCAGTCTCACTTACATAATGCTTGGCACCATAAAGTCCTTTTTCTTCTGCGTCGGTAGCTAAAATTATAACTTCACTAAAACGAGTATGTTCTTTTAAGGCTTCTGCTATTGCCAATAATGCAGCCGTTCCAGTTGCATTATCATTGGCGCCTGCATAGTAGCTATTTTCTCGCCCTCCTAGGTGATCATAGTGGGCGGTGATGATGAGCTTTTTACCACACTGTTTGACAGTGCAGGGTAACGTCGCGATGACATTGTGGCCTAGCTTTTTGCTAAAGAATCCACTTTTAAATTCAAAGCTTTGATAATTAACTTTAATACCTAAACTTTGAAAACGCCCGTATAAGAATTTAGCTGTAATATTGGGAGTCGGGCTGCCAGCTTCTCTTCCTTGATGCTTAGGGCTGGTCAAAACGCTCATATCTTCGTATAAACTTGCCGATGCGCGGGCAGTATTTGTGCTAGCGACTAGCCAAATACTTAAAAGCAGCCAGCTTACCTTCATAACGTCGTTTATCGTGAATGAACTCTGCATTTTTAAGCGCCAGTTTGAGATAACGTTCTGCACGACTAAGATTTCCTTTGTGGTAATAGACTTTAGCTAAGCCAAAATAACTGTGATGAAGGTCATTATCAAGCTTCCTCGCTTCATTAAAAAAGTATAGTGCTTTACTTAGCTCATTTTTGGCGATGGCTTCATTACCTTTAACTATCATATAAAAAGGATTATTTTTTCGCTTGTTTTCTAACTTAGTTTCTATTTCATGCGCTAATTTATCACGGTTAGTTAAACGGTATAATAGTGCGGTATTGCCTAAAGCTGTGTTGTTATTTGGGTCAATAATCAGAGCGTGTTGGTAAGTTTTTTCTGCAAGGTCGTGCATGTTATTTATACGATATAGTATCCCTAGATTTCCCCAAACACCAGAATAAGCAGGATCCAGTTCAATTGCCCCCTTAAAATAACTGTAAGTTAAGTCATACTCGGCTCTGATCATATGCATTGCACCGCGGTTGTTGTAAAACATAGCGGTGATCCTATCTTTACTGATTCTGCTCGTTTTAAATTTCTGCTCTCTACTATTTGGGTCAAAATCTACTGTGACCGAGGTGGGCTCTAAAAAGAATACTTTATTTGCTTTTTCTCTTTGAGGGGCTTTCTTTATAACAAGATTAACGTGACCAGTGAGCAGGCTATAACCTTGACTTTGATCCCAGTACTCTGGGATGTGAACACGTTGAAATTGTGTTGAAAGACCTAGATGTTCAGCAAGGCTATGCGCCAAAATCGAAAGAGAAAGACAATTTGCATTGAGGTTATAGAATGTATCAGATGCGACTAAATTGGCACCACTTTGATAGGCTAATGTGCTGTCACCATTGTCCATTAAAAATTTGAGTAGTTGTCTTGCTTGTCGTATTGGGGATGCTCTGTCATCTATATAGTGATCAAGTTGCGATTTTATGTCTTCACTGAGCGCAAAAATGTCATTTTGAGAAACAATCTTCTTTTGTTCAAATGTTGCTGTATTTAGTAAAGCGTAATTAATAACAGGTGTTTTGGATTGAGTGCTCTGACATCCTGCTAAAGTGATTAACAGCAGCAATGTAAATAGTTTTGATGAAATGTGCTTCATACATAACCCCTTACAGCTAGTTATTATTTAAGCCTAGATGAAGAAATGGGGTTGTCGTATTTTTAATCGTTACAAATTATTATTTGTTATGCTTTATTATATAAAGAAAGAGCAGTTCTAGTGCTGCTCTTTTTATAAAATGTAAATAGTTTTTAATTACTTACTATCGAAACTAACAACTAACCCATCGAGTGTTTTCGCTGACTCGGCAAGAGCTTCAATAGCTTGTGAAATTGCTTGTGTTTCATCAACAACGTTATCGCTAGCAGCGCTGATTTGCTCAATGTTTAATCCAACTTCAGCAACAACATTGCTCTGCTCTTCGGTCGCAGCAGCAATTAGGGTTGTCATATCATTTATCTGGTTTGATGTTTCGCTGACGTCTTTTAGAAGATCCACTGAGTTTTGCATACTCATAACACTATGCTCAGCTTGACTTCTAGACTGCGTGATCTGCGATACAATATTTTCTGCAGCTAGAGTGAGTTCATTAATGGTATTATGGATCTCATCAGTAGATTGAGATGTTCTGCTTGCCAATGCACGCACTTCATCTGCTACCACCGCAAAACCTCGACCGTGTTCACCAGCTCGAGCTGATTCAATCGCAGCATTGAGTGCCAGTAGGTTTGTTTGCTCTGAGATCCCTCTGATCACCTCTACAATGCTTGCAATTGAGCGGGTTCGCTCAACGAGTGAGTTAACTTGTTCTGCCATACTATTAATGTCATCGGCAAGTTGCCCTAATGTGATCTGAGATTGGGCAATTTCTTGTTCACTGTGCTTAACCGTATTTTTACTCGATTCAGTTAATTGTGCAGAGTTATTCGCATTGCCTGCAATCTCTTGCACCGTTGCGCCCATTTCATTAATCGCTGCCGCTACAGATAAGGTCTGAGATTTTTGTTCATTGAGGGCATGGCAAGTTCGATTGCTTTGCTCTGTGAGTTTTAGACTAGTGGCACGAATTTCATGGCTTTCATCTGCTACTTGTTTGATGGCTTGTTCTATCTTGGTAATGAACTGATTAAAGCCATTGCTTAACTCTTGAAGCTCGGGCTGAGTAGATTCTGGCAATCGATAATTTAATTTTGCATCGCCACTGCCTAAGTTGGCAAAAAGTACCGCAATTTTAGAAAGTGGCGCTGCCAATGTACGCGCTAAGAAAAAGCTGATTAAACAGGCAAAAATGGCAATGATACTGGCATACCCTACAATCTGCCATTGTAGACTGCGTATTTCTGTATAAACCTCATGCTCTGGTACTTGTGCTACGACATATAAGTTAGTGCCTTTAATTGGCTGACTTGCAATCACTTGCGCTTCGTTATTTAAAGTAACATTAATCAGGTTAGATGCGTTATTTTGTAACAGAGCGTTGGAGTTTGTACTGCCATACAAGTCTTTCAAGGACTGTGCTTGAGTTGAGCGACTATCAGGGAACAACTTAATTTCGCCAGTATTATCAACTACGAAAACAAACCCAGTTTGCTCAAGTGTGAATTGACTGAGCATGCTCTGCATATCAGTGACACTTTTCGCAAGGCCAGCCAAACCAGTACCATTCAACTGCTGGTGGTTCACGAACATATTCACAGCGCCAGTGGTTTCTCTGAAAATACTGATGGAGTAAGCTTCACCTGATTGCGTGAAGCCATAAAACCAGCCGTCTTCTTGATGGTTCAAAACGCGCAAGAATCCATGTTGATTCCAATACTCAGCAGTTTCACGGTTTGCCCATGACGCGGTTGCTAAGTCAAACTGTTTTGAAATACGTTGTAATTCAGAGACGAGCAGGGTGTCATCCTGTCGGTGGTTTTTAGCATTGGCTAGAATAAATTGATTGCTTGAAAGCAGCTCTGCAGCATCTTTCATTTGCGCAATTTGCTTTTCAATCGATTTGCTTATATTTTCAACTTTGCTTGGCAATTCAGAGTGTAACATGCGTCTTTCGACCATGCCTTTTGCCTGATAGGTAGAGATAGCCCCAATGAGTGTTGCAACGATAATTGCAATTAAGCTTCCAAGGAGTGAGATTTTTACTGTAATGGATAAACTATTCGCTTTCATATTACTTATTTTGATAACGAGTTAAGTAATTATTCTAGCATAGGAATTCTTATCTACTATTGAAGTTTATTTAAAATTGTAAACAAATAGTAAAAAAGCCCAAAACTTTGCAGTTATTGGGCTTGGTTTCTAACAAGCGAAACGTTTCTAAACAATCTTTTTCATTGCTGACATGTAACCGCGTAATGTCTCACCCACTTTTTCTACAGGGTGATTGCGAATTGCGCAATTTACCGAGATTAATGCTTGGTTATCAACAAAGTTATCTGAACTTAATCCTTCACCAATGACATCAGTTTCAATCTCTTTCATAAAATCTTGCAGCAAAGGTAAACATGCATGGTTATATAAATAACAACCGTATTCTGCCGTATCTGAAATAGTACGATTCATTTCGAATAGTTTCTTACGTGCAATTGTGTTTGCAATTAACGGCGTTTCGTGAAGCGACTCATAATATGCTGATTCTTCAATAATGCCTGCGGCTGTCATGGTCTCAAATGCAAGTTCAACACCTGCTTTTACCATAGCAACCATTAAAATACCTTTGTCGAAGAAAGCTTGTTCAGAAATTTCTTCAGCCGTATTTTCTTGCTTTTCGAATGCAGTTTCAGCGGTTTCTGCGCGCCACGAAAGTAGCTTGGCGTCGTCTTCTGCCCAATCGGTCATCATGCCGCTTGAGAATTCGCCGCTGATGATGTCGTCCATATGCTTGTTGTACAGTGGACGCATGATTTGCTTTAGTTCTTCACCTAGCTCAAATGCTTTCACTTTTGCTGGGTTACTTAAGCGGTCCATCATATTGGTGATACCGCCATGTTTTAGTGCTTCTGTAATGATTTCCCAACCGTATTGAATAAGTTTTGACGCATATGCCGCATCAACACCTTTTTCTACCATCTTATCGAAACAAAGTAATGAGCCTGTTTGTAACATACCGCAAAGGATAGTTTGTTCACCCATTAGGTCTGACTTTACCTCGGCAATAAACGATGACTTAAGTACGCCAGCTCTGTGACCACCGGTACCTGCCGCATAGGCTTTTGCTTGCTCAAGACCTTTACCTTCAGGATCATTTTCAGGATGAACGGCGATAAGTGTAGGTACACCAAATCCACGTTTATACTCTTCACGTACTTCAGTGCCCGGACACTTAGGTGCAACCATGATCACTGTGATGTCTTCACGTACCTGCATACCTTCTTCAACAATATTGAAGCCGTGAGAATATGCCAGTGTTGAGCCTTGTTTCATAAGTGGCATAACAGCTTCAACGACACTAGTATGTTGTTTATCTGGGGTAAGGTTAAGTACTAAGTCCGCAGTAGGAATAAGTTCTTCATAAGTGCCAACGGTAAAACCGTTTTCTGATGCATTAACGAATGAAGCACGTTTTTCTTCAATCGCAGAATCGCGTAGGGCATAACTGACATCTAGCCCTGAATCACGCAAGTTTAAACCTTGGTTTAGACCTTGTGCGCCACAACCAATGATAACCAGTTTTTTACCTTCTAGGGCTGCAACGCCGTTTTCAAATTCTTTTGGGTCCATAAACTCGCATTGAGCAAGTTGTGCTAACTGTTCGCGTAAAGGAAGAGTATTAAAATAATTCGCCATGTTAGAGCCTTAAAATAAATAAGTGTTTGTCTAGATACGAGTTTGAGAATAGAGGGTAGTTTAAATTTCGTAAAATGATATATTTGAATTACTGTATTTCAATTTTTGAAATGTAAAATGGACCATAAACAACTTAAGTATTTTTTAGCGCTAGCAGATACCTTACATTTTGGCCGAGCAAGTAACCTTTGCTTTATTAGTGCGCCAACACTGAGCCGACAAATAAAACAATTAGAAGAAGAAGTCGGCGTACCCTTATTTATTAGAGATAACCGCAGTGTGTCATTAACTTCTCAAGGAAAAGCCTTTGTTGACTATGCTAATGCAACGCTAAATCAATGGCGGCTTTTTAAAGGGCAATGTCAGACTGAACAACAGGTTTTATCGGGGGAAGCTGACTTATATTGCTCTGTGACGGCTAGTTATAGTTACATATATAAATTGTTTGCGGCATTTCGTAAAAGATACCCGGATGTAGAGTTGAATCTAAATACTGGCGACCCCGCGCTTTCAATATCGAACGTCCAAGCTGAAAAAGCGGATTTAGCTGTTGCAGTTAAGCCAAGAGAACTACCAGCAGGCCTTGTTTATACAAAACTAGGTGAAGCTAAGTTGCTGATGATAGCGCCGACAATGGAGTGTCCACTCTGTGAAACTATAAATGCAATGCCTATAGCGTCACTAAAGTGGTCAAAGCTCGAATATATTGTACCTGAGCAGGGTGTATTAAAAGAAAGATTAGATGAGTTCTGTGCCGAACAATGCTTTAAGCCGAAAGTCTATGCGCATGTATCAGGTCATGAGGCAATTGTGGCTCTTGTTAGTTTAGGGTTTGGTATCGCTTTAGTACCAGATGTTGTTTTATCTCAAAGCCCTTTTAAGCAGCAAGTGAGAGTATTGCCTATTAATAGCGGTAATACTGATATAGAAATTGGCTTAATAGCTAAATCTACAAGGTTAAAAGATCCTGTTAATTTGGCTATTTGGCAGACTGCTCAGCAAATATTTAATGATAGCATCGAGAATAATTGATAATAGCACAATAAATATAAAGTAATTGATATTGATTCTCATAAAGATTATTAAAATTTATTTTTTGAGTTTTTTGTTATTGTGTTGATTTTTAAGTGGTTAAATTGAACCTTTATCTGGGTTGGTTGTATTTTGCACACTCTTTTTGACAAAAGCACTATTTATGACAGTGTAAATAATATTGATTGTTATTTAGATACGTGTATACTTTGCTGCAATTAAAATTTAATAATATTTAATATTTTTCAAAGGACAATAAGAATGACCCTTCGTAAGTCTCTGTTAGCTACATCTATCCTAGCTGCAACATTAGGTTTAACTGCGTGTGGCGGTTCAAGCAACAAAACAACTACGCCAGATACAACTACGCCAACAAACGCAGCACCAACGAACATCACTCTAACAGCTTCTGAAGCTGGTGTTAAAGAAAACGTATCTGTTGCTCAAGAAGTAGGTACTTTAGCTGCAACTGATGCTGACTCGACCTCTTTCACATTTACAACAGCTGATGAGCGTTTCACAATTGAAGGTACTAAGTTATCTGTTAAAGAAGGCACTGTATTTGATTTTGAAACAGCCGCAACTGTTGAAGTTGAAGTAACGGTTAACGATGGTGAAAAAGATTTCACAAAGAAACTAGAAATCAGCATTGTAGATGAAATGGATTACGATTTCCGTAATGAATCATCTGGTGAGTCGAGTGTGGCTTACTCTGGTCAAGTAGCACGTCACGTTTTATTAAAAGAACTTTCAAATTATATCAAAGGTGATTTCGCAACTGATATAGCAAATAGCGAAGACAAAATTAGTCTTTATTACGATATCTCTTCAGATGATTATGAGAATGTTTGGGGTTCTAGAGAGCTAACGCTGTCTGCATTTGATGGTGCAGTTCAAACTACTCTTACTGAGATTTCAGGTTCTCACAAAAACCTGAAAGGTAAACTAGCTGGTAATGACGCAAAAGGTCAATACAAAGACTGGAATGCTGAAAACGCATTACACGGTTGGTCAGGTATAGAAGCAGCTCAAAATACGCCGACAGGTTTTACAGAGCATTTATTTACACTACTACGTGAAAACGCATTAGAAGTTCAAGCTGGTAAAGCGGTAACAACGCACGGTTTAGAAGTTGGTAAAGTATATGTAACGCCTGAAGGTGTTGACTTACAACAGTTAATAGAAAAATTCTTAAACGGTGCTGTGCTATTTTCACAATCGGCAGATGACTACCTAGACAATGATGGTGGTAAAACAACTAAAGGCCTACTTTCTGATAACCTTGAGTTTGGTGATAAAGCTTACACAGCATTAGAGCACCAATGGGATGAAGGTTATGGTTATTTTGGTGCTGCTCGTAACTACTTAAGCTACTCTGACGATGAATTAGCAAGTAAAGTGAAAGACGACGAAAGTAACGGTCGTTTAGCGTTTAATGGTAAAAACGATACAAATGCTGATGGCAAAATTGATTTACTTGCAGAGTACAACTGGGGTAATTCAACTAACGCGGGTAAACGTGACCGTACCGATGTTACAGATTTAAGCACGCAAGCTTTCACTGCATTTTATAATGGACGCAAGCTTTTAAGCGACAATGCCGGTACTGCGTTAACTGCTGAGCAAATGACTGAACTTGAAGGTTATGCAACTGAAGCACGATTAGTTTGGGAACAAGCAATTGTAGCCACATCAATTCATTATATTAATGATGTATTAAACAACGATGATGGTGATATAGATGACATTGCTTCAGGTGATTACACTCATGAACAATTCTATGCATTTGCTAAGCATTGGTCTGAGATGAAAGGTTTCGCACTAAACATGCAGTTTAACCCGGTATCACCATTCGTTAACGTTGACCGAGATGCAAATACTGGCTCAGTAACTGAACAGTTTACTAAATTGCACCAGTTCATGGCTAATGCACCTGTTATTGAAGGTGCTGATGCTGTTAATGCTTATAAAGATGGCTTGATTGAAGCTCGTAATATTCTTCGTGATGCTTATGAGTGGAAAGATAAAGACGGTAATGTTTTAACTGGTGATGCATTAGAGGCATTAGTTGCTGGTTGGTAATACCTTAACAGTTTTGATTTAGTAGAAAGGTTAGTTCTTTGGAGCTAACCTTTTGTCATATTTATCATTTGAAAAAAGAGGCTTTAAATGGCTTTGAGATTAAAACCTTTATTACTGGTAACTAGTATTGCGCTAGTGCTCAGTGGTTGTGGTGAGAGCGTGTCTAGTAATAATGGCGAAGGGCATGCTCAGCAAAAAGTGAATGAGAATCAGAACCAAGGGAATGGCGACAATAGCAGTAATGGTGGCGATAACGGCAGTGGTAGCCAGACTCCTATATTCGACGAAGCAAGTCTACTAACAAGTTTAGTTGATAACGTTATCACTCCAACTTTTACTGAGTTCGATAGCAAGGCTAAAGCGCAGCCCGCTATTGTGAAAGCGTATTGTGATTTAGAAGCAAGCTATGACCCAACAATGGGTGATGAGGAAGCTAAAACTGCATTAAATGATGCAAAAAATGCAGCTCAAAATGCATGGAAAGAAACCATGGTAAGTTGGCAACATGCAGAACTTATGATTGTGGGCCCGCTTTTAGCTAATGACAAATCACTAAGAAACCGTATCTACTCTTGGCCAAACGCCAGTACTTGTAGTGTTGATCAAGATGTTGTGTTTTTCTCAGCAGGTGACATTAATGGCAATGCTTACGACATCAGTAAGAGAAGTGATAAGCGACGTGGTTTAGATGCCATGGAATATTTACTATTTAATGAAAATATGGCGCATAGCTGTTCAGCTAATGCAGCAGAGTCATTAAATGATTGGAATACTCAATCTGAACAATCACGAAAAGTTGCACGTTGTCAGTTTGCTGTTGAAGTAGCAAAAGATTTATCGGATTCAGCTACTGAATTGCTGTATGAATGGTCGGGTGAAGATGGTTACTCTTCTAAGTTCAAAAATGCTGGACAGCCAGGCAACCCATACTCAACGACATTGAATGCGATTAACGAAATATCTGACGCATTGTTTTATATGACTGAAGAGTTGAAAGACTACAAGCTTGCTACGCCATTAGGTTTGTTTGATAACAGATGCGGTAACATTGCTTGTCCTGAAGAAGTAGAATCAATCTACGCAAAACATTCTATCGAAAACATTCGAGCAAACATTGCAGCGTTTGAAAAAATCTTCTTAGGTGGCACAAGTGATAATACGGGCTTTGATGATTTTCTTGATAGCAACGATGCAACAGACACAAAAGAGTTAATGCTTAAAGGGATCACAGATGCAAAAGCAGCGGCTGATGCGATTTCTACTGACCTTCAAACGGCATTAACTAACGACACAACTGCTGTTGAACATAACCATGCAAAAGTAAAAGATGTGACCGATCAATTAAAGAATGATTTCATCAATAAACTTGCTCTAGAACTACCTAAAACATCGGCGGGTGACAATGACTAATACTCATATTCTTAGAAAATCTGCGTTAGCAATCGCGTTGGGCTTAGCCTTACCTACTGCATTTGCGCAAGAGTTAAAATCTGATCAAGCTAACGATGAGCTAGAGCATATTCAGATCCTCAGTCACTACGATAAGCTTAGAACAGAGGCAGGCTCTGCAACGCTTATCACTGAAGCTGATTTAGAAAAATTTGAATATGACGATATTCACCGCCTTCTTTCTAAGGTACCGGGTGTTAACATTCGTGAAGAAGATGGTTACGGACTTCGTCCAAACATTGGTTTTCGTGGTGTTACACCAGAGCGTAGTAAGAAAATTACAATTTTAGAAGACGGTGTTTTGATTGGGCCTTCACCATATTCGGCTCCTGCTGCGTATTATTTTCCAGTTATTACACGTGTCACTGGGGTAGAAGTATTTAAAGGTCCTGCTGCAATTAAATATGGTCCACAAACGGTTGCGGGTACAATTAACCTAGTCACGCGTCAAATCCCGGAATTTACAGAAGGTGGCATTGATGTCGCTGTTGGCAGCGATGGATATCAAAAAGTTCATGGTCATTTTGGTTCTGTTGTAAATAATGTGGGCTTTTTACTCGAAGGTGTTTCACTAAAAGCGGATGGTTTCAAAGAAATTGACGGTGGTGGTGATTCAGGTTTTGAAAAAAATGACATCCTAGCTAAGTTTAACTATCAATTAAGCGAAGATGGCATTGATCATAAGTTTGGCTTAAAACTGTCATACGCTGATGAAGTTTCGAATGAAACTTATCTAGGCTTAACGGATGACGATTTTGCTCAGAATCCTTACCGTCGCTACGCGGCCACTCAGCCAGCTTTGATGGATACTAAACACACCCAAGTGATTTTTAGTCATAATCTTGAATATAAAGACTTAAGTGTCACATCTCGATTATACCGAAATGACTATGAGCGCGCTTGGCTTAAGTTAGGTGGTTTATTAGATCGTCGCTTAAATGCATTAGATGCATCATTATCAAGCATCTTAGCTAAACCAGAAAAATATGAGCTTGAATATGCGGTCATTACCGGTAAACAAGATTCAGTAAGCGATGGTCAGCCTGAAATTTACTTAAATATGGGCACTAATGACCGAGCTTATTATTCGCAAGGTTTACAAATTGATGCGACTTATGAGTTTAAGTTATTCGACACCGAGCATAAACTGTCATCTGGGTTACGTTTTCACCAAGATGAAATTGAGCGTAAGCATTTTGAAGAAACTTACGGTATGCGAGCAGGTAAAGCGTTTAATCTAGGTCAAGATATTCGCCCTACAACACGCAATGTTGAATCGACAGATGCATGGTCAGTTTATCTAGAAGATCAAATTACCTTTAATGCATTAACACTTGGATTAGGTGTGCGTGGTGAATTAATGAAAATGCATCACCATGAAAATACTGATGCAAGTAATTGGTTAGATAAAACAACGCGTATCTGGCTACCGGGCTTAAGCGGTTTTTACAAACTCAATGAAGAGTCAGGCTTGCTATTTGGTGTGCATAAAGGCTTTGTGCCTTCAGCACCTTCTCAAACAACGAATATTGAACTTGAAAAGAGTATCAATTATGAGTTTGGTGGTCGTTTTAACGATGGTGTGACTGAGTTTGAAGTGGTTGGCTTCTTTAATGATTATAGTAATCTTAAAGAAAGCTGTGGTTTCTCAAACTGTGGCAATATTAATCAGCTCGATCAAGAGTTTAATGGTGGAGAAGTTGACGTATATGGTGTTGAAACGCAATTTGCACAAACATACCCTTTAAACTTGCAAGTTGATATTCCATACAGCTTTGTTTACACCTATACCCATGGTGAATTTAAAAATAGTTTCAAATCTGACTTTGCTCAATGGGGCAACGTAACAGCTGGTGATTCATTACCTTATGTGCCTAAGCATCAATTTTCTTTTAACATAGGTTTAGAATCAAGTAATTGGAAGCTTAATATGGCTATCAGTAACATTGCTTCATTAGAGGAAATGGCAGGCACTGTGGCCGATATTGATAACCCAAGTGAACAAGTGCGAGCTGCAAAAACAGATCGAACAACAACGGTCGATTTATCTGCAAGTTATGATTTTGATAAATACGGTAGAATTTACGCAAAAATTGATAACTTATTTGATGAAGCAAACATTGTAAGTCGTCGTCCTTATGGTGCGAGACCGGGCAAACCTAGACAGTTTACAATTGGTTATAAATACCAATTTTAATACCTGTATTAATAAATATATTAAGGGCCATTCGTGGCCCTTTTTTGTAAAATAATACCAATCCTCTTAATTGAGTGATCTATTTTGAGACAAGAAAAGCTTGTCGATAACTAGGCGAAAAATTTGCTATTTAGTTGTTATAAAAGAGAAATTTTTAACGCCGTTAGCGGCAGCTTTAATCCCTCAAAATGATTAAGTATTATTGAGGATTGGTATATCCCTTAATAACAAAGCTGTCTTTCAACCCGATGTTGTGTTTTTCTTTAAGTGTTTTAGGAGAATGTGTGTTAGAGCAAATTTGGCAAGACTTATCAGCATTGCCTACCTATTTAATTGACGCAAATAAGCGCATATACATTCCATATTTACTTAGCGCGATAGTTATGGCGTTTTTTGTTTATGCACAAATTGAAAAATCAAAAAGTGGCAAAGGGTTTTTGCGTTTTTTATTTCCCAGAGATGTGTGGTTGTGTAGAAGTGCGAAATTAGATTACACACTGTTGATAACCAATAAAGTAATTAAAGCAGCAACGTTTGCACCCATTGTACTCACCATGGTGCCTGTCGCGATAACTGTAACAGATTTTCTGGAGTGGGGTCTCGGCAAACCACTTATGTTGCAATGGCCAGAAGCAAGTGTGATTGCTTTTTTTACACTCATACTATTTTTGCTCGATGATTTCACCCGATATTTACTGCATTTATTGCTTCATAAAGTCCCATTCTTATGGGAGTTTCATAAAGTTCATCACTCAGCAAAGGTGCTAACTCCATTTACTATTTATCGAACCCATCCTTTTGAGAGTTACTTATACGCCTGCAGAATGGCGGTGACTCAAGGTATCGCTGTTGGTGTGGGCTATCACCTATTTGGCACTTCGTTAAGCATGTTCGACATTCTAGGTGCAAATGCTTTTGTATTCTTGTTCAATATTTTTGGTGCTAATTTAAGACACTCCCACATTTGGGTTAGCTGGGGAGATAAATTAGAAGGGTGGTTTATTAGCCCAGCTCAACATCAGGTTCATCATAGCGATAACCCTAAACACTTTGATACTAACTTGGGCTCTGCATTGGCTATTTGGGATAGGCTAGGAGGGACTTTAATAAAAGCATCTGAGGCTGGTAAAGTAAGTATTGGCGTTGGTAAATATGACGCTAAACATGATTCTGTTTATGCTATTTATTGGTTACCAATAAAGCTCGCTGTTCTCAGTCTTATACCTAAGAAAATTATCAAAAAAGAAGTATTGAAAGAGAAAGAAATAAGCAAGTAATACTCAGTAAAAAGAAGATAGGCTGGCGACGGGCATTGCCAGCCTATGAGTCGGAGAGTAGGCTCCCCATTTAATTAATGAACGATTTTACTTCGCTTATAAAAACCAAGGTCATTCAGAGTTTCAATTATTTTCGGGTCATCTAATCTAGATGGGGCTGATTCTTTTCTCAAAAAATGATCGGCGGGAACACTGTGCATATCTAACATTTTATTAAATAAAACAGTGCGAATTGTCAGCGCTGTCATTCCATTGTCTTGCAACTCGTCAAGTCGGCTTTGCAAATCCATGAAAGGACTTGCTTTAACGTCATCCACCACGGCTGAAAAATTTAATTCTGCCTTACTTTTACGCATCAATGCCTCTCGCTTGCCAAAAAATCCAAAAAAAATACGAGCATAAGATTAATCATATTTAAACAAAAATTGTGTTTAAAATAGAGACTTAGCTCATAAGACCGTTCCAGTTTACTCTTTTTATGAGCATGATTTCTACGGCCGATGTAAAGCTTTGTAAATCGGCTTGCATTATTAGGAACAAGGGGAGTTAGACGTCTAGATGTAAGTTGTTGAGAGGAAAATAGAAATAGTTATCAGTACCTGCTATGGTACTGATAACTTTTTAAGTTATGAATTAAATATTTTTTGACTAACGTGTTCAGCGAAACCACTACCGGCTTCTAGATAGAAGTTATAGGTAAATTCTACGCCCATTTCTTCTAATTCACGTTGTTGATCTGGGTAATATGCGATGGCGCTTACACGGCCACTGAAACCCGATGCTCGAAGTTGCTCTAGCGCAAAAATGTTTTGCATATGTTTAGGCATGGCTAACATTACCATATCAACGTCAGAGTGGTTCATGCGTTGCCAGAAATCAGGATCGGTCGCATCGGCGAGTAAAACACGACGGTTGCGCTTCACATGCTTATCAACGACTTCCGGTTTGATATCAATACCAGCTACTTTACCTGGGTGCGACGCTTCTATTGTTTCATAAGCACCCGTTCCAATTCGGCCCATACCAAAAATAACGATTTTGGTATCTGTTAAATTAACAGGTAATTCTTCTTCTAAGCGTTTGTCACTCTCAAATTTTAATAGCCAAGGCTCTAGCTTAACGTATAACTCATTGGCACGTTTATTTAGCGGAGAAGCTATGACAAAGGTGATGGATACTGCAATGGCAACAACGGCTAACCAATCGCTGGTAATGAGGCCTGTTGAAGCTGCTACCGCACAAACGATTAATCCAAACTCACTGTAATTTGACAGCGTAAATGCACTCAGTAGAGACGTACGCGCCCTGAGTCTGAAGAAGTTAGTTAACAGGTAATAAAGCATAACCTTGATAGGCAACACTAAGATAAGCATGACCGCAACTAATAGTGCATTAGGTGTAATATTCGCATTTAAACCAATATTTAAGAAAAAGCCGACAAGTAAAATGTCTTTCACATTGAGTAATGATTTAGACAACTCACTGGCTTTTTTATGTGGGGCAAACATCATACCTATAATAAGTGCACCCAAATCACCTTTTAACCCTGCAAACTCGAAAGCATGGTAGCCAATTACCAAGGCGAAGAAAAAACCGAAGAGAGGTAAAAGTTCACCATGCTTAGAGCGATTAAGTACCCAGAACATGATAGGTCTAAATAAAGGCAGTGCGACTAAAAGTCCAAGCGCCCAGATATTTGGCATTTTACCTGTGCTGACAGCTAAAAAGATAACCGCGAAGATATCCTGCATAACCAAGATGCCAATGGCTATTTTGCCATGTAGGGCAGACATTTCACCGCGCTCTTCTAATACCTTTACTGCAAATACGGTACTAGAGAAACTAAAAGCAAAACCCACAAGCAAAGCACTTGAGGTATCTAATGAGCTAAAGAGGGGCAGTGAGGCTGCACCTAATAATAATAATAGGCTGGCAAAAAATGCAGTGCTTAAAACAATGTGAAGTGTTGCTGGACCCCACACTTGAGGCTTAACTAAATTACCAACTTTGAGTTTTAGGCCAATACTAAATAGTAGTATTGTAACACCCAGATCAGCTAACTGTGTGAGTAAGTCAGTTGTCTGGTGACCCATCAGGTTTAGGATAAAGCCGGCCATTAAAAATCCAATGAGTGGCGGTAGCTTGAGTTGGTAAATAGAAAATCCGCATGCAAATGCGACAGCAAAAAACAACAGTTCCATATTCAATATAATTAAGCGAAATTGATTTAGCATATTAGCAAAACTAACTGATTTATAAATCAAAACTTTAGGCTAATAGTGCGTAAAATTTGACTAACTTGTTATCAGTGAAAGATATTTGCATTAAAAACACAAATTTTCGCTGACAAGATTTAATAAATGTGGTTAAGATGCAGTTAGAAGGAATAATCTCTACAGGAGAGGCGATGTTTAAAAAAATCCTTGCATCTGTGGGTATCGGGGCTGCGAAGGTCGATACTATTTTAGAAACTGAACATTTATATCCAGGTCAAAAGTTTCAAGCACAAATTATTGTTGAAGGCGGAGATGTTGAGCAACAGGTTTCCGGCCTAGAATTAGCACTGATGACGCGAGTCAAAGTTGAGTCAGATGATGGTGAATATTTTACCAATCACGTTCTAGACAAATGGCGTATCTCAGAACAATTTGTAATCGCACCAGGTGAAAAGAAAGTCATCCCATTTGAAGCTAGATTGCATTCAGAAACCCCGATTACTGAGCTAAACGCTGGTTATAATCATTCGTTTGTTTGGGTTGAAACTGGTCTTGATATTGATTTGGCCATTGATCCTAATGACAAAGATACGTTGCACATTTACCCGAATGAAGCTGTCAAAGCCTGTATGCAGGCTATGGATAAGCTCGGATTTAGCTTAGTAAAAGCGGATGTTGAGAAAGGGTATCTAAGAGCCTCTAGTTTTCAATCAACGTCTGGTTGCTATCAAGAGTTAGAATATAGGCCGAATATGCGTTCGTTATTTGGCATTCAAGAGATAGAGTTATCATTTGTGCCTGAAGCTCACAAAACTCATGTGTTAATCGAACTTGATCGTGCATTTAGAGGTGATGGATATGTTGATTTAACTATCGAACATGACCATGTAAATGTGTCTCAACTGTGTGATCAATTAGAAAGACTATTTAACTAAATTCGTACGTTTTAATTTATTAAAAGCCTAGCTAGCATAGCTAGGCTTTTTTATCGGTGAAAAACATGAAATGGTATGTAAAAAAATTCTCTGAATTAGATACTTTAACATTCTTCAAATTAGCTAAAGCAAGGGTAGATATTTTTGTTGTTGAGCAAGAGTGTGCTTACCCTGAATTAGATGACGTTGACATTCTAGAAGAGGCTCGACACATTTATTGTTTAAATGGTGATGGAGAGGTTGTCGCTTATTCACGTTGTTATCTAAAAGCATCGCAAGTTACTGCGATTGGTAGAGTCATTATTACTGAGCCTAATAGAGGAAAGGGGCTAGCATCAAAATTAATGAATGAGTCATTAAATGTATGTAAGAGCCTGTGGCCTGACTGCAAAGTACAATTGAGTGCGCAAACACATCTAACCCTTTTTTATGGAAAGTTGGGGTTTAAAGCGATATCTGACAGTTATCTTGAAGATGGCATTCCACATACTGATATGGAATTAGCACAATAAAAAAGCGAGTTGGATACTCGCTTTTTTTATAGGTCGTGAGCTCTGATTAGAACGAATGTATAAACACCATAGCAATTGCTAATGGACATACAAACTTGATGTACCAAGGCCACACTTTCCAAAATAGTGTACTTTCAGCTTCTTCATGACCATTCTTAATCTCGGCGAGCAGTTTATTTCTGTGCCAGATCCAGCCAACAAAGATACAACAAAGCATACCAATTAATGGCTGAGAGAATTGTGTTGTCAGACTTACTACAAAACCAAACAATGCAGAGAAATTAAAAATAATAGTGAAACTGACAAGAGAAATGATCCCGCCAATTATCCAAGTTGCTTGGACTCGGCCTAAAGCAAATTTTTCAACAGCATAAGAAACGGGCGCTTCAAGCATTGAAATAGAAGACGTAAGGGCTGCAATACTCATCAGTGCAAAGAAAGCAAAGCCGATAAAGTAGCCAATATCACCCATGCTTGAGAACAGAGCAGGCAATACTTGGAATACTAATGTATCTTCAGATAGTAGGGCGCCAGATTCTGAGAAAATAGCCACGCCTTGCGCCTGTGCAACATACATAGCAGGAATAATCAAAAGGCCTGCTACGAATGCAATCAGTACATCGATAAGTGTGACGTACGCACCCAATGAAACTAAGTTTTCTTTTTTGCTTATATAAGAGCCATAAATAATCATCACACTTGTACCTAAAGACAGTGAGAAAAACGCTTGTCCAAGTGCGCTAACCAAAAGTTGCGGATCTAACAAAGAGTTAAAATCTGGCACTAAATAAGCCTTTAAGCCTTCCATTGCGCCTTCTTGAGTCATTACATAGATGATAAGTAGTCCTAAAATACTCAGTAGAGCTGGCATTAGGCGCTTTGACCACTTTTCAATGCCGTTTTCAACGCCTTTACTGATGATGGCAATGGTTAAGATAATGAATAAGCTAGTAAATATAAGGTCGCGTGGAAATGACTGAGTGTTAAGCCAAGTTGATGTACTTTCTAGGCCTGTCACTGCAGCAATTGGCTCTGCGGTAGCACTGAACATCCAACCTGCAACAATGGCGTAGAAGCTAAGGATCAAACCCGCACAAATAATACCGCCAAAACCGACGATGAACGCGAATTTTTTCTGTAATGGTGAGTTAGCTAATTTTTGTAAAGATGACACGGCGTTCGCTTGGCCATGACGACCAATGACTAGCTCGGCCATTAATGCCGGGTAAGCTAAACAAAAAGCCAAAATTAGATAAACTAGGACGAATGCAGCGCCACCGTTAGAGGCAGTTTGAGTTGGAAAGCCCCAAATGTTACCAAGTCCAACAGCCGATCCTGCTGCAGCCATAATAAAGCCAAAGCGAGAACTGAACTCGCCTCTAATACTACTCATATGTTGTTATTCTTTTATATTCTAAGGGATGGCTGACAATCTACTGCAAATGATGAAAAATAAAAAGACCTTGTCTGAAATCAATACACCATAAATGATGATCAGTTAGATCTTTTTGGCAGTTGTATTGTAAATTTAGCACCGCCTAAGCTCCCAGACTGAGAAACAGAGACTTTCCCATGGTGCCAATCTACCACTTTACTGACAATCGCAAGTCCAAGTCCATAGCTTTTCCCTGCACGATTTCGGTGATTTTCTTCTTGAAAGAAAGGACTAAATACTTTGTGCCAGTTCTCTGGTGCTATACCTGGGCCATCATCTTCTATTTCTATATATATGTATTGTGAGTCATAGTAACTAGAAATTTGAATGTGCTTGGCTGCAAAATCACAAGCATTACTGAGTAAGTTAGTAATGGCACGTGCTAACCAATGCAAGTCTGCGGTTATTTCGAATTTGGCATTTAGTTCTGTAAGTAACGACAATTCAGCTTTTTGTAATTTAGGCTGTATTTGCAAGCTTACATCATGTAAATAATGAGAGGCTTGTGTCGTTTCGAAATTTAATAAATGAGACTTTTGCTCTAAGGTTGCAAAGGATAAATATGACTTCAGCATATCTTCCATTTGATCTAAATCTTTTTCCATTCTAAGCAGAATTTCATTCACCTTTTTATTGTCAGGCTCGTCTATGGCTGCATCTAAAGCGAAACGCATACAGGCAACAGGTGTTCTAATGTCATGAGATAAACTTGAAGCCATAAGTTTGTTTTCTGCCATCAGCTTTTCAATTTTGCTCGCCATGCCATTAAATGTAAGCTCTACGTCTTTAATATAAGTAAAATGGTTTGGCTCAATACGAGCCGAAAAATCACCGGCAGCAAACTGTTTCGCTTTACTCGTTAATACGTTTAACCTTTTTGCAAGCGGTGACAATATGAACCACATAAAAGTACAAACGCCAGAATAAAATAACAAGGTCAGTAATACATCACTGTTTTGCTCTTGTTCTGGTTTGGTTAGACGCAACTCGACATAATCTGGCATAAGACTTTTAGATGACTTAAGTAGGTAAAAGCCTATCTCGTCTTCAAGCAATAAACCTTGTGGGGTAAACATTTCGTCTTTTAACTCAGAGGGCAGAGCAAGACTTTGCCCATCTTTATAACTTACATCTAGTGAAAACTCTTGACTGATGGTGTTGGCAAATGAAGCTCGTAGCTTAGCAGGTTGTCTTTCTAACTGTTTGATAAACCCACCCGTGATATTACGTTGCCACATGAAGTTATCATCTGGTGAGAAAGCTTGTTGATTAAACGTATCGATTAACCATCCAAGAACCACAATAGACAATAGCGCACTAGCGAGTAAATAAAGGTAAAGTTTTTTCAAATTGGCAACACCAAATTATAGATAGAAAAAACCAACATGATTAAGCATGTTGGTTATAATGAATGTGGCAGGCTTACCAAGCCGTAGGGACCATCAAGTAGCCTTTTCCCCAAACAGTTTTGAATTTTTCTGGATGCTGAGGGTCGTCATTAAACTTCTTCCTAAGTGCAGAGATAAGAACATCGACACTTCTGTCTAAGCCATCATATTCTCGGCCTTTAGTGGCTTTAAATACTGCATCTCGAGAAACGACTTCCCCCGCATTACTTGCTAAAAAGTGCAGCAATAAGTACTCAGCGCTAGAAATTGCAACTTCAGTTCCGTCAATCGTTACTTTTCGTGCGAGTGTATCTATGTGTAATGCACCCACTTGAATGTTGTCATCATCGACCTCGGTTGTGGAAGATGATTGTTCTGCAGCTCTGAGTAGAGATTTGATCCTTGCAAGCAGCGCACGAGGTCTAACAGGTTTGATAACATAATCGCTTGCACCTACTTCTAACCCAATGACTTCATCCATCTCTTCATCTTTGGCAGTCATCATTACGATAGGTTTGTTATAGAATTGACGCAGATCTCGACAAACGCTTATGCCATCTTGCCCAGGCAGCATAATATCAAGCAATACAATATCTGGAGAGACGTCTTTTACCATAGCAACAGCTTTATCGCCTCTGTGGCAAATATGTGTTGTATAGCCTTGATTATCTAGGTATTCAGCAACCCATTGAGCCAAAGATTCATCATCTTCAACAAGTAAAATAGTGGCGTAGTTTTCCATGTTTCCCTCACTAAAACCAATCACTTAAAAATGTTCTATACATTTACAGTGAAAGTATTCAGGCAATTTTATTGTGGCTTAATTATAAGAATTATAAGCAATAAAACCGCTTGAATACTGTAAAAAAATGTTTAGCGCACCTTTAGCTTGCCCATTAACTCGGCAATGAGGTGAGCTTCGATGTCATTTGTCACTGCAGAAACTTCTTGATTAGTGCACAAACCAGACACTTTAATTAAAGGTGAGGTTTGATAAGCGACTTGATATTTAGGTATAGATACTTTTTGCTCAAATCGCTGTTTACGTGCAGTTTCTGTATTATGCAGATTGATGAAATCTACAACGGCCTGTTCATTTTTAACTACCTGTTGCTGAGTAAACTTGTATATTACGGGCTTATTAATAAATGCATGGCTGGATATACTCGCTTGTGCAATCCAAACTACATCAGCACTTTGCTTGTGATTTAAGCGAAAGCTTACTTTGACTTCATAGTTGCTGCATTGTTTTGATTGATTACTTTCTATAACTGGCGCAGTGTGAGACATAATCTTTTTATTTGTTTCGAGCTGTAAGTCTATGTCATTGGTTCTTTCTACTGAAAGTTGCTGCACGTTTAAAATGTAATCGGCATCTTTACTATCGGCTACTACTAATCCGAGCTCAGATAGCTGCTTTACTACAAGTTGGTATTGTAACTGCGTTAATTGAAGAGACTTCGGATCAACCCAAACACGGTTGTTTTTGTAAATAGGGTGTGCTGGAAGCTGCACAGATTTTATTTTTACAGGGTTTTGCTTAGCGTTGTAGGTTAGGAAAACAACTTCTTTTTTTAATAAAGGCTTTTTAGGTAAAGTAAGTTCTGGCGCCAACTGAGGGGTAAAACTACATGCAGAACTAAGTAATAAACCAACTCCAAGTATCGATAACTTACGCATTAAAATTCCTCAGATTAATAATTTATGCCCAAACACAAGACAACAAACGACAAAATGTTAGAATGCCGTTATGAAAACAGGAGCAATTTTTATGAAGACCCTGATTTACGCAGTTATGGGGCTCTTCACCGTTGAATGTTTGGCATTAAATAAAAACAACAACGCCGAGCAGCAACAGTGGCAGCAATTTGTAAATCGCTATTCTAAGCAAGTCGAAACAAAACTAAAAGAAAAATCCATTCCTGGTGCGGCATTAAGTATCGTTCAAGGTGATGATAGTTATTTTCAAAAAGGATTTGGTCGAACAAAAGTCAAAAAAGGCAGAAAAGTTGATGCGCATACACGATTTCGTTTGGCGTCAGTATCCAAAACCTTTGCAGGATCTCTGACCGCTAAATTAGCAACAGAAGGGAAAATCGACCTAGACCGTGAAATCAGTCATTACCTACCACAAGCGCGCGAGTCAAAGTTTGAAGATTTAAAAGTTTACAATTTATTGAGTCATTCTAGCGGCATAGTGCCTAATGCCTACGATAATCTAGTTGAATCTAGAATGAGTTATTTAGATATCACAGATAAGCTTTTTGATATTCAACCAATATGTAAACCCAGTATCTGTTACGGCTATCAAAATGTTATGTTCAGTCTTATTGATAGGGTAATACAAACAAAAACAGGGTTAGATTACAAAACCTGGGTTGAAGAGTTTTTATTTGCGCCTTTGGGTATGCGAGATGGTGGTGTTGGTTTAGAAAATTTAACCAAAGACAAAAATTTTGCAGCGCCTCACGTGTTAGGTAGAAAACGTTGGCATACAGCTAGATTAAAGAGCAACTATTACAAGGTACTGCCTGCAGCCGGTGTAAATGCGAGCGCTGCTGATATGGTCTTTTGGCTAAAAGCGCAACTTGGGCATTTTCCGGAAGTACTTTCATTAGATGCATTGACTGTGCAATCTAGACCTTACGTGCAAACAAAAAGAGAGCTTAAAAGAAGAATTTGGCGCAAGCACGTTAAAGAAGCGCATTATGGTCTAGGTTGGCGCATCTATGACTTTGAAGGTACTTTAATGTTCTATCATAGTGGCTGGGTACAGGGTTATCGGACTGACATTGTGGTCATCCCGTCAATGAACATAGGCTATAGTATGTTACTTAACGCTGAGAGTGGTTTGATAAATGAATTAACAGTTGAGTTTATTAAGCAGGCGATTGAGTGGAAGGAGACGTCAACAGCAAATGCTGTTGACGAGGAAGCTTAGCGAGGAAGTTGAATTTTTTTCTCTTCGCTTTGGCGATATAACACGATAACGTGACCAATCACTTGTACTTTATGCGCTTTTGTTTCTCTTACAATTGCGTCAAAAATGAGTTGTTTTGTCTCTCTGTCATTCGTAGGTACTTTCACTTTGATTAATTCGTGAATGTCCAAAGAATGATCAATTTCTAACATTACGCCTTCAGTTAGCCCATTTGCACCAAGCAAAACAACTGGTTTTAGTGGGTGAGCTAGACCTTTTAGGTACTGTTTCTGTTTATTTGATAATGTCATATTGGTAATATTTACTAATCTTAGGCTTGAATTATCGCTATTCTACCGCCATCTACAGAATATTACTAATGAGTTGCAGTTAATATGGCAAATAAAAAGCACTCAGCGAGCTCAAAACGCTGGTTAAAAGAACATGTTGATGACCCTTATGTTCATGAAGCACAAAAACGTGGTTTCCGTTCACGTGCGATTTTCAAATTAGAAGAAATACAGCAAAAAGATAAATTGCTCAGACCTGGTATGACTGTAGTGGATCTGGGAGCTGCGCCAGGAAGTTGGTCGCAATATTTAGCTGAAGAAGTGAGTGATAAAGGCCAGGTCATAGCATGTGATATCTTACCAATGGACTCACTGGCAGGCGTAGACTTTTTACAAGGTGACTTTAGAGAAGAATCTGTACTCGATGCATTATTAGAACGTATTAACGGTAAAAATGTTGATGTTGTCTTTTCTGATATGGCACCGAATATGAGTGGCAACATGAGCACTGACCAAGCTGGCAGTATGTATTTAGTTGAGCTAGCGTTAGATATGTGCCATCAGGTATTAAAACCAAATGGTGCATTTGCAGTAAAAGTGTTCCAAGGTGAAGGTTTTGATCAATTTGTACAAGAAGTACGTAATTGTTTTAAAGTAGTCAAAATTCGTAAACCTAAAGCATCGCGTCCACGATCTAGGGAAGTATATATAGTGGCGACAGGCTACAAACTGTAGTACAGTTGAAGTGCATTATAGTTGAATTTAAATAATTTTTAGATACAAGAGGTTAACTCCTTGAGCGACATGGCAAAGAACTTAATACTCTGGTTGGTTATCGCAGTAGTGCTGATGACAGTGTTCCAGAGCTTCAATGGAAACGATCAAATCGATCGTCAAACGAGTTACACGCAGTTTGTTAAAGAAGTGCGTAGTGGTGCAGTACGTGATGTCAATATCGACAGAAGTACAGGCACTATCTCAGGTGTTAAAGGAAACGGTGAACGCTTCCAGACGATCATGCCTATGTATGATGAGGATTTAATTAATGACTTGCTTAAAAATGATGTGAACGTTAAAGGTGTTGCACCTGAAGAGCAGTCATTCCTAGCAAATATCTTTATCTCATGGTTCCCAATGTTACTGCTTATTGGTGTATGGATTTTCTTCATGCGTCAGATGCAAGGCGGTGGCGGCAAAGGTGCTATGTCATTTGGTAAGAGTAAAGCGCGTCTAATGGGTGAAGATCAAGTTAAGACGACATTTGCTGATGTTGCTGGCTGTGACGAAGCAAAAGAAGATGTTACAGAGCTTGTAGACTTCTTGCGTGATCCTTCTAAATTCCAAAAATTAGGTGGTAGCATTCCTAAGGGCGTATTGATGGTTGGCCCTCCTGGTACAGGTAAAACACTACTTGCAAAAGCCGTTGCTGGTGAAGCAAAAGTACCTTTCTTCACAATTTCAGGTTCTGACTTTGTAGAAATGTTCGTCGGTGTTGGTGCATCACGTGTTCGTGATATGTTCGAACAAGCTAAAAAAGCCGCGCCTTGTATCATCTTCATCGATGAGATCGATGCAGTTGGTCGTAAGCGTGGTGCTGGCATGGGCGGTGGTCACGATGAGCGTGAACAAACACTTAACCAGATGCTAGTAGAGATGGATGGTTTTGAAGGTAATGAAGGTATTATTGTTATTGCTGCGACTAACCGCCCAGACGTACTTGACCCTGCACTACTTCGTCCTGGTCGTTTTGACCGTCAAGTTGTGGTTGGTTTACCAGACATCAGAGGTCGTGAGCAAATCCTTAATGTTCACATGCGCAAAGTACCTCTTGATGAGAATGTACAAGCATCAGTGATTGCACGTGGTACACCTGGTTTCTCAGGTGCAGACCTCGCAAACCTTGTTAACGAAGCCGCATTATTTGCTGCTCGTGGTAACAAGCGAAAAGTGAGCATGGCTGAATTTGATGCTGCAAAAGATAAGATCATGATGGGTGCTGAGCGTAAGTCTATGGTGATGAGCGAGCACGAGAAAGAAATGACTGCTTATCACGAAGCAGGTCACGCAATTGTTGGTCGTCTAGTGCCAGAGCATGACCCAGTTTACAAAGTATCAATCATTCCTCGTGGCCGCGCACTGGGTGTGACAATGTACTTACCTGAGCAAGACCGAGTAAGTCATTCTAAAGAACATTTAGAATCTATGCTTTCAAGCCTATATGGCGGTCGAATTGCAGAAGCATTGATTTATGGTGATGACAAAGTAACGACTGGTGCGAGTAACGATATCGAGCGTGCAACTGATATCGCTAAGAAAATGGTTACTCAATGGGGTCTGAGCTCTAAACTTGGTCCGCAAATGTACTTAGAAGAGCAAGGCGAAATGTACATGGGTGGCGGTTCTCATCGCATGTCAGGTATGTCTGATGAAACAGCTAAGCTGATTGATGCTGAAATCAAAGACTTTGTTACTCGTAACTACGACCGTGCAGAACAAATCCTAAAAGACAATATGGATATCCTGCACAGCATGAAAGATGCGTTAATGAAATATGAAACCATCGATGCGGGTCAAATTGACGACTTGATGGAACGTAAAGAGGTTCGTCCTCCTCGTGATGCGCATGATCAGAAACCGGAGCCGAAAGCGAAGGTTGACTCTAAGCCTGAGCCTGAATCAAACGAGCCAGAGCCAGCATCGAGACCAACAAATGAGCTTGATGATAGCAAAGAGTAATTAATCTCAATAAGAGCCCCGATTTATCGGGGCTTTTTATTTTAATTTCTTCACTTAACATATAGAATTGCGTTTAGTAATTTTTACCTTTTATTTCGAAACTTCTTTTGAGAATTAGGTGAAATAAATACGTTAAAGGACGCTTCTAAATCACATGATCCAATTATCTCTTCCAAGAAACAGAACGCTTGATTTAACCAAACCGATTATCATGGGTATTGTTAATGTTACACCTGATTCATTTTCAGATGGTGGCAATTACAATTCTGTTGAGGATGCGTTTAAACAAGCTATGCGTTTAATTGAGGAAGGGGCAGAAATTCTAGATATTGGTGGTGAATCGACTCGACCCGGTGCACCAGACGTTGCCCTTCAAGAAGAGCTTCAACGTGTTATACCGGTAATCAAGCGTATTCGAGAAGCCTCTGATTGTGTGATTTCAATTGACACCAGTAAAGCTGCTGTCATGGAAGCGGCCATTGAAGCCGGTGCAGACATTATTAATGATGTAAGAGCGCTTCAAGAGCCTGGTGCATTAGAAGTTGCAGCAAAACATTCCGATGTACCTGTCTGTTTAATGCATATGCAAGGTCAACCTCGCACGATGCAAACAAACCCAACTTATGAAAACCTTATTTCAGAGATAAATCAGTTTTTTGAAGAGCGAGTTTTAACGTGCAGTAAAGCTGGCATTAATCAAAACAGGATTATACTTGACCCCGGCTTTGGTTTCGGCAAGACACTGAATCATAACTTTGAAATTTTAGAAAAATTCAATGAATTTTCGACACTAGGTTTGCCACTATTGGCAGGGCTATCTCGAAAATCTATGTTTGGACAACTTTTGAATAGAGAAACAAGTGAACGTGTTGCCGCCAGTTTAGCTGGTGCATTGTTATGTGCTCAAAAAGGCGCGCATATAATTCGCGTTCATGATGTGAAAGAAACGGCTGATGTCATTGGTGTATGGCAGGCAGCAAGAAATGGAGTAACACCCTTATGACAACAAGAAAGTATTTCGGCACTGACGGTGTTCGAGGTCTAGTCGGCGAATTTCCAATTACGCCTGAGTTCGCACTTAAATTAGGCTGGGCAGCTGGTAAGGTTTTATCTAAATCTGGCACTAAAAAAGTAATTATCGGTAAAGACACCCGTATTTCTGGTTATCTTCTTGAAACATCACTAGAAGCAGGGCTAATTGCTGCGGGTATTGATGTTGTATTACTTGGCCCAATGCCGACGCCAGCTGTTGCGTATTTAACACAAACATTTCGTGCCGAAGCCGGTATTGTGATCAGTGCATCTCACAATCCATACCATGACAATGGAATTAAGTTTTTCAATGGTAAAGGTTTAAAGCTTGGCGATGAAGTCGAGCTTGAAATTGAGGCTATGCTGGATGAAGAAATGACGTGTGTGCCTTCTGAGAAGCTGGGCAAAGCACGTCGCCTGGACAACGCAGATGGCCGTTATATTGAATTTTGTAAGGGCTTATTCCCAAATGAATTGTCTCTTGAAGGTTTAAAAATTGTTTTAGATTGCGCAAACGGTGCAACTTACCACATTGCACCTGACGTAATGCGTGAATTAGGCGCAGAAGTCATTTGTCATGCCTGTGAGCCAAACGGCACAAACATCAATCTAGAGTGCGGTGCAACGCATGTTGATAGTTTAAAGCAAAAAGTGTTAGAGCATAAAGCGGATGTCGGTATTGCATACGATGGTGATGGTGACCGTGTAATGATGGTTGATCACAATGGCCGAGTATTTGATGGCGATGACATCGTGTATATCATCGCTTGTCAGGCACACCAAGAGAATAATTTAGGCGGTGGTGTTGTTGGTACTGTGATGTCAAATATGGGCCTTGAAAACGCATTGAAAGCCAAAGGTATTGATTTTGCACGAAGTAAAGTTGGTGATCGTTACGTTATTGAGCTTCTGAAAGAAAAAGGCTGGAAAATTGGTGGTGAAAGTTCAGGTCACGTACTGAATCTCGACCTTATTTCGACTGGTGACGGTATTGTCTCAAGTTTGCAGGTATTGACGGCCATGGTCTCGCAAAATAAGACATTGAAAGACTTAGGTGCGGGTTTCCAGAAGTACCCAATGAAAATGATCAATGTAAAGTATCAAGCTGGTACTGATCCAACACAAGCCGACGAAGTAAAAGCTGCAGTAAAAGAAGTAGAAGCTGACCTTGCTGGCAAAGGTCGAGTTCTTCTTCGCAAATCTGGTACAGAGCCTGTTGTACGCGTCATGGTAGAGGCGGAGCAAGAGAAGCAAGTACTAGACTTCGCTCAAAAAATTGCCGAAGTTGTTGAAACTGTGAGCAATTAAACAAAATTTCAATTTTATTTCTTGTAACTTTGGGTGAGGCGAGTTAGTATCTCACCCGCTTTTGATGCGGAGTATCGTATGTCGCAACGTAAGCCAATTGTCGCTGGTAATTGGAAAATGAATGGTTCAGTAGAACTTGTTGAAGAAATTTCTTCAAAGGTACTAAGCCAAATAGAAGAAAAAGCATCTCTTATTGTTTTTCCTCCAGCAATGCTTTTAAGCTCGGCAATTGAAAAAGGTTTTGTAACTGGCACGCAAACTGTATCTGAAAACAACTCAGGTGCATTTACAGGCGAAACTAGCGCAGAACTAGCAAAGCAACTTGGTGCAGAGTTTTCTCTTGTAGGACACTCTGAAAGACGTAGCCTTTTTGGTGAGTCAAACGAAGTTGTAGCAAAAAAATTTAGCAAAGCACAAGAAAATGCCTTAACACCGGTTTTATGTGTAGGTGAAACAGAATCTCAAAGAGAGTCTGGACAAACAGAACAAGTTGTTGCTGAGCAAATTAAAGCTGTAATTGAGCATTCAGGTATAGCATCACTGTCAAACTCTGTGATAGCATACGAGCCCGTTTGGGCAATTGGTACTGGTAAGACAGCATCACCTGAACAAGCACAAGCAGTGCATAAATTTATTCGAGATATGATTGCCGAGTATGATGGTCATATCGCAAATGAGCTTCGTATCCTATACGGTGGAAGCGTTAATGATTCTAACAGTGATTTGTTATTTGCACAGCCAGATATAGATGGTGGCCTAATTGGTGGCGCAAGTCTTAAGGCGGATGCTTTTTTAAGTATTTACAAAAGTGCATTAGGGAACGTATAAAATGTACGAGATATTATTGGTTGTTTACCTAATTATTTCTTTAGCTTTAGTTGGTATGATCTTAATCCAACAAGGTAAAGGCGCAGACATGGGCTCTTCATTCGGTGCAGGTGCTTCTGCGACAGTTTTCGGCTCTTCAGGTGCAGGAAACTTCATGACGAAGACAACAACAATCCTAGCGACTGTTTTCTTTGTACTGAGCATCATTTTAGGTAACTTAACAGCTGGTCAAATTAAAAAGACTGATGAGTGGGAAAACCTTTCAGCACCTGTTGCTACAGAAGCAGCTCCTACTGATACAGACGTACCAGCTTCGAACAATAATAACTCTGACGTTCCTAACTAAAGAATTTGCGGATGTGGTGGAATTGGTAGACACGCCATCTTGAGGGGGTGGTGGCTTCGGCCGTGGGGGTTCAAGTCCCCCCATCCGCACCAATTTTAAAAACCAGCTTAGAGCTGGTTTTTTTGTGCCTGAAATTTACTAATGTCGAAATCGATAAAAATACTTTGACTATTCAATAGCCTTGATTAACATAAGACACCAAATTGCTCATTAAACTGTTATCTTGATCTTCCAAAATACTGCTGTATCACTTAGAAATAACCTCAAGGCGATTGAGTTAAATGAAAGCCATCTCATTTTACAATTACATAACGATACGCTTGCTTATTCATGGCAGGTTTTACAGTGTGCGCCTAAATTACATAAAACCCCTTTTAGCCATGTGATTGAGATACAGCTCAATGCTGATGATACTTCTTACAAGCACCGTTTTGCAGCTCACAGTGATTGCCAAGGCCAACTAGACAACTATTGGTGTAATGCAAATAAAGCGGATTTGGTTAATACAATTTCTAAAATTGAAGCACTGTTAAAGCAGTCATTTTTGTCACATCGAAAATGGTTAGCAATAAAAGATAAAGTGAATGCCTTGGCTGTAAACTGGCTTGCTCGAGATCTAAAGTGCCAATTAACGTGGGATATACAAAAAGCACTGGCATCTTTAAAAGAATTAGTTAGTTGGACTGAAACAGATATTTCAGAGTTTAAAAACAGCTTTATTAATTACAAAATGCAGGAGCATAGCTCCTTTTTTGATAGGCTTGAGCAACATCCGCTGACTGAAGCGCAGCAGCGTGCCTGCATCATTCAAGATGATAGACAGTTGTTGTTAGCAGGCGCGGGTACAGGAAAAACCAGTGTCATTACAGCGAAATTTAAATACTTACTTCACACCAAGCAAGCCGAAGCAGCAGACCTATTGGTATTAGCTTATGGCAGCGATGCCAGTGAAGAATTGCAAGCGAGACTTGAAGAAAAAGATCAAGTAATGACTTTTCACAGTTTGGGCAAGCAAATCATAGCTGATGTTGAAGGTAGTGTGCCTAAGGTGTCTGAATTATCTACTAATCTACAGGCTAAAACTGCGTTTATACTCGATACTTTACAAGCGCTATACCCTGACAATTCATTTAAGCAGCTGTTAGTTGCATTTTTGCGAAACAACTTTGCCTACAAATTTGATGGTGAAGTAAGTACATTTTTAAACTCGCCATTAAAAAATAAGTTTGTACAAACCATTTTCACGCTGATAAGTTTCTACAAACAAGCACATGCACTTGACAAAATATCAGAGCTAGAGACGACGTTTTCAGATGATTTAACCCTACTGAGACATTTTCTAGCCGAATATAATCTCTATTTATCAAATGAAAATAGCATCGATTTTGATGACATGATCATTCGTGCCAGACAATATACGCTAGGTGGTCAATATACTCCGCAATGGAAGTTTATTTTAGTTGATGAGTTCCAAGATATTTCACCAATTCGTGCTGAATTGGTGAAAGACTTATTGGCTAATAAGTCGGGTAGCCAATTATTTGCAGTGGGAGATGATTGGCAATCAATTTACCGCTTTAATGGCGGCGATATTCGTTTTACCACAGAGTTTGCAAAACACTTTGGCCATGCAACGACTACCCAACTCGACAAAACATTTCGTTATTCTCAGGCTTTACTTGATTTATCTACTGAGTTTGTCTGTGCTAATCCACATCAAATTACCAAATCAATACAAGCTTTCTCATCAAGCCCATTGCCTGCTATTAAAGAAGTCAATTACACTTATCAAATGCAAGGGGTGTCAGAAGCATTCGGGTACATTGCAAATCAAGCACCGACCAATGCCAGTGTATTAATCTTAGCGAGAAGTCATGCTGCGCTACTAGATAAATCAACTCTACAAGCAATTGAGAGCCACTATCAGCAACTTTCTATAAAACAGATGACATTCCATGCTGCAAAAGGAAAAGAGGCCGATTACGCGGTTTTAATTGGCTTAGACAAGAAGTCATTGCCTTCAAGAGTAAAATCAGCACCTTTAGTTGAGGCTTTACTGCCTCAAGTAGAGCGATTCAAAGATGCAGAAGAGAGAAGACTGTTCTATGTCGCATTAACACGTGCCAAAAAGCAGTTAGTGCTACTTATTCCTGAGCAGTCTCCGAGTGAGTTTGTGATGGAGTTAAACTACTAATACCAAGCCGCAGTAACACATTATTATGTTGAGGGAGGGAAACTGACGTTAACTTCGTTAAAAGTTTCTTATTTAGAATAACTAAATAGCAAAACTTTTGCGTCGCTATCGACAAATTTCTCTTCCCTCAAAATAAAGCACTTAGTCAAGCAGATAGGTATCACTTACAAAATCACAAATTACTGATCTTTTTGTCGAGTTGATAACCTTCATCAGTCACAATTTTTTCTAGTGTTTCAATGCGGCTTTTCAAAGATGCGATTTCATTTTTCATTTCATCTGTGCCCGCGGTATGTTTAAGTGTTTTTTCTTTGAATGCGAGATAGCGTTTTACCCACTCTCCAACCATCCCTAATCCGACACAAATGAAAACGATCATCACGACCATGGTTGTTCCTGACATAACTGACTCCTACTAACAATTCTAATTTTAGAATAGCAGTCTTATTGATTTAAGTTAGTGACAAAAGTCAAAGAAGGGAAGGTGATAACTAGAATGAGGTTAACGGATTGTGCAACTGCAGTAGGTGATTGCAATTGCACAAAATTGATAATTAAGCTTCGTAAGGAAGAGGGTCGCTTGCGTTATTTAATGAAAATGCTTCTAAGCGCTCTTGGCATGCACCACATTTACCACAGGCTTTTTCACGACCGTTATAGCAAGTCCATGTGTTGCTATAATCTAAGCCCATTTTTAGACCATCGGTTAAAATTTCAATCTTTGAATTATTTAAATACGGACAAACAATTTCAACTTCTTCGTAGTTAGCGATGCGACACACGTCACTCATCTTTTCAACGAACTCTGGGCGACAGTCAGGGTAAATTGCATGATCACCCGAGTGTGCACCATAAAATACTTTGTTAGCTTTTAGTGATACCGCATAGCCAACAGCCAAAGACAGTAAGATCATATTACGGTTAGGCACAACCGTACTTTTCATACTTTCTTCTTCGTAATGGCCTTCTGGCACTTCAATATCATCGGTAAGTGATGAGCCACCAATAAGCTGATTGATTGCAGAAATATCAACAACCTTATGGTGTACATTTAAATCAGCACAGACACTCGCAGCGACTTCTAGCTCTTTAACATGGCGTTGGCCATAGTTGAACGATAACGCATACACGTCAAAGCCAGACTTAATTGCTTTGTTTAACACTGTGTAAGAGTCCATTCCACCAGAATAGATTACGACGACTTTTTCACTCATAAGATTATTGCCTCGAATTTGATAGAGGTTTGCTTCAGGGCGCGATATACTACACGGCCGCTGAAAAAATAACAATTTTCACGGCCGATTTTTTGAGTTTGCTATGTTGTATTGGAGCTGCTTTGTACAAAGTTAATGAGATTTTTGAAACCATCCAGGGTGAAGCAAGTTTTACTGGTGTGCCATCGATATTTTTGCGTTTGCAGGGCTGCCCAGTGGGTTGTGCTTGGTGTGATACTAAACAAACGTGGGAAACAAATGACACTTATCTTGTAACTTTAGGCGAAACAGTCGAAAAGAAAGCAGATTCTGAAAAGTGGGCCAATGCCAGCATTGATGACATTATCAATTTGTTCAAAGAACGTGGCTATCTTGCTAAGCATGTTGTTATTACAGGTGGCGAACCCTGTATGTACGATTTAGTGCCTCTTTGCGAGCAACTACATGAGGCCGGTTACACCACACAAATAGAAACCAGTGGCACCTTTGAAATATTAGCACCTGAATCAACCTGGGTAACTGTATCGCCAAAAATCAACATGCGCGGCGGCTATGATGTACTGACGTCAGCCATGCTAAGAGCAAATGAAATCAAACACCCAATCGCGATGCAAAAGCACGTTGATGAACTTGAAGCGCTATTCGAGCAAACAGGTGTGAGACCAGAACTGATTTACTTACAGCCAATCAGCCAAAAAGCCAAAGCAACTAAACTGGCCATCGAAACTTGTTTAAAGAAAAACTGGCGTTTATCGGTGCAAGTACACAAATACATTGGCATAAATTAATTATTATTTTGCTTAATGCTCAAAAAGAGAAAGCCCGTTTTAAACGGGCTTTTTTGTGTAAGATTTAAATTGAGTAAGCGCTTAGAGGCTTTGAGCGTACATGTACAAAGATTTTAATATGCTCATTTTCTTTTCATTACCATCATGCTGATGCAATAAATTCTCTAGCGTTAACATAAAGTCTTCTGCGCCGATAGAAGGATTATCTTCACCATGCATCAACTTATTCTGGCAATATTTACGCCATACATCTAACTCGTGTGGTGTGAGCGTGTGCGGCCAGTTACGCGCTCTGTATCTAAATAGCATAGCGGTGAATTTGGCGTCATCAAACTCTAAATCGAATGAACCCAGTGACTCAGGCGCTGCGTCTCTGATCATCGCAAACTTGGCTTTATCTGCTTTTGACGTAAAGCCGTTATAAAGCTGGTAATCAGGATTAGTCGTGCTGCTAAAGTCCGCTTTATCGTTAAACACTTCTGCTACTTTGTCTCTTAATTCAGGGTGCGCTTTTAGCACTTTTAAATTCTCAAGACACTTTTCTCTGTCTATGCCTAAACGTGCTGCATTTTCAGGAAGCAGAGTTTTAGCAGGCGCCAAAATAGGGCACTTGTTTAAATGCACCAACTTAAGACCTACCGGTAATTCATCTTCGCCTAAATCAGCATGCTTTGTATAAAGACGCTCACGCAACTGCTCAACGTCTAAATCAAGCAGTACTTGAGGGTCCTCTGTTAAGTTAAAGCACACCACGGCATTTTTATTAACTGGGTGAAAGCTCATTGGTGCGATCCAGCTTGTACAGCCTTGAGTCGCAGGAATACGCGAAGAGGTATGTACCAGTGGTTGCATGTTATAGACATCAACAAGATCAGCTAACGCCTTCTTGTTTCTTAACCCAAAGAAGAAGTTGAATAGTTTTGGCTGTTTTTCTTTGATTAACTTAGCCAGCGCAATCGTCGCAGTTACATCACTCAGCGCGTCGTGCGCAGCTGCGTGTTCGATGCCATTGGCAACGGTTAGCTCTTCTAATTTAAAACTTGGCGAACCATCTTCTTTTAATGGCCACTCGATACCTTCAGGTCTTAATGCGTAACAGGCACGCACTAAATCAATAATATCCCAGCGGCTATTACCGTTTTGCCATTCTCGCTCGTAGGGGTCATAAAAGTTTCTATACAGAGAGTAACGCGTTACTTCATCATCAAAGCGAATGCTGTTGTAGCCAGCCACACAGGTATTAGGGCGGCTAAACTCAGCATGGATCTTCGCCATAAATTCAGCTTCAACCAGACCATGTTTAAGTGCATGTTGCGGTGTAATGCCAGTGATCAAACATGCTTCAGGATGAGGCAAATAATCAGGAGCAGGTTTGCAGTATTCTATTAAAGGCTCACCGATAATATTTAAGTTGTAATCGGTGCGAATACCTGCAAATTGACTCGGGCGGTCTTTTTGTGGGCTAGCCCCCCAAGTTTCATAGTCATGCCAATAGATAGTAGGGATATCTTCAACGTTTTCTTGTGTGTGTAATTGATTGTTTTCTTGCATAAATCTTTAGCTATCTATGGTGCTTAATTGTTGGTATTTAACAAAAGCATAGTAACACATATGAAAAATAGCTTCGATTCTAAATGAGCTAACCTTCTTGCATTAAACAACGCTTGCTTTAAGCAAATAGAGTAAAAAGCGACTAGACGGTATATACCAAACTTTTTACCAGATACACTTAGGCCAGTTTATTTTTTTGGCCACCAAGCCAAAATCATAGAGCCTAAAAAAGAATACACCGAGCATTTTGCGCATTCGCTCGCCCAAAAACAAGCCGATGCCGAGCGGTACTAGGTACAACAAACAGCAAAAGCGAATTGGGACGTACTCAACGACGAGCAATTAGCAGAACTGCAGCATAAAGGCCATGTGCTAGTTGGCCGCAGGCTTACCACATGCAAGACGGTAAATTAACTTCGTTCAAAAAAGTTGAGTTTAATGACCTAGAACAATTTATTCCTGCTCAACCAACAACAGAGCATTGGTCACACGCAAGAGAAGTGATAGAGTTGGCTTTTTCCTCTGTAGAACAAGAACAAAGGGAATTACCGAACTTGAGTTGGCTGAGTTGGTTCTACAAGGTAGAGCTTCAGCAATAGGCCAAGACGACTGGTGGGATGTGGGGCTAATGGCTTAATAAAGGAACATTAATGAGCATAGATGAAATTTTAATTAAGTTGCTTAGTTTCATTTTAGTTATTTTGCTTCTTCAGATTGTCTTTGAATTCTTTATTCGTTTAGGAACAAAACTGAATTTTAAGAAAAATACTAAAAAGTTTAAGGAAGTTAACTTGAGTTTCTATAAAAATTTAAACATAAAATTAGCAGCTTAAATTTATCAAAGGTAGTATCTTATTTTTTTATTTTTTCAGTCATTTCATTTGGGTTTTGGGGCGGCGCTAAAACCTTTATTAATGGAGATGACTTTTCCAGTAGAATGTCTGCTACAGGAGGGTGGCTCGGTGGCTACTTTACTACAGTTGTATTCTTTTTTGTTGTTTTTGAGTACTTTAAATATACAAAAAATAGAGCTGAAGAAGAAAAGTATCAAATACTAGAGTTAATTGATGATTTAAATAGGAACATAGATGTTTTCAAATCGTTAAGAGAGTTGTTTATATTAGCTAAGGTAGCTAAAAGTATTTTTGATCCTGGAAATACTCATAAAGTACTTTCCTGTGAAGAGAAAATAACTAAACTGAATTCTTACAAGGAAGAGTTTGTTTATATAAAGGAGGATTTGGATTACTTAAGAGAAAAAGTTACGCATAATAAAAAACAAAAAATTCTCTCGCTTTTAGCTAAAATCAAATACTTGAATCCACATGACAAGATTTTAGCTGCTCAGTTTTTGTTAAATTCTTAATTAACGAAGCGGCCATTTGAGCAGTATCTTTTCTTGGTGGGTTTAAGAAATGTTTGAAAGCAATTGTAGTTACAAATGTTGCCCCGCATTCTTTAGTATTTGTACATGTACAATATAAATCAGCAATGTCAGCTGATTGATTCTCTCTCGATGTAATGATTGCTTTGCTTTCACAGTAGGGCAATTCAATCTCATAACTCTGCACCAAATACCACAAAATAACTTGTAATTTTATACAGTGTTTGATGTGCTGGCAAACAACTGCTAGAGCATCTAGCCAGAAACCAACGTGCCGAAAAAATCACTCCTCCTCGCCTTCCGCTTTCGCACAAAGAATGCGTCAAATTGACAAGCCTAGTGACAGTTATATTAAAGCTAAGCCAAGTTAATAAAGGTTCTAGAAGATTGTTGAAGAGGATCTGAATGTCAAAGTTGTGACATGAACGTGACTACAAAAACTTAAAAATCATTGTAAAAACTGAAAATCAAAAAAACTAAAATAATTATGACTTTAGTCATAACTATTTTATGAAATACTTGTTTAAAGCTATATAAACTCAAGATCGCTTTGAACTTCTTTTAGGTTAACTCGAATTCAAAGTGAGAGTGTGTTCAATGCACTGAGTGATGACTTACTGAGAAATGCATAAGAAAGCGGCGACACTTGCAAATGGTGTTCAAATGACAAATTTTTCTGCGGCGCATAATAAACTTGAAAAAAAAGCTAATGTTGATGATAAAATAAAAGTTATACGCTGGTTTTAATACCCAAATTAAATATAAAGCTAATCTGGGTATGTTTAATCATTTAGCTCTTTAAGTTAAATGCATCGATATTCTGGTACTGAGAAAGCACATCCTCGGGTACCAGGATCACATAGCAAATGATCACCATAAGTAAGCACTTTGGCATCTCGAGCACCACCTCCTACTTCCTTAGTTAGCTCCGCTGGTAAAGCATGAGAATCACGACTTAAGGACTTAATTTTCTTTTTATTTAATTTTAATTTCATAAATCATTTCCTTTTGTTAAATATAGTTGAGTAGTATCTGAGTGACACTTTAAACAAACTATCAATACTTTAACTACACAGTCAATGCTAATAAAGCTTTGTTTTTTTGTTATCAGGTTGTATTTTGGGTTTCTTGGGTGTTAAGTGTAAACTTTGAAGTCAGGCTAATTATTATCAGTATTACTGATTTTAATTGCTGTTAACTTAGACGATAGAACCTTACTTACTCCCTTCGTTTCTTTAGTTTACGCAACCAAGTAAGTCCAAGCATTGCAAGCGTAAGTTCAAGAACCTAGTGACGTAGTCGAATTGCATTTAGGCTATGAACTCACGAACATGACCCCGTACTTTTTAGGCGTGATTGAATCAAAACACCAAGCCAATGGCCGTTGGTACCTAACTTGCCGATAGCTACTAGGCGCACTCGCATTTCAATCAGCTTTATTAATTCGCCATGACACTATAAGCCAGGTATTAAACGAGCTAGATAATCGAATAAAGTTTATTACGTCTGATGCTGATTATATGCAAACCATGTAACCATGTTTTGTCATGCTGGCACGGCCATTTAAGCGCTAAAACAAATAGGGCAGTACAAGTAAATGCCTGAGTTTATTTATCAGCATTTTGCCATGGCAAAGCCTGCTACCAGAGCATAAACACACCGATGTCAGCCTAAAGCAAAATAGCCGCTCTCAGATAAAAGGCAGCAACGGCAATTGGCACATTGAAACTGATGGCGATATCACCCAAAGCAGTGACAAAAGCACAGTAAAAACAAGAGAGCGAAACGAGCAATACCATACTCGAAAAACCGAAATTGCCAGCCACGATACAACCCAAATAGACGGCAACCAAATCAATGAAATCATGGGCGCGCTTAAAACCATCGTAGGTGAAAAGGCACTATTCGTTGCACTTGAAGGACTCATGCTAGGCACTCAAAAACAGCTAGATATCAAAGCCCATGAGAATATGAATTTAGAGTCACTTCGAACCCTTCACGCCAAAGCCACAGCGCTGGCAAAAGTAGAAGGTGCAACGGTTTGGCTAGGTAATAACTCAGTCAATGCCATGCAAATACTTCTCGACCTCATTAACCTGGTTAAAGACTTAAGCGCCAGCCTAGAGAACCACGATCATAAAGACCAAGGGGCAGGACCACCCATTACTAAACCCGAGTTTACCAACCACAAAAACACAGCTGATGATTTAAAAAGTACCCTTGAGCCAGTGGTTGAATGACTTATGCACAGATTTTGTTTGAAAGCTGTTCATAGTTAAAAGAATGAATAATTAATACTAGTTTAAATGAGGGGGAACAAATATATTGATTTGCAATAAGGTTTATATTTCTTTTACTCAGAAATAGTGGGTTAAAATAAGGCTGAAAATAGAGTAGCTAATTAATTTAGCTACTCTAAATACTGAAGAAGGTTGAATTATTTTGGTTGACAGTTACTACAAGGTGGTTTCGTAGTTCCAGGAACTCTAACCCAACCAGCATCTTTGGTATGAGAGTAAGTGCCATCAAAAATACGAACACTTACCTTATAAAGACCTCCACCTAAATGAGGTGTTACAGATACTGTTTTATTACCTCTTAGCATTCCGCGGTTTGAAAATGAAACTGATGCACTACTCGTTGTTAAATAAAGCTCATCTAACAAGGTGATAGATACTCTAACAGGTGAGTTTTCTGTTATGGCTTTTGAGTGTGTATCTAGTTTGAACCTGACATTTGTACTAATCTTCCCACGAGAGTATGAAGGAGTAGTATTAGATGTTACTTCTGGTTTTTCTTGCACGATTACAGGAATAGCTTGGCACCTTCCTGAAGATCTTGCCCACATTAACCCACTACCATAAGTAGAAGAGAATTTCATGCGAAAATATGCGTTAGAATCCCAATCCGAACGATCTTGTCCTAAAAAGCCTCTTTCTGAGTTGTAAAAATTAACATCTCTTAACTTGTCATTAAAATCTAAAAAGTCTAAGTCGGCCTTGTAACGGTAATTTACACCCCTTAAAACATAAGACGGGCCTGATACTTTAAAGCTATCACCAGTACTTAAACCTTGAAGAGACATTAAAAAAGTTCCCAAGCTTGTCCAAGATTGAGATCCATAATATCCCCAACCAGCAGAAATAGCATCGGGTAATTTATGAAGATTTAGAGTATTGGATTCATGATTTGAATATTTGCAATCATAAGGCAGCTCATTAGAGAGCACATTTATAGATGAGAAGAGTAATGCGATCGCAGTAAGATTTTTTATTTTCATTTATATTCCTTTGTTAAAATTTCACACATACCTTTAAGTGCGAAATTATCGTAAAAAATTAAATCAATTAAGTCAATGACTTACTTTTTATTGTGTCTTAGTCTGTTTAAAACGATGTGAAGATATTTGAGCCGGGGAATTAGTTTTATCGTTTTCTTTTGAGGCTTTACCTTTTCAAAATTTTTTGAAAATTGAAATTATCTATTAATAAAATTGTAAATTAATAATTATGAGGCAGGAATGAGATTTACTGAAGTTGACTTTACCAATCATAAAAACTCCGCAAACGATTCAAAAAGTACCCTAGAGCTAGTGGTTGAATGACTAATGCACAGATTTTTTTTGAAAGTTGTGCGTAGTTGATCAAATACTAAAATCAAATATACTGATTATATATACAGTGATCGTCGTGTATATTATGAAGGTCATCCCAATCAAAGCAAGTTGTGGTTTCAATAATGGTGTTGAAACCCTTGCGTCAACATACCCCGAGCTAGGCAAAACATTAGACCAACTCATTATGCCAAATAGAGTTGCTACCTTTATAGGTCTAGCTTCTGGCGATTCAATGAAAGACATAGGCCTATTCGATGGTGATTTAATCATTGTAGATAGAGCTGTAGACATTAAAGACGGTGATGTGATCGTTGCCAATCTTAACGGGGAGTTTGTCTGTAAAATCCTTGATTATATAAACGGGCGCTTAATATCAGCATCAGACCAATACAAACCATTAGTAATCAAAGACTGTGATGTATTTAGTTGTGAAGGGGTGGTGACTTCTTCAATTCGTTTGTTCAGACAACGAGAATGTTTTAAGTCGAAATTGTTTTAGTGTTGAGCTATTTAGACATAGTTTCTAGATATCATGATCAATTAAGCTTTTTAGTGGAATTGTTTTATATTGATGGTTATTCTCACTTTAAACAGACTTGTAATTGATTTTTATTACAAATTTTGATTTAGACTCATCTAAAAAGCTTCTTATAACCAAACTATCATCTTCATTAAATTTACCTTTGTTGCCATTGTGCTGAATCTTTAAAGCTTCTTGGCCTTCACCTAATTGAGTAAGGCTTAGGATGTAACGAGAACCTATGTTTTCAAGAATTAAATTTTCTAATGCCTTGTACTCGATTTGCTTTCCATCCCAATAATAGTCATATGCTTTAACTATTGCAGGACCCAAACCTTTATTGCATATAGAAAAAGTAGCTGTTCCAAAATCCAACTCTAAAAGGTTGAGTTTATCTGCTATGTATGGAACGACAGATGCTTCTTGATGTAACTTATTTGAATAACTTTGATAAATAGCTATAGCAGCACTGATAATTGCAGCAATGCAAGAAGCAACAGCTGTTATTAATGTATATATTTCAATCATGTCCTTTGCTTAATATATCGAGTGTGTGTATTGATGTGTGTATCAGTTTTTTCTTGCTTAAAAAATTTCAATTAAAATAGTCGCTTGCAAGCTCTTTCTAATAGTCATGCCAATAGATAGTAGGGATATCTTCAACGTTTTCTTGTGTGTGTAATTGATTGTTCTCTTGCAGAAATCTTTAGCTATCTATTGTGCTTAATTGTTGGATTTTAACAAAAGCACAGTAACACATATGAAAAATAGCTTCGATTCTAAATGAGCCTGCCTTCTTGCATTGAACACAGCTTGTATTAAAGCAAATAGAGTATAAAAGTTACTAGGCGGAAAGAATTAAACTTTTAACCAGACACGCTCGGGCCAGTTTATCGTTTTAGGCCACCAAACCAAAATTAAACATTGAAAAAAGAATATACCGAGCATCTGGCATATTCGCTCGCCCAAAAATACACTGGCTCTTTGCTAAATATTTTTGCCAATTTTTTCAAACCAATCTTATCGTGAAGTAAATATCGACGCCCATCATGTTTTCTGATGGGCTATTTAGGGGAGTCTTATGTAAATAATTAGATTAATGACTCAGTAAAAAACGATTTAAGTTAGAAGAATGAACACTAGAACTAGTCTTTTTATATCTAAGGTTAAGTTGATTAGATGCAATTTCCTCGTCTCCGATCACAATACTGAAATTACATTTTTTCTTGAATGCATCTCTAACTCGATAGCCAACGCTATTATTTGAGTCATCGATAAAGCAAGAAATATTGGCACACTTCAATTGAGATTTAAGTTCCTGACAATAATCAATATGTTCTTTCGAAACAGGTAACAGTACAATTGAATAAGGGTTTAAAGCGACAGGCAGACGACCATGGTAGTGTTCAAGCAAGACTGCGATAAAACGCTCAAGTGATCCCAGCACTGCTCTATGTAAAATAACAGGGTGCTCCTTTTCACCTGCTTCGTTAATAAATGCACAGTCGAATTTTTCTGCGAGAAAGTAGTCCAGTTGAAATGTTCCACATTGCCAGTCTCTACCCAGTGAGTCTTTAAGAATAAATTCTATTTTTGCACCGTAAAAAGCACCTTCGCCTTCTACAAGTTCAAAAACAATATCTTGTTCAGCCAACCCTTCTTGTAAGAGCATTTCAGAACGATCCCATAATTTATCAGACCCTAGCTTATTATCGGGCCGTAATGAAACTTTAACTTTAATCAACTCTCTGCTAAATCCGAAGAATTGGTACATCTCGAAAAGTAACTGACAGTAGAGTTTTAATTCATTCTTAATCTGTGCTTCACGACAAAATATATGCCCATCATCTTGGTTAAATGCTCTGAGCCTAAAAAGACCGTTTAATGCACCTGAAGGTTCATTTCTGTGGCAAAGACCAAACTCAGCAACACGAAAAGGTAGCTCTTTGTAGGAGTGAACCATGTCGTTGAATATATTAATGTGAAAGGGGCAACTCATCGGTTTAACAGAAAGGTTATTTTGCGAGAGATGGAACATGTTGTCGCTATACTTCTCACTATGTCCCGAGTTTTGCCAAAGAGAATCGTTTGCAATAACAGGACTTTTTACTTCTTTGTAGTCATATCTATCTAACATTGAGCGTATATAGCCCTCAATACGCCTATACAATTCATGTCCTTTAGGATACCAGTCAACCATACCTGCGGAGTTTTCTGAAATATTGAAAAGCTGGAGCTGTTTACCAAGTTTGCGGTGCTCATTAATCATTGTTGTCTCACTTTAAGTTTCGTTAATGTGTGACATGAACTGAACATACTAAAAAGGCTGACAATTCATGTCAGCCTTTTTTAATCAAACAAGTGCTAACACGACAATTAGGTGGTTGTCGTGGTGGTTGTGTTTTTAAAAATTGAAAAGCTTGATTTCACAAAAATACACTGTGTGTTGATATAACATATCAAGACTATTTAAGAGTTGGTTTTAAGTCAATACTGAATCAAATCTTTTTATAAAAATGGCTGCTTACAGCTTCAATTTACTTGTTCAGACCAAGTAAGTGTTCTGAATCAAAGCTGTCTTGATCTTCTTTCTATTACAGCGTTTTAACCTAGCTTCCAAATTTGAGAGGTAAAAGTACATTTTTTTAGGTGTTTTTATACATGAAATCTAATTTATATATTGAAAGGGACTTTTGCTCTATAAAGTTACAAAGTTATATAAAACAATGTGTTATTGGTTTTATCAAATAGTTTTGTAAAAATAGCAGGGATGCTCTTAACGACATTTTATACGTAACTGATTATTTTTAGCTGATTAATTTTTATCTTTCTACTGCGTCATACACTAAAAAATATCAAACCTAACTAATAATTTCGATTTTATAATTTTTTTAGGTAGGCAGCCGAACCGAGAATTGAGGTTTTTATAATTGAATGCAAAAAATAAGTTGCTATGTTTTGCATCCAAACATTTAGCAGAGAATTGTTATTTGATTATCTCGATATCTCTTTGATGATGTAGTGTGATTTGAAGTTCACCTCTGACTTCTTCTACAACACCTGAAGCACAGATAGTTTGCCCTTGTGTGTTTTTAAAGCCTCCCCACTTTTTTTGAAGCTTTTTAGCGATATGTGAATTAACGGAAAAGCTAATATTAGAGTTTGGGTATTTTCCATCTACATCGAGTTTGATATTTTCTCTTAATTTTCTGACATCACTTAATTGTCCACATACAGTGACAAGTGAATTTAGATGATTGTAACCTTCGTGAGAAGCAATTTTATCAGGAGATGAGAATGCAGAAAAAGAAAGCAAAGATATGCAAATTAGAGTTAGCTTGTTCATTATAAATCCTTTATTTACATTGCCTTACAAAAATAAGTTTAGAGCTTGAATTCTAAATTTCAAGCTAGTTTATTTTCAAACTAATAAAGTGTTCGTGTAAATACATCATTAGGTGTCAAATTTAATTTTTACGTAAAATTAGCAACTAGCATTTAGACACAAAAAAAGCGCCATTCGGCGCTTTGTACTTTAACTTACATTACTTTGGGATAATGGGTAAATCAAATCTCTGTGTGATGAAGTAGGGTATCTACAATGTCACTGAATTTATTTGCGCGCTTCACTGTGTACAAATTTAAGCCAACCACTTTTGCTAAATCAATCAACCCAAAATAGCCGATAAAATTTGTTTGTGTGTCATCAGTCACAAGCAAGAACTCTGAGCCAGTTTGTTCCATGGTTTTGGTTATACTGCCAACGGTTGACTGCTCAACTTGCTTCAGATTAGTTTGTTGTAGCGTATTGATTGGTAGCATAACATCGCCAATTGTAAGCTCTTTACGATGGCAATTTAATCTGTCTGCGGTCGCTAATATATGACGGCTACCTAGTCTGGCATTTGAAATTAGGCCAACTATTTTATCTTTGGCATCAATAACAAAACTCATTTTATGATGTGTTTTGTTAAGTATTAGCTCTACCTCATCAAGACGCGTATCTATTTCAATATGCTGAATTGGGTTAAGCACAAGGTTATGCATTAGCTGCAAAGCTGGTTCATTTTCATCAATTAATTGATTATATGTGTTAGCAAATTTAATAGGAGCAAAAGTTATGTTAGATGCAGTTTGTGTTTCTAATGGTGTAAATGCGTTCATGAGTCACCTCTTTAAAAAATTAATAAGCACGAAAGTTCTATATTAATTTTTGATAGGTGGTGCTCTTATTGGTGAAAACTCAATTTGTACTGTAGTAGCAGAAATTGAAAGAACAAACTCAGAATAGTTTATCGGGCCTTTGATTATATCTGCTGAAGAAATGATTGTGTCGTCTAGATCGTCGATGACATTAACATTATCTTGATCTATCGCCACAGAATTTACAGACAAAAGAGTGTCGTGCTCGGCAGCTTGCGCGGTCGAGACATTAACTAAGCTGAAAACGCAAAGAAGCGTAAATATCTTAATTATGTTCATACTTCACCGTATCTAACACTCTAATAAACCCATAACTTCAATTTATGGGCGACCCAAATAAAAAACAAGACTTAATATGTAACAACGTATAAATCTTAGTTGAGTATGATACGCCTTGAATCTGAACTGGTTATGAATTGAACAGGTTTTTGGAGGGGTTAATAAATTAAAAGGTAGATGCTTGCCCAAGGGAGCTAAAAACCCCAGCAATTAAAATACTGGGGCTTGAGAGTCTTAATCTAGCTTTTCTAAATTCTTAGCAGCGTTCGGGTCATTGAAAACATGTGTATCAAATTCGTTTTCAGACTTAGCAACAACACACGTTACCATACAGTCGCCCGTTACATTTACTGCTGTGCGCGTCATATCAAGCAGTCGGTCAACACCCATGATGATAGCAATACCTTCAACTGGCAGACCTACTTGGTTAAGTACCATTGCAAGCATGATAAGACCCACACCAGGCACACCTGCAGTACCTACAGAAGCAAGTGTAGCGGTTAGGATAACCATTAGGTAATCACTAATTGTTAAATCAACAGCGAAAACTTGCGCGATAAATACAGTCGCAACACCTTGCATGATGGCAGTACCATCCATGTTAATTGTCGCCCCAAGAGGCACGGTGAAAGACGCAACAGAGTTATGCGCACCAAGCTTTTTAGTGGCTGTTTCGAGGGTTACTGGCATAGTCGCACTCGAGCTTGATGTACTGAATGCAAACATACATGCGTCTTTCATCTTAGTTAGGAAGGTAACTGGGCTTAGACCCGTTAGAACTTTTAAAAGTGCAGAGTAGTTGATGAGTGCGTGAATAAATAAAGCCGCTAAAACAGTAAAGAAATATTTTGCTAGACCAAGGATTAAACCCATCTCAATGGTTGTAAATAACTTAGCCATTAAACAGAAAACACCAATTGGCGCTAGGTTCATTAAAATAGTCACAAGTTTAAGCACAACCGTGTTTAAATCATCAAACACTTTAGCAATTCGTTTACCCGGCTCACCACTTAGTGCCATTGCAATACCAAATAGAAGGGCAAATACGATAACTTGTAACATGTTACCTTCAGCCATCGCATTGATAGGGTTAGTAGGGAACATATTAATGATAACTTGAGTCAGCGTTGGTGCTTGTTTAGCGTCAAATGCTGCTTCTGTCGGTACGTCATACCCCACACCTGGGCTAACTAATAATGCAAGTGATATTGCGACGGTAATCGCTACAGCTGTAGTGGTTAAGTAAAGTGCGATTGATTTACCACCTAAACGACCTAACTTCTTTGGGTCACTTAAGCTACATGTACCACACACCAAAGAAATGAAAACCAAAGGCACAACCAGCATTTTTAAGCTGGCAATGAAAATTTGACCGCCGATGTGAAATAAGCCGTCTACGAAGAAACCTTTAACGGCTAGATCAAATACCCCAAGAGGGATTAAAACGTCTTCTTTATCACCAATAATAAATTGGAAAAGCAGGCCTAGAAAAACACCTGCGACCATGCCGAGCATGATGCGAGTGGTTAAACTCATCTTGTTATTTTGTGTCATATCGATTGTTAGATTTTTTTAAATTCATAATAGCCTACCAGCATGGTGCTCTTAGGCCAAAAAAAAACGTTAAATAGTTAAGAAAAAGTTGTGATTTTTAATCACTTTATAAGGTAATATGAGGAGATAATAATTTTAATTCAGCTAGGGAGAGGGGGTAATGCCTTTGATGCGCTGGTTTAGCATTTTGTTGTTTTCCTTATTAGCCACAGCTTGTGGCGGCGGTGGAACAATAGATAAAACGAACAATAATACTGGAGATGGTAGTTCTTCAAGCGATTATCAACTTACGTTATCGATTTTAGAGCAAACGACACAGCTTTCTCTAGAGACACCCCTAACAATTGAAGCAACGCTGAGGAATGACGGAACGGCTGTAGCCAATACTCGAATTAACTTCGCGGCTGACGAATATGCGCGTTTTGATGGTCCTGCATCTGTGTTGACCAACAGTGAAGGTAAAGCAACGGTCAAGCTACTACCAACAAATCAGGAAGGTGCTGGTGAAATCACGGCTTCTGCATCAGTGTCTGAAGTTACAGTAGAACAAAGCATTGATTATTCAGGCATGGGCGATGGTGGGCTGCGGATAACAACAGATATTGTTGATCTTTCAGGAAACCTAATAAGCGCGGAAAATCCACTAAGCCAAACGAAAAGCGCTTTAGTTCGTACTACACTCTTATTTGACGGCAATCCTCGAGTAGGCGAGACGATAGATTTCCAATTAGACTCACTTGCAGCTACAAATAGTAACGCTAAAGTTGAGACCAATTCTCAGGGTATTGCTGTTTTAGCAATTCATGCTACGAAAGAAGTCGGTGTCGGTGAGGTTATCGCCAGCTACCAAGAAGCGCAATCAGTGGCCAACTTTACAACTTCAGGTAACCCTTTTTATGGTGAAGAAATTTATGCTATTAACTTAAGTGGTACCAACGCTGCAACTGGTGAATCTCTTTCTAATTTAAGTGTTGCAACCCCCATCACTTTAGAGGCTACGCTTCTATTAAACGGTCAAGCTTTAAGTAATCAAACAGTTGAATTTTCAGGGGATAACACTTCTGAGCTACAAAGAACATCTGGGTTAACAGATGCTGATGGAAAAACATCAACGGTTTTAAAGGCAAATACGGTTAAAGGCTTTGGTATTGTTAATGTTACTTTTACGCCTCAATCTGGCGCACCAGTTACTGAAAGCTTTAACTATACATCCATAGGGGATGGTGGCATTCAAATGAGCCTGTCAGTGCTTGACAGTGAAGGGAATGAGATAAATGAGACTAATCCTCTCAGTGTGTCAAAACCTGCAATTGTAACTGTTAAAGTAGTTGAAGATCAGGTTGAAAAACCTGGCGCTATTGTAGAAGTGGATTCAGGAACTCAAGCTTCATTAGACTTCTCAAGCCGATTAACGCAAGCAAATGGCGAGGCTATGTTTATTCTAAAGCCTAATACAGAAAAAGGGCTTGGAATTATTACTGCGACTTACAAAGGTACAAGTCAATCACCTTCTACAGACAGTATTAATGTACAAAATACGTACTTTTCTATGGGGTTTAGTACAGATAGTATTGCCATTGATATTATGATTACTGACTCAACTGGTAATGCAATAACAGATACGAATAGAATTGGTGAAAACAAAGATGCATTTGTAACTATTTCTCTCACTGAAGGTAACACCCCTCTTGCCAACAAATTCATTACTGTTGATGTGGGTGAAAAAGGCGTTACCGTCCCGAGTGATGGCCTAGTTGTGACCGACACGAATGGACAGGCCAGACTAGTACTACAAGCTAACACCCAAACTGGTGCTGAAGCACTAACCGCTACATATACGCATAATGATGATTCAGACGTTGTGGGTGTTGAACCGTATTATACTGATGGTAATCCAAAGTTTGATATTGACCCTTACAAATTTGTATTCGTAGCAAAAAACGAAAGTGACTCGAATGTTTCTAATCAGTTATCAGGAACTAATCCGCTCATTTTAGAAGCTCAACTACTTTTCAATAACTCACCAGTAGCAAACAGCCGAGTTAGGTTTACGGTTGATGAGTTTGCAACGTTGGATCACAAATCAGGTTCAATTTTGACTGATAGCCAAGGTGTCGCATCAGTTCGTTTGCTTGATAACGACCTCGAAGGTGCTGGTCGGGCAACAGTGACCTTTGAAAAAGAAGATGGTGACTTAGAAGCAACGCTTGATTTCAACAGTGCTGGCACTGGTGGTATTAAGTTAACTGTCGGCCTAGTATTAGACGAGGACGGTCAGCCGATTACTTCTGAAAACCCAGTTTCAGCAAGAACTAATGGCTATGTTACAGTCACTCTGACTGAAAACAACCAACCCATAGACAATGCCTTAATCCTAGTTCAAGGAGATGCTATTGCAACTACTCGCCCTAGCAACGGTAAAATTGCGACTGACTCAAATGGTGAAGCGACTTTTGAGCTTATACCAACAACTGAAGCTGGTTTAGGTGAATTTACTGTAACCTATCAACAAACCGAAAATCTTAGTTTTACTGAAGGTGCGTTTTTTCATTCTTCTGGTAACCCAAGAGAAGAAACAAGTACTTACGACATAGACATTAGAATATTGACTGGTTGTAATGACGATTGGGATGCAAATCGTGAAACAGCAGAGCTAGACCCTAATGACGTAAATACTGGCTGCACTGACTCTAGCCGAATTAGTTCCAATGAACTTGCTGAGGTATTTGTTAAGCTTTCATCTAAACAAAGCGGTACAGCTTTAACTCGTGAAATTGTAAATGTATCAACAACCATTGGTCAGATCTTACCAAGTAGTGGCACAGCCTTGACCGATGAATTTGGTGTAGCTTTATTAAAGCTTCAGCCAGGTGATAGCGGTGGTGCAGGTACTGTATCTGCAACTTATGATGGTGAGACAAACACCAGTAACTTCTCTGTAGGGGTGGTCGATTTAGAAATCAGTCTAGATAACGGACTAGATGAGGGCGTTACCGAACTTAAATCTGGTGGAAGTACAGTTATTACAGCAACGCTTCGTGATGAAGAAGGTAATTTATATCTAACTCCAGCCGACGTAAACTTCTCTTCTGTCTGTGCTGCGAATGAAGAAGCACAACTTGATGCGCAAGTTAAATCATCAAATGGTGAGGCTACAGCAACCTACCGAGCGAATGGTTGTAGCATTACAGATACGATTACTGCAACTGTCGAAGCGGGTGGAAATAACTTTGTTAATTCAATCGAATTGACAGTCAGCGAGTCGCCAGCGCAAGCCCTCAAGTTTTTAACCACCAATGAAAACTTTGAGCAGTTTATTGCACTACCGCCAGGTGAAGGTGGCGCGCCAACATTATCAGTCGTAGAATTTCAACTTTTAGATGAAGACACAAATCCGATTAAACAAAAGCGTATCGACTTCAGGCTTACTGACAGTATTGGTGCTGCAGGCTTAACACAATCGTCTAGCAGTACTGATAATGAAGGTAAAGCGCAAACGACAGTGACGTCAGGTCTAGTACCTGGACCATTAGTGGTCCAAGCTTGTTATATTCCTGACAACTTAATTGAGCAAGTTGAGGGCACAAATCAACAAGTAACTTGTTGGCCAGATGAGTTTGATCGCTGTGATGCTGATCCTCGCCCTGATGATTGCCCTGAGGGGGGTTATGTACTTGTGCCAGTTTCTGAGCAAATTACAGGCGTGTCTTCAAGAATTCTTTTAAGTTCTGGTGTTACAGACCAAGATAGCTTTGACGCAGCACCAGTGACACTCAACCTAAACTCTTTATCACATGTTGGTGCTACAGTAGACATTAACATCTTCTTTGGTGATCAATTTAACCAACTAAGTGGTGATGGGGTTACTGCGACCGTTCAGTCTGAAACAGGAGTGGTGGGTACGTTCGATGGTGAGCAATTTAATGAGCTTTATAATTGCCAAAGTACAGATGCAACGTGTACTTTAACGTGGCGAAATCAAGGCGATGCCCCATTCTCTGGAAGTGAATGGCAAAATACCATCGCAGATGTTTGCGATACCTACTTTGGCGTGTCTGCCCCATGTATTGGCACTTATCCAACCACAAAAGATGGCAGAAACATCATCCGCGGTGGCCGAGTAAGCTTCTTAGTGACAGCAAAAGGGCAAGAAACGTTTGTTGATAAGCCGGGCACAAATAACCGTAATGGTCGATTTGATGAAGGTGAATACCACTCTGCATTTGATCTGCCTGAAGCATTTTTAGACATAAATGATAACGGCACTTTTGATGCACAAAGCTGTATAGAATCTGATCCTGATAATGACCCTTGTGCGCCAGCAAACAGTGACGGTGGGCATAATGAGATTTTCAGAGACATCAATAACAATGGTACTTATGATAGTGCTGACGGTATTTACAATGGTCTATTGTGTAGCGAGGGTGCTCAAGAAGCGGGGGCTTGTTCAAAAGAGCTAATTGAGGTTCGCAAACAATTCAGCATTGTAATGTCAGGTGATACGCCTTATGTGCGTTTTGCAGTTCCGGCTTCTTATGGTGGTGCGGATTGTGCTTCTCAAAACGGACTTACCCTTGAGGCATCAGACAACTCAACTTACTGTGACATCTCGTCTGTAACATTAGGCGATGCTGGTGTTGAAAGTGTGCCTGTTTATATCTTTTATTCGGATATAAACGGAAATCCATTGCCAGCCGGTACTGAAATAGAGATATCAACCACCAATGGTAAATTAGATTTAGCAGGTGGTGATGCAGTTGTACCTAATGAATTTAGCAACCAAACAAGCTTTTCAATTGCAAACTTGAGCCGTGAAGTAGAGTCAAACGGTCAAGAAGTAGGTCTTCTGTCTGTTCAGTTTACCTTCACTAAACCTGATGGCACTAATGAGGTAATATCCTACTCACTAGGCGTGAATGACGCCAACCCATAACCCTACTTGAAAAAATGCCAACCTAACGGTTGGCATTTTTGTATTGTTTCTATTATATTGCGCAGCTTAGTTATTGCTTGATACATTTTTGCTTAAAATTGCAACAAAAATTGTGTAATTAATCATTAATCAGCTAAAACTTTGTATTAAAAGCTTGTAACAATAGGTGTTTGTAGATATACCTATAAATATTCACGCCCGATGGGCATACACCAAGATGAGTCAGAATAGGCAGCTATGGGCAAATCGTTAGTAATTGTAGAGTCACCTGCAAAGGCGAAAACAATTAATAAATACTTAGGCAAAGACTACATTGTTAAATCAAGTGTAGGTCATGTGCGCGACCTTCCGACCTCAGGTGCAGGTAAAACAAAAGGGGTTGCGACCAAATCTCCGGCAGAAGTAAGAAAAATGTCGCCGGAAGAAAAAGCCACATATAAGAAGAACAAAGATTACGCAAATCTAGTCGCTCGTATGGGTATCGACCCTGAACAAGGGTGGGAGCCACATTACGAAGTACTTCCAGGCAAAGAAAAAGTCGTACAAGAACTTAAAAAACTCGCAGAAAATGCTGACCACATCTATCTCGCAACCGATTTGGATAGAGAGGGAGAGGCAATTGCTTGGCACCTTGAAGAAATCATTGGTGGTGAGCCAGAAAAGTATAAGCGGGTTGTTTTCAACGAAATTACCAAAAACGCGATTCAGCAAGCTTTCGAAGCACCTGGGCAACTCAATACAGACATGGTCTATGCGCAACAAGCACGCCGTTTCTTGGACCGTGTTGTTGGTTTCATGGTTTCACCTTTATTATGGCAGAAAGTCGCTCGTGGTTTGTCTGCGGGCCGAGTACAGTCAGTTGCAGTAAGACTATTGGTAGAACGTGAACGTGAAATCAAAGCGTTTATTCCAGAAGAGTATTGGGATATTCACGCTGATACAAAAACCAAAGCTGAAGATGTTCGCTTTGCTGTGACTAAGTTCCAAGGCCAAGCGTTTAAGCCAGTAAACGAAGCTCAAGCTATGGCGGCGGTTAATACTATCGAGTCTTCTTCATTAAGTGTTGTTAAAGTAGAAGAAAAGCCAAGCAAGAGTAAGCCAAGCGCGCCATTCATCACATCGACGATGCAGCAGGCTGCAAGTACGCGCTTAGGTTATGGTGTTAAGAAGACCATGATGTTGGCTCAGCGTCTTTATGAAGCTGGTTACATTACGTATATGCGTACTGATTCAACCAACCTTTCGAATGACGCGGTTGCAATGTGTCGTAACTATATTACTGACAACTTTGGTAATAAGTACTTACCAGAGAATCCGATAAAATACAGTGCAAAAGGCAATGCGCAGGAAGCGCACGAAGCAATTCGCCCATCTGATGTAAATGTATTGTCAGGCCATGTAGAAGGCGTTGATGCTGATGCTAAAAAGCTATATGAGCTTATTTGGCGTCAATTCGTAGCGTGTCAAATGACGCCAGCAGAATACGACTTAACAACCATTACGGTTGGTGCGGGTGATTACACGCTAAAAGCCCGTGGTCGAGTACTACGTTTTGATGGTTGGACTAAAGTACAGCCGTCAGTGCGTAAGAAAAATGAAGAAGATCAATCGCTACCAGCGGTAGAGGTGGGTGATAATGTTGACCTAATTGCTTTAGACCCTAAGCAGCACTTTACTAAGCCACCTGCACGTTACTCTGAAGCAAGTTTAGTAAAAGAGCTTGAAAAACGTGGTATCGGTCGTCCTTCAACATACGCAGCAATTATTTCAACCATTCAAGACCGTGGTTATGTACGGGTTGAAAACCGTCGCTTCTTTGCTGAAAAAATGGGTGAGATCGTTACTGACCGATTAGTAGAGAACTTCAACGATCTAATGAACTTCGACTTCACCGCGAAGATGGAAGGGCGCTTAGATGACATCGCTGAAGGCGAGCGTATTTGGACTCAGGTACTTGATAAATTTTACGCTGATTTCAAAGAGCAGTTAGAAGTTGCTGGTGGTGATGAAGAAAATGGCGGTATGCGTCAGAACGTCATGGTTGAGACGGATATTGATTGTCCGACCTGTAATCGCAAGATGGGTATTCGCACGGCTTCTACAGGAGTTTTCTTAGGCTGTACAGGTTATAATTTACCGCCGAAAGAGCGCTGTACGACAACTATGAACTTAGTTTCTGGTGATGAAGCGGTTGCGGCAGATGTAGAAGACGTTGAAACTGAAACCCTGATGCAGATGAAACGTTGCCCAATTTGTGAAACAGCGATGGATTCTTATCTAATTGATGAAACCCGTAAGCTTCATGTTTGTGGTAACAACCCAGGTTGTAGCGGTTATATCGTTGAACAAGGCACGTTTAAGATCAAAGGCTATGACGGTCCAGTTATTGACTGTGATAAGTGTGGTTCAGAGATGCAGCTTAAATCAGGTCGATTTGGTAAGTATTTCGGTTGTACTAACGAAGACTGTAAAAACACGCGTAAACTTCTTAAAAGCGGTGAGCCAGCGCCACCGAAAGAAGATCCCGTTCATTTACCAGAACTACCTTGTGAAAAGTCTGAAGCGTATTTTGTATTACGTGATGGTGCCTCGGGTATCTTCTTAGCGGCACACACATTCCCTAAATCTAGGGAGACACGTGCGCCTAAAGTCGCAGAGCTAAAACAGTTTAGAGATAGAATTTCACCTAAGTTCTATTACCTTGCGGATGCACCTGAAAAAGATTCAGATGGTAATTTAGCCGTTGTTCGCTACTCGCGTAAAACTAAGACACAGTATGTAATGACTGAAGTTGAAGGTAAAGCGACTGGCTGGAAAGCAACGTATGAAAACGGTAAATGGGTTGAAGAAGATAAGCCAAAAAAGAAAAAGGCTGCTAAGTAATACTCTTTAGCTTTTAATTGTTAAAACCCGAGCTCAGCTCGGGTTTTTTATATGTGTTGTTACGTCATCGCATACTAATCCATTTGATCAATTGAGCTATTTTGAGGTAAGGAAAAGATGCCGATAACCCCGAGCACTACTCCAGCTATCCATGGGGCAACTACTTTCATAAAGGTAAGAAAAATTTATATGTAGTGTTGGAGTGGAACATTCGCGTAACAGCGTATACTTTTCAACAACATTATTTCGCTGACGTTGGGGTAGTTTAAAAGTTTGTGTAGATATGAACCTTTGTTTAAATCGTTAAGTTAGCGGCCATATAGACCGCTTAAATTGAGAAAAATATTGGCTAAAGGTTGGTATATAAGTGTTTAGACGAATTACGATTGGCAAAACAGGCAACGATAAAATAGCAGCAAGCTAAAGCAAGACTCCCTGTTGAGACCTCTTCTGTCTCAACAACAACACCAGTAATTGCCAGTACAAAGCCCAATGTAAAGACCAGAGCAATACTAAAGAAAGCTGTCTTTTTACAATAGTTACCCACTGAAAAACATAAGAGTACGCCTGCGGTATTTACCAATGCATAAGCAGCAGTTAATCTGAAATTCGGCTCATCGAATCTGAGAAACTCTATGGTTCCAGCCAGTGACAAAGAGCAAACCAGTATACAAAGCGCATACTTTTCACATGCTTTTGCATAGGCTGTTTTCGCTTCATTGACACTGCTGTAAATGGGTAAAGTGATCAATGTTCCCCATGCTTGTTGCCTCTGTATTCTTGTCCATAAGATCATAAAAGCAAGAATGCACACAAGATTAGAAAATATAAACAAGCTAGGTCTGCCCGCTACATAAAAGTAATTTAAGGTAAGTAAGGCAACAAATATTATTAGCAAGAGTACAGTGTATTGTATGAGCGAGCGGCCCATAAAATAGCTCAATGGGAAAAAGAGTTTATTTAATCCTTGTCCATATCCCTTTAAAAAACCTTTAGGAATAGGAGACCAACCTGATTGAAGTGCATGCTTATAGTCAACGAGCGCTTGAGCTTGCCATTTGAACGCTGTACCAAAGTGTTTTCTAAACAGCACTAAATTAATGTTTAAGATCACAGCTAAAACGGCTAACCAAGTAGGTACTTCTTTAAAAGCAACTGTAAAACCAATTATTGCAAAGAAAAAATAGGCACTCGAGTTAAACATTTTGCTCGTAACTCGGCACTTTAAATAAAACAAAGTGCCTATTAAAACCGAGACACTTAGCAATTTAAGTACGTCATATTGTTCAAAAATAATTGCACTTGCAAGCAAGACTACATGTGGCGCAAAAATAATGATATTGCCTTGTTTAACTATGTGGTCAGTATAACCAGGTACTAAACTATGCCACTCTGTGGCTTGCAGGCGAATGCTTTGCCAAGAGACTGAAGCGAAAGCACAAATACTGGTAAAACAGATTGTAAATGGCAGCGCCTCGCTTACCCCTTTCGCCATAACAAGAACACTGATAATGACAAAAATAAACATGGGTAGCAGGTAGTTTAAGCTGCCGCACTCTTTGAACCAATAGGCATAAAATCCTTTATGCCAAGTGCGGTTTAGCGTATTACTCATGCGTGCAACTCCACAAATAACTGCTCAAGAGATAATGTCGAAACATGATTTACACCAGCAATATTTTGGTCTTGGTATCCCGAGATGATTGCTGCGTTATTCTGTTTGTTAAGAATATCAAAGTCACTTAAATTGACCGACGATTCGTTGGAGAAACTTATTTTCCGTACTGATGTCTTGAGTTCATCTAATTCGTTAAAGAGTTTGATTTCGCCGTCTTTAACAAGTGCAACATGGGTCGCGACTCGTTCAATATCTGAAGTGATATGTGTTGAGAAGATAACTCCAGAGCCTGATTCGAGCGATAGGTCAAAAAGATCAAGCATAAACTCTCGACGTGCGATAGGGTCTAAGCTGGCCACAGGTTCATCTAAAATAAGTAGTTTAGGCCGATATGCCATAGCCATGATTAAAGCAAGTGCTTGCCGTTGGCCAATTGATTGGTTTTCAACCATATCATCAGGATTTAATTCAAAACGTTTTAGCCAATCTAGCTCGAGTGTATTATCCCACTTGCTATAAAAACTTGAGTGTAAATCTAACGCTTCTCTAATCGAAAAACCTTCATATCCAAATGCTTGTTGTGGTACATAGCCTACTTGTGATTTTAATTCTGCATTTAATTGAGTTGGGTCTTCCCCGAGGGTAAATACTTCGCCCGTATCTACCTCAATAAGTCCAAGGGCACTGCGCAAAAGGGTGGTTTTACCAGCGCCATTTTTACCAAGTAAACCCACAACCATGCCAGGCTCTATGATTAGATCGATATTTTTTAACACCATTTTTTGATTAAATATCTTATGAACGTTTTTATATTCTAAAAGGGCGGTTGTCATTATTATTGCTCCCATCTTTGTGAGATTATGTCATTTAGTTCGTTCACGGTTACACCAAGCTGTTTTGCCTGCTGTATTAGTTGATCTACCCCTTCATAAAGAAGTGTTTGACCTTGTTCTGTTGATTGAGGTTGCTGCTCTGCAACTCGTGTAGGTTGGCCCCTTCGCCTTTCTAACCAACCTTGATCTACAAGCATGCCAATAGCCCGTGACACTGTCATCGGGTTCACGGTGAAATATTCTGCAATTTTTCTAACGGATGGCAACTCTTCTCCAGCTTGTATTTGGCCACCAACAATTAAACGCACGACTTGTTCGTGTAACTGCTTATAAATTGGATCGCCACTACTGGGGTTGACATTAATAAATTCTAGCATTAATCTAAACTCACTGTATTAATACAATAATACACCAATACACTAAGTTAAAAGTATCATAGTGTGTGTAAAAAGCAACAAGGAACTCAATGATGAGCAGAAGTAACATGACAAAAATAGGTCTTTTTAAGTTAGCGGCTTTGCCGTTAATGATGGGGCTTTCATCTTCAGCTAATGCAGAGCAAGATAACAAAGTAAAACCAGAACTTACTCCATGTTATGCAAAGGGTTTAGATGACAGATTATTATGCGGGAGTATTAAGCAGCCAGTTTCAGACAACCCTGCGGACGGTGAAATAGACATTCATTTTGCAATCATTCCTGCAATCAAGCCGAGTAAACCTGATGAAGCCGTACTTGGTTTTGCTGGTGGTCCAGGCCAATCAGCCACAGAGTTAGCGGCTATTTTTGATAGAAACTTGCGTTTTGCACGTGAATCTAGAGATATATTATTAGTTGATCAACGTGGCACAGGTAAATCTAATAAACTGCAATGCGATGGAGCAGACTTAATATCTCAATTTGAGTTCAATGATTTAACCGAAGATATGGTTGCTTTTGGCAAAGAAGACACACAAAAGTGTAAAGACAAACTGAATACTGATTTATCTCATTATTCAACTGTTGCGGCGGCAAAAGACTTCGAAGCAGTTAAAGAAGCGTTAGGTTATAAAGGCCTTCATCTATACGGCGTGTCGTATGGTACACGTATAGCGCAAGAATACACTCGTCAATTCCCGGGTTCAGTGCTTACCAGTACGCTAGATGGTGTTGTGCCTATGCAGCAAAGCCTAGCGGCAATAGGTAAGGCGATTGATGATTCGATGAATGCTTTACTTGATAGATGTGAAGCAGATGCAAATTGCTCAAAAAGTTACCCGAATCTTAAAGCGAACTTCTACAAGTTACTTGATAAATTAGATGAACAAGCCATTGAAACAACCGTTCGTCATCCAAGAACACATAAGAAGATAAACTTAGTACTGACCAAAATGAAGGTATTTAGCACTGTACGTATGGCCTTATACAGTCACACCACGCGTGCATTAGTACCTTTAGCAATTAGTGAAGCCTTGAATGGTGATTATTCACCGATTGTAGGTCTACTTTCTTCGACAGATATGATGGATAGTATGGCGATGGGCATGCACAGTGCAATAGTTTGCTCTGAAGATTGGCCAAGCTTAACCGATGCATCTCGCGCAGAACACGGTCAAGCCTATACGGGACGAATGATGATTGAAGGGTTTGATTTAGCTTGTCCTATTTGGGATGCCAAACCGGTAGATAAATCTTTCTATGAACCAGTTAAAACAGATATTCCTACGCTCTTATTATCAGGTGGTTTAGATCCGGCTACACCGGTAAGTTGGGCTGAAATGGCAATGGTTGAAATGAGTAATGCTAAACACCTGATTGCTGAGAGCGCAACTCACGGTGTGGTATCACAAACCTGTGCTGCGAGTATCGTCGGTAAATTCATTGGCTCGAATGGGACTGAAGAATTAGACGCGACTTGTTTAGAAAAAGACAATCGCAAACAGTTTTTTATGAACTTAAATGGTGTTGCATTTCATGCAGACAGTGGTTCTGAATCGGGTACAAAGGAGTAAGAGATGATTTCTGTAAATAACCTAGAAAAGAAAATCGGTTCAGTAAAAGCCATGAATAACCTGAGCTTTACTGCACAAAATGGCAAAATTACAGGTTTGCTGGGACCAAATGGTGCAGGCAAAACCACCTGTTTACGTACCGTATTTGGTTTATTAAAAGCTGACAGTGGCAATGCGGAGATTGACGGCATTGATGTCGCAAAAGAGCCGATGGCTGCAAAACAAAAATTGGGCTTGTTTCCAGATCCATGTGGTTTATACGAGCGTTTAACACCGCGCGAGTACATTCAATTCTATGCTGAACTAAGTGGCATGGAAACGGGTGTTGCAAAAGCTGCAACCCAAGATGTTTTAAGTAAATTAAAAATGGACGACATTGCTGACAGACGTTGCCAAGGCTTTTCACAAGGTCAGCATATGAAAACGGCGCTGGCACAAGCAATCGTACATAAACCAACCAATATTATTCTTGATGAGCCAACTCGAGGTCTTGACGTAATGAGCACGCGTATTCTTCGTGAGTTATTACTAATGCTGAAAGAGCAGGGGCACTGCGTGCTGTTTTCAAGCCATGTAATGCAAGAAGTGGCAGCACTGTGTGATCATGTTGTGGTAATGGCGAAAGGGCAAGTTGTGGCAGAAGGCTCGCCAGCTGAATTATGCGAGCGAACCGGCAAAGAAAGCCTAGAAGAAGCGTTTATTGAATTAATAGGTAGTGATGAAGGAATTGCAGCATGATGAAGTTACTGTCAGTTTTATTTAAAAAAGAAGTATTGGATGCGAGCCGTGACAAGCGTTCGGTAATGGCAGGTTTATACTATGCTATTGGTTCACCCATCCTTATGTGTTTACTATTTTCAGTGATGTTAAAGCAAATTGCCTCACCAGAAGATTTAAAAATTACTATTAAAAACGCAGAGCAGGCTCCTAACCTAGTTCAATATCTTGAAAGTAAAGAAATTGTGCATGGTACAGGCGACGACGTTAAAGATATCGTGTTAGAGATTAGCGATGATTTTGCTGTAAAGATGTCTGAAGGCCGCCCTGCAACGGTTACTGTTATTGCAGATAAGTCTAATGATAAGTTACGTAAGTCAATTTCACGATTAGAGCGCTCACTCGCACGTTATAACTCTGAAGTGGCAGGTTTACGTCTATTGGCAAGAGGTGTTGACCCAACGCTTATGAGAGCCGTTGATGTACAAGTGCATGATCAAGCAACACCTGATTCTAAAGGCGGTATCTTCTTAGGTGTTGCGACGCTATCGATTGTATTGACGCTGTTTTATGCGGCAATGAACCTAGCTATTGATACCAGTGCCGGTGAACGTGAGCGTAATTCAATCGCGCTTCTTTTAAGTCACCCAATTAGTACATTACAAATTGTAATGGCTAAGTCTGGCGCGATTGCAACATTCTCGATGCTAGGTCTTGCACTTATCTTAGTGGTTTCAAAGTTTGCCTATGGCATGGTGCCTTGGGAACAGCTTGGTTTCAGTGTTAACTTAAGCATTGAATTTATGTTGTTCTGCTTTGTGATTGGTTTACCAATTGCGTTGATGTCAGCAAGCTTACAAGTATTTGTGTCTTTTATGGCTAAGTCGTTCAAAGAAGCGCAAACCTATGTAACCATGGTTTTATTCGTACCTATGGGTCTAAGCATGATAACTACCTATGATGTCGCCATAGACTTTGTACAGTGGCTACCAATCGCGGCACAGCAATACGCTATGATTGAATTTATCAAAGGTAATGATATTCCTGTCGCACAGCTGGCATTATCAACATTGGTTACTTTAGGACTATTCGGTGTATTTAGTTACCTAAGTAGCCGCATGCTGAAAAGTGAAAAAGTGGTATTCGGTTTATAGTCAATTAAAAACTCTCCCAACCAGCCCCGTGTTTTACGGGGCTTTTTTATAAGCTCGATTAATTGGTTATATAAACCTTAACTTTCCTAGTGTTAACCCTTTTCGAATACTGTCATAATATGCGTGGTTTTATTTGTTTTTGGATTTATTAAATGTGTGAACTTCTTGGCATGTCAGCTAATGTGCCTACGGACATTTGTTTTAGTTTTTCTGGTCTCTTAGAGCGCGGTGGTAATACAGGTCCTCATAAAGATGGCTGGGGTATTACATTTTATGAGGGCAAAGGGTGTCGTACTTTTAAAGATCCAGAGCCAAGTTGCACATCTGAAATTGCAAAACTAGTCAAAGCTTACCCGATTAAAAGTGTTTCGGTAATTAGCCATATTCGTCAGGGTAATCGTGGTCGCACGTGTTTAGAAAATACACATCCGTTCACACGAGAGCTTTGGGGTCGCGAAATTACCTATGCACACAATGGCCAACTTTCGAATTACCAAGATTTAAAACCAGAATTTTATAAACCTGTTGGCAATACCGACAGTGAGCTGGCATTTTGTTGGATCTTAGACAAAATCCGCGAGAAGTATCCAAAACGTCCTTCGAATATGGCGTCGGTGTTTCGCTATGCTGCCAAGCTCGCTAACGAATTAAGAGAGAAGGGCGTCTTCAACATGCTACTGACAGATGGTGTGTTTGTTTTGGCATTCTGTACAAATAATTTGCATTGGATCACCCGAAGAGCACCATTTGGTAAAGCGACTTTAATTGATGCAGATATGGTTGTTGATTTTCAACAAGAGACGACACCAAACGATGTGGTTACTGTGATTGCAACTCGGCCACTGACTAACGATGAGCAATGGCAAAAGATGGAGCCTGGCGAATTTGCGTTGTTTAAGTTAGGCGAAAAAATCTAGCATTTTACAGTGCCAAAAAAGCAAAAAGCCAAGCGAATGCTTGGCTTTTTACTATCTCTGTAAGTCTCTCTATTTGTCATACTGTTTTAGCTGGACTTGGAATTGTTCAATCCCCTCTTTACCCTTATACATTTTTACAAGTAAGTAATCATACTCTGGGGCAAACCAAGCTGTTGCTTGTCTTTTGTTATTATCATAGAGACGCTTAACTCTAATTGTTTCAACATTACCAATAGGCAGTGTAATGGTTTCTTTTCCATCAACTTCAAAATCATAATTACGCTGATTGCCATTTTTATCTATGATCGGATAACTAAATGAAGTTTTTCCAGCTTTTAAATCTTGTCGCAATTGAAATTGATAAGTGAGTAGATCTTTTTGGTCTGCTTTCCAGTCAATTTTTAGCGGATGTTTATTTTTGCTTGAAAAGATTTGCTTCTTATTTTGATCAAATACTAGGTTGTATTGTTTATCTGGCCCAGTACCTTTTCGCGACATTGAGTATTCAAGTGGGATTGCCTGATTTTCACTCATTTTGAACTTTGCGCGTTCGTTTCGTTCATCAGAGAAAATCATCCACTCAATATCACTCTGATAAGTCAGTACATAAGTATTGTCAGTGTTCTTTGTTAATTCACGAAGTGCGCTGCCTTGAACTGAACCTTTGCGGCTCACTTCATATTCTGCGCGATAGGGAGTAAGCGTATCGGCAAAAACCGATGTTGAGAAAATAGCGCTTAGTGCAATAAACCAAGCGCTAATATTTTTATTCTGGGTAGTGCGCGCCTTGCGGTGGAAGGGGTTGATTGTCAAAAACGGCATAGTCTGCTTCCATTGTTAGTCTCTGTTCGCTGAACCATTGGACCGCCAAAGGATAGATTATATGTTCTTGTTCGTGAACCCGCTGGGCAAGTGACTCTGCCGTATCATCTGCTAAAATTGGTACTTTAGCTTGTAAAACAACAGGTCCACCGTCTAATTCTTCTGTTACAAAGTGGACACTTACGCCATGCACGTCGTCTTTTGCATCTATTGCTCTTTGGTGGGTATTCAGCCCTTGGTACTTAGGCAACAAAGAAGGATGAATGTTCAACATTTTTCCTTTAAATTTTTGCACTAAGCTAGGAGTAAGAATACGCATAAATCCAGCTAATACAACTAGAGCCGGGTCAAAAGAGTCAATTAATTGTGCAAGTTGTGCATCATAGTCTTCGCGTGATGCGAAATCTTTGTGGCTAAGAACACAGGTTTCAATGCCTGCGTTCTCTGCGCGTGTTAGGCCGTAAGCATCGGCCTTATTGCTGATAACAGATACAACATCACCACTAATTTGCTTACTTTGGCAAGCATCCATAATGGCTTGCAGGTTTGACCCGCTGCCTGAAATCAAAACAACAATACGCGATGCTGACATTACTCAGCACCACCAATGATTTCTACTTGTTCTTCACCTGCAGCAGCAGTTTGAATTTCACCGATGTGCCACGCGTCTTCACCTTGTGCTTTTAATATCTCAAGGCTCTGCTCAAGTTTGTCAGCAGGAACAACTAAGATCATACCAACACCACAGTTGAAAGTACGGTACATTTCGTGCGTTTCAATGTTGCCGTTTTCTTGTAGCCAGTTGAACACTGCAGGCCATTGCCAGCTATCACCTTTAACAACTGCTTTTGCTGATTCAGGCAATACACGAGGAATGTTTTCCCAGAAACCACCACCAGTGATGTGAGAAAGTGCGTGTACGTCTACGTCTTTTAGTAGTTCTAAGATAGATTTAACGTAGATACGCGTAGGTTCCATTAGGTGCTCGCCTAATGTTTTGCCTTCGAATTCTGAATTTGTATCTGCGCCTGATACTTCTAGCACTTTACGAATAAGCGAGTAACCGTTTGAGTGAGGGCCGCTTGAAGCAAGTGCGATAAGTTGGTCGCCAGCTGCTACTTTAGTACCGTCGATGATTTTTGATTTCTCTACAACACCAGTACAGAAGCCTGCCATGTCATAATCATCACCTTCGTACATACCTGGCATTTCAGCAGTTTCACCACCGATAAGTGCACAGCCAGAAAGCTCACAACCTTTACCAATGCCAGTTACTACATCAGCAGCAACGTCAACGTCTAGTTTGCCTGTCGCATAGTAGTCAAGGAAAAATAGTGGCTCAGCACCTTGAACGATAAGGTCGTTTACACACATTGCAACTAGGTCGATACCTACTGTGTCGTGCTTTTTAAGATCGATAGCAAGGCGAAGTTTTGTACCAACACCATCTGTGCCAGCAACTAATACAGGCTCTTTATAACCAGTTGGAAGTTCGCATAGTGCACCAAAACCACCGATGCCACCCATTACTTCTGGGCGACGAGTTTTTTTCACTACGCCTTTAATGCGCTCAACTAGTGCGTTACCCGCATCAATATCAACGCCAGCGTCTTTGTAGCTAAGAGACTGTTTATTCTCGCTCACAGGTTTTCCTCAAATTTGCTAATAGGGGTTGCTTAGAAACGCGCGTATTTTACAACAATTGCTTAAGTGGGGCTAGTTGAATCTAAGTGGTAAGGACAGATATCCTTCACAAATAAAATACGCAGCCAATTATGCTGCGTATTTTTAAAGCAATATGTACTTAGATAATGTTTATTAAGCTTCGGCGATAATTATCGCGCGAAGTGGTGCAGGGTAACCCTCAATGGTTTTAGTTGGGTCGTTCGGGTCAAGGAAATCAGCCAGAGACTCTGTTTCCATCCACTCAGTACGTCTTTGCTCATCTAATGATGTTATGTCTTCATTCACAACTCGAATATTTTTGAACCCGACGCGCTCAAGCCATAAGGTTAATGCTGCTGCGCTTGGAATAAACCAGACATTACGCATTTTCGCATAGCGATCTGTAGGTACTAATACAGTATGTACATCGCCTTCAACCACCAGTGTTTCTAATACAAGTTCGCCACCTTTGCGTAATTGGGCTTTCAGCTGCGCTAGAAAATCAATCGGAGAGCGTCTGTGGTATAAAACACCCATTGAAAAAACCGTATCAAAGGCTTTGAGTTCAGGTAATTGTTCAACACCTAGGGGTAAAAGGTGTACGTTTTCATCTCGGTTAAAATGTTTTATGGCTTGGAATTGCGATAAAAATAAGTCTGATGGGTCAATACCAACGACAAATTCAGCACCCGCACCTTTCATGCGCCATAAATGATAACCTGAGCCACAGCCGATATCTAAAACAGTACGTCTATGAAGTGGGCTGATGTGCTGAACTAAGCGGTCCCATTTCCAATCACTGCGCCACTCAGTATCAATGTGAATACCATGGATATGAAAGGGGCCTTTTCGCCACGGCATCATGCGCTTTAGTAAGTGAGTAAGTTGCTTTGTGTGACCTTCAGATAACTCTGTTTCTAAACCAAACTCGACTTTATCGGTGATATTAACATGCTGCGTGTTTGATTCTGGTAGGTTCTTAAGTACCTTTTCCCATTTCGGCCAATCACCATGTTGGGCTTCTTTTTGCCAATGTGTTAATTGCGCCGGAAGTGTATTTAACCAGTGACTAAGAGGCCCTTTAGCAATGGCCGCATAAAAATCTGTAAACCAAGTATTCATTTTAATTCCGTTATTTAATCGCAACCATTGAGCAAAAGTTGAAGCATTGATACCAAACCTGAGTTTGACTGAAGCCAATATCAGATAAGCGCGTCAAATGAGTGCTCAATAAATCTGTGCGCATCACATTTTCTATAGCTGTACGTTTTTGACTTATTTCTAATTCTGAATAGCCGTTATGACGTTTAAAATCGTGATGCAAGTCAATGAGTAAATTATCAACCTGTTCATTTTCTCCACGAAATTTCTCGCTGAGAAGAAGCACACCTCCAGGCTTAAGGCTGTTGTAAATCTTCTCTAGTAATGCTCGGCGCTGTTCTGGTGGAATAAATTGTAAGGTAAAGTTCATAGCAACAACGCTGGCATTTTCAAGATTAATATCATTGATATCGGCTAAGTTTACATCAACAGGCACGTCGGATTTAAAACCTTTTAGATGAAGTTTACAGCGCTCTACCATAGGTTCAGAGTTATCAATGGCGATAATCGTACAGTTTTCTTTTTCGATATTGCGACGCATGCTCAAAGTCACCGCACCCAAAGAGCAACCTAAATCGTATAAATTAGAATTACTTTGTGCAAATTGACCTGCAAGTTTGCCCATGGTGCTGACGATTGTTGCATAACCAGGCACGGAGCGTTGGATCATGTCCGGAAAAACTTCGACGACATTGGCATCGAAAGTAAAGTCTTTCACTTCAATTTGATTGGCGTAAATGCTGTCTTTGCCAGTCACTGTTTGTCTCTCTTTAAAAATAATGTGGGTATTTTAGCATTTTTGAAAAATTAGTCAGGGGTAAATTGCGTAAGAGTAAATAGGTTAAAAAATTGAATTGTTTTATTAAAAATTTGCTTAAAATGTCGATGTGATCAATTATTAATCTACTGAAGTGGGCTATTCTCTAGTCATGTAATGCGATGCAAGGAACTCAGCATGTTGTTTTTAAAACTATGCGATTTTTTTCACAAATTTCGATCTCTTTACATAGCTCTTTGGCTTTTAATTATATTTACAATTATAGGCAGTACTTATTATTCAATCGCATTAGATAAAACTGAAAGTATCGCCGTTATGGTGGTTTGTTTATTGATGACTTGGCCACTTGCAAGAATTTCACGACTAAACAAGACAAGATACAAATAAACGCTAACGCAATTTTCAGATATGAAGGGTTTAGTCACTATTTAATAGTTTCAGAGCCTAAGCTAGTTTAATAATTGTTCTATTAGTGTAACGAATGACTTTATTCGCTACATTATTGTTGTAAGTTATTAACTTGTCACATATCTTATCTGTAAGTTCGGTTAGATAAGAAAGAGAAAAAAATGGCGAGAAACAAAGTGATTAGCACAGAAGATATTTTATCAACCCTGTGTCACTCGGTGACCGAAGTTTTATCCTCAGCAAGTGGCAATCAAATTTCATATTCAGCAATGGTACAAAAAATTACGCGTACTTGCATGCGACCTGATATTGGTTGTTTTGTACTTTTTGATGGTGGCTTTACAGGACTTGTTGTGATGAACTTCACCCAGCAAGCTGCGATGGAAATTTACCAAGATTACATGCGCAACATGGGTATGCCTGAAGAAGAAATTGCACACAGCCACTTGTCTGATGACGTATCAAACGTGTTAGGTGAATTAATGAACCAAATGGTCGGTGATTTCACTGGTAAGGTTCGTGAACAACTTCATACCTCTATTACACAGAATCAGCCGAAGATGATGGCGATTAACAAACAGGTGCAAATTTCTGTAGACACGACGATGGACCGCCCTCAAGCGCGTCGTGTAACGTTTACTACACAAAATCAAAATATCTTCTATCTTGAACTAGCGATGGACAAGACTGAGTTTATTAAACTGCATGATTTTGATATTACCGAATCTGTTGACCCAGATTCAATTATTGAAAGTCAAGCTAAAGTTAATAAAGCGAAGAAAGATACTTCTAAAACAAAAGCAGCTGCCAACAATGATGTGAGCGATGATGCTGATGATGACTTTTTAGCTGAGTTAGGTTTGTAATAAGTTAAAGTTTAAACAGATAAGCAGGCGCAGCCTGCTTTTTTTGTGCTTAATAAAAACTGAGTTGCTCTTGCTGAAGTACTAAAAATAACCTCAACTCTAGTTCAAGCTGGTGATATTCAGGTTCTATATGGCAACACAGGTTATAAAAACTCTTATTGTGTTCTTTCTCTTTGAAGTGCGCTAATTCATGAACAACTAAAGCTTTTAAAAGTGGCTCAGGTGCTAAACGAAGTTGCTCAGCAATGGTTATTTCATGCTTGGCTTTTAACTTGCCACCGTGTTGTTGTCGCTTAAAGGTATGTGTTCCCAGTGCATTTTGTACTAAATCTTTCTGCTTCTTGTACTGTACCTGTTGCAACTTAGGAGCATTCTTTAAATATCGTTGCTTGAGTTCATTCGTAAATTCAAAAAGTAATTTATCGTTTTTCAGAGTATGACCGACAGGGTATTTGTTTTTGAAAAACGAAAGTAGCTTATTATTACTGATAAGCATATTAACTTGTGCTTGAATATTTTCAGGGTAATGACTGAAATAGTGTGTGTAAGGGTGAGGCACGATTTGTTCTCTATTCTAATTTGATTCAATTCTAAAACAATGAGTTTTGCTTTGCTTCTTTTTCAGCAGGGAATGGTAAGCTGACAGTATGCTCAAGACCTAAATCAGCAATAAACTGTCTAGCTAGAAGAGGTGAGTCATAGTTATCAGCGGTATGGAAAAACACATAGGGGGTTTTGCCTTCTTCAAGCCACACACGAATTTTATTTAACCAAGGTTTGTAAAAAGCTCTATTATCTTCAAGGTTTGATGTGCCAACATATCTGATGATAGGCGCATTGCTGGTGGCTAATACGTGAAGAGGTACTTTAGGCTTTTTAGCTTGAGCATCAATGATGGCTTCTGTGTTTGGTATTTCACTAAAAAGAGGGCGTGTATCCATCATGATGCGGTTGTAATTATGTTTCATTAAGAATTGGTTATAACTGCGTTCATTATCGCCTTTATCAAAAAAGCCTAAATGTCTTACTTCAACGCCAAGATTAAGTTCATCTGGTAATAAAGCACAGAATTTTTCAATGCGATGCAAATATTCGGGGGAACATGACTTGGGAAGCTGTAACATGACTTGCCCGATTTTAGGAAAAAGTGGGCTAAACAAATCAAGCCAAACTTTTAAGTCATTTTGGCAATGTTGTAACGCCATGTCATGACTAAAGCGTCTCGGTATCTTAAAGGTAAATTTAAAATCTTCGGGTACTGCCTGATACCATTTTCTTATAGTGTCAGGTTTGGGATCTGCATAAAAACTGGTATTACCTTCAACGGTGTTAAAGATTTGGCCATATTCGGAGAGCATATTGCTTGGCGCACAGTTAGACGAAAAAAAACGACCTTTCCAGTGAGTGCTACTCCATTGTGGACAACCTAAATAAAGCATATTTTTGAATAAATGACTTAATATGAGCACGAGAGTGTAGCAAATAGGTGCATTAGTTGGAAAATTTACAAACTATTGCGAAAGCTCGGCACTTCAAGGATGACATTAACGGCGATTTTTATATAATTGGACCAATTTTTCATTAAACGAAGTTCAGCACTATGCTTGCTGAACAAACAGGAATGCTATGCGCTCTATATACTGCGGAAATTTAAACAGCAGCCATGTTGGTCAAGAAGTAGAACTATGTGGTTGGATCAACAAACGTCGTGACTTGGGTGGTCTAATTTTCATCGACTTACGTGACCGTGAAGGGTTAGTTCAGGTGGTATTTGACCCTGAAGTTGAAGGTCTGATGGATGTGGCGAATACGTTACGTCAAGAGTTCTGTGTAAAAGTAACAGGTACTGTTCGTGCGCGTCCTGAAAGCCAAATTAACAAAGATATGGCAACGGGTGAAGTTGAAATTTTAGGTACTGGTTTAACGGTAATTAACCGCGCTGAGCCATTACCACTAGACTTTAACCAGCAAAACTCTGAAGAGCGTCGTTTAAAGTATCGCTATCTAGATCTGCGTCGTCTTGAAATGTCAGACAGAATTAAGCTTCGTGCTAAAGCAAGCAGCTTTGTACGTCGTTTCTTAGACGCAAATGACTTCTTAGACATCGAAACGCCAGTGCTTACTAAAGCAACGCCAGAAGGTGCGCGTGACTATTTAGTACCGAGTCGTGTGCATAAAGGTAGCTTTTATGCGTTACCTCAGTCTCCTCAGCTATTCAAGCAATTACTGATGATGTCTGGTTTCGATCGTTACTATCAAATCGTTAAGTGTTTCCGTGATGAAGATTTGCGTGCTGATCGTCAGCCTGAATTTACACAAATCGATTTAGAAACGTCATTCATGACGTCTGATCAAGTTCGTGAAGTAACAGAGCGTTTAATTCGTGAAATGTGGCAAGAACTACTAAACGTTGATTTAGGTGCTTTCCCGGTAATGCCTTACAGCGAAGCAATGAGCCGTTTTGGTTCAGACAAGCCAGACCTACGTAACCCGTTAGAGCTTGTTGATGTGGCTGACATTGTTAAAGATGTAGAGTTCAAAGTATTAGCAGCCCCTGCAAATGATGAAAAAGGTCGTGTTGCTGTGCTAACTGTGCCAGGCGGTGCAAAACTGTCTCGTAAGCAAATTGACGAATATACAAAGTTTGTAGGCATTTACGGTGCGAAAGGTCTGGCTTGGATGAAAGTCAATGACCGTGACGCAGGCGTTGAGGGCGTTCAATCTCCAATTGCTAAATTCTTAAATGAAGAAGTTATTAATTCACTGCTTGAGCGTACAAATGCACAAACTGGTGACATCATCCTTTTTGGTGCTGACAAGCGCAATGTTGTCAACGAAGCCATGGGCGCGTTACGTCTGAAAGTGGGTTTAGACCTTGAACTTACAGATTTGAACAAGTGGGCACCATTATGGGTTGTAGACTTCCCGATGTTCGAAGAAGACGACGAAGGCAACCTTCATGCAGTACACCACCCATTTACTGCTCCAAAAGATATCTCTGCAGCAGAACTTGAAGCTAACCCAGCAGCGGCTATCAGCGATGCATACGATATGGTACTGAATGGCTATGAAGTCGGTGGTGGTTCTGTTCGTATTCACAATAATGATATGCAACAAGCTGCATTCCGCATTCTAGGTATTGAAGAGCAAGAGCAAGAAGATAAGTTTGGTTTCTTACTTGATGCACTTAAGTACGGTACACCGCCACATGCAGGTCTTGCATTCGGTCTTGACCGTCTAGTTATGTTACTTTGCGGCACAGACAACATTCGTGATGTGATTGCATTCCCTAAAACAACGCAGGCATCTTGCTTAATGACAAATGCACCAAGCGTTGCAAACCCAGATGCATTAACTGAACTTGCTATTTCAGTTGAAAAAGCTCAAGAAGAACAAAACGACGCTTAATCGTTGTTGTTAATAAAGAAAGCGGCCAATAGGTCGCTTTTTTTGTACCTGAAATTTATGAACAGGTTTAATACCAATCCTCAATCTTTTTGAGGGACTAAAACTGACGCTAGCGTCGTTGAAAATTTCTTATTTAGAACAACTAAATAGCAAAATTTTCGCATTGATATCTACAAGTTTTTCTCGATTCAAAATAGATCGCTTAATTTAGAGTATTGGTATAAAGCCAATTTAGACTAGTTCGCCTAACAAAATCTTTAAGTTATGAATTTAGGTGAGTAGTAATTAAGTGAAGAGTTGTAGCTGTGATTTAAGATTTGTGATGTATAAAGCCGCTAAGTGAATTAGCGGCTTTTTTAAAAAGCTTAAACCAACTCGATTGGTTGGATTTTTACTGAGTTTTCTTCTTCTTCCTGTTCCATCGCTGGCTCTTTAAACTCAGGTTTATCAAGGGCAATATCACCGCCGTCAATCACTTCACCTGTTTGCAGGTTTTTAAAATCAAACAACTCACCATCTGCTAAATGCGAGGGGACGACGTTTTGCATTGCAGTGAAGATACTCTCAATACGACCAGGATTTGATTTATTCCACTCGTGTAACATGGCTTTAACGTGTTTGCGCTGAAGATTTTCTTGAGAGCCACACAAGTTACAAGGAATAATCGGGAACGCTTGTGCTGTTGCGTACTGCTCAATATCAGCTTCTTTACAGTAAGCCAGAGGGCGGATCACCATATGCTGGCCGTCATCACTCATGAGCTTAGCAGGCATGCCTTTTAACTTACCGCCGTAGAACATGTTTAAAAACATGGTTTCGATCATGTCATCGCGGTGATGACCAAGCGCGATTTTAGTCGCGCCCATTTCTTTTGCTGTACGGTACAAAATACCTCGGCGAAGACGTGAGCATAGTGAGCAAGTTGTTTTACCCTCAGGGATCTTATCTTTTACGATGCTATAAGTGTCTTCTTCAATGATCTTATATTCAATGCCTAGACCATCTAAATACTCAGGCAGTATGTGTTCTGGAAAGCCGGGTTGCTTTTGATCAAGGTTGATCGCAAACACGTCAAATTTAATAGGGGCAACGCGTTGAAGGTGCTGAAGCACATCTAATAGGGTGTAACTATCTTTACCGCCAGAAAGGCAAACCATGACACGATCGCCTTCTTCGATCATGTTAAAATCACCAATAGCTTGACCAGCTAATCGACGCAGACGCTTTTGAAGTTTATTCAGATTATAAGCGGTTTTGGCTTCTTTTGAGTGAGACACTCGGCCCCCTATTTAAATGACGGAAAAAATAAGGGCGCATTATACCCAAACCACCTTAAATTGCACGTCTAAGGTGGTTTGGTAAAGTATAATTAATCTTCTAATGGGCTTTTATATCCATCAGGTTTGAGCGCTAAAACATCACAATCTAAACTATCGATTACGTGTTCTGCAGTATTCCCGACTAAAGCTGCACTTAGACCAGTTCTGCCAACAGTACCAATCACTACTAGTTCTGATTTAAACTCTTTCGCGACATATGGAATTACATCTTCAGGTAACCCTTCTTTGATGATGCATTGCTCCGGTGCTAATGCGAAACGTTCAGCGAGTGCATAGGTTTCATCTTTATGATGCTTTTTAACAGCTTCGTTATATTGAGAGGGGTTAAATTCTGGTATTTCAATCGCAATATTAACAGGCGTAGCAGGGTACGTGTTCACAATGCTGAGAGTGGCGTTTGCTATTTGGCAAATGAATTTAGCATCTGTGATAATTCTATTGTTAAGTGCTTGATGTTGTTCATTATCAGAAGCGGCATTCACGGCAGCAAGCACATGTCCTTGCTCTGGCCAAGCATGATCTTTAACAAGCAGCACAGGAGCAGGGCACTTACGAATAAGATGCCAATCAGTGGGCGTAAAAATAACAGATTTTAACGTATCATGTTGATGAGTACTTTTTACAACTAAGTCGAAATCACTGTTAATCACGTTTTTGATGATGGCTTCAAATGGACGGTTATGCCAAACTACTTTTTTGTTAATTTCTATATCAACAAAGGAAGCTGTTAACTCATCTAGCCATGCTTCTCTGTCTTTAACTACAGCGTCTCGCATAGCATCACGCTCTTCTTTAGATAGCATAGTAGTCATTTCATAGGAAAAGTCGTAAATGGATAGGAAAGCGGTGATCTTGGCGCCAGTTTTTTTTGCTAAACTGACCGCGCGTTGCAAACTATGTTGTTGTTCTTTGGTTGGGTCTACAACTGCTAATATGTGTTTAATTTGGTCCATGGAATTCACCTTTTTTGGCTAAATTGTACACTTTTAGTGTAACGCATCTAGCCAAAGGTGAAAGTATAAAGGCTTTAAAAGTTGTACTAGATCAACAACTAATTGCAGCCGTTTTAGCCAAACCTGGTATGTCTAAAATGGTAATAAATTTACCTTCAACTTTAATAATTTCAGCTTTTTGGAAACGACTTAAAAGGCGGCTGATGGTTTCAACCGTTAGGCCTAAGTAATTACCAATTTCACCGCGTGTCATGGTGAATCTAAACTCTTTGCGTGAAAAACCACGTTCACCGAAACGATTAGATAAATTATAAATGAATGTCGCTAAGCGTTCTTCGGCGGTCTTTTTATTTAAAAGTAATAGCATTTCTTGATCGTAATTGATCTCATTACTCATAAGGCGCATGATTTGTTGACGAAGCTTTGGTAATTTTCCAGCTAATTCGTCAAGTGTATCGAACGGGATTTCACATACCATTGATGTTTCAAGTGCTTGAGCAAAGCTTTGATGTTGCATCTTGTTAATGGCATCGAATCCCACAAGATCACCTGCTAAGTGGAATCCTGTGATTTGCTCATCACCTTGCTCAGAAAGTGTGTAGGATTTAAACGAACCAGATCTTAAAGCGAAGATAGAGTTTAGCGCATTACCCGATTCGAAGAGAAAGTCGCCTTTGTGAAGCGGTTTTTTACGCTCAATAATTTCATCTAGTTTGTCCATTTCGCTGCCATTTAAAGAGAACGGTAAGCATAACTGACTGATGCTGCAGTTGTTGCAACTGATAGTACAGTTACCTTTAGAACGGTTTTGATTGCTTAAATCCATTATAAATCCATTAAAATTAGATGCATGACATAGGTTAATGTACTAATTTATCAGTTGCAATGATTAGTAGATAGAATCCATACCATACAAAAATACTGCCTAGCGCTAATCTTACCAGATTGTGATTTAAAAAGCGGCTAAGATGTTGGGCTGATTGCCCAATGGTTAACATAGCTGGTAAAGTACCAAAGGCGAATGCCATCATAATGCTTGCACCATGCAATGTTGACTCTGCTTGCAAAGTCCAAATTAAAGCTGAATACACTAACCCGCAAGGTAGCCACCCCCATAACATGCCATAGCCAAATGCTTTTTTTAAACTATCAACGGGCAAGAAAAGTTTATTAAATTTGACGATATGTTGCCAGAGTAGGGTTTTACCCATGCTTTCAACAAATTTGAGTGTGTTAGCAAGGCGCATCACGTAAAGCGCAAGCAAGATCATAAAGATCCCACTAAAAATTTTAACGCCTAGGGCAAAGTGGGTGTTTTGTTTGGCAAAACTCGCACCTAGGGTCGCGACCAGCATACCGGCAATACAGTAACTTGCTAGACGACCAAAATTATAAGCAAGACTGACTTTGATAGCCGATAGGTTTTTACTTGCAAGCTGCAGACTAGAAGCGACACCACCACACATGACAATGCAGTGACCGCTTCCAACTAGACCCATAATAAATGCACTGAATAAACTAATCTCGTTCATTACTACTTTTAGTATGCTTGTCTTTGTCGTCTTCGAATAAAATACTGTGGCCTTGCTTATTCAGATCTGAAAACTGTTCGCTTCTCACAGCCCAGAAGAAAATGCCAATTGCGATGATCACAAACAGAATCGCAATTGGGATTAAGATATATATGATACTCATAGTTTTAATAACCTTAAAGAGTTACAGATCACTACAATCGAACTTGTTGTCATGCCTATTACAGCAATCCAAGGTGGAATTAACCCAAATGCAGCCAGCGGTAAGATTGAACCGTTATAACACAGTGAAATAGCGAGGTTTTGCTTTACTATACGACGAGTGGTAATTGCGACTTCTCTCAATGTGTTTATTGAGTTTAAATCACTTTTCAGTAACACGACATCAGCGGTATTTTTTGATATGTCAGCGCCTGTTTCCATAGCAACTGATAAATGCGCACTATTAAACACCGGACTGTCATTAACTCCATCGCCGATCATGGCCACGACTTCATTGTTTTTTGACCAAGACTCAACGGCTTTTTGTTTCTCTCCTGGTGAGCAGTTTGATTGAAAACTATCTAAATTAAGTTGTTTTGATAAGGTCTCACCAGCGTTCGAGCTATCGCCTGTTAACATATGACAAGTTAAACCAGAGCCTTTTAGGTGCTTGATAACACTTGAAGCATTACTTCTGACTTTATCAGTGAGATAAAAATCAGCAATTGGTTGTTGATTTATAAACAACGTAGCTTGAGCTTGGCTGTCTCTTACTCCAAACCAACCAGTTTTTCCGAGTGAAAGCTCGTTTGTACCAAGTTTGGCACTGATCCCAATACCAGGGTGAACAGTCACGTCGTTAAGCTCGTGATATTCAGAAGCATGCTCTAAAAAGGCTGCGGCAATAGGGTGCTCAGAGTATTTTTCTAAGCTAGCACTTAGGGCGAGTACTTTTTCTTCTGTGAATTCAGATGAAAACAGCTCTGTTTTTGCGATTGAAAACTTACCTTCGGTCAAAGTGCCTGTTTTATCAAATGCAACACGAGTTAATTTTGTTAGTGTTTCGAGCACATGGGCTTCTTTGATTAATATGCCTTTTTTGGTCAACGTGGCAACAGCACAGGTCAATGCGGTAGGAATAGCCAAACTGAGTGCGCAAGGACAGGTGGCGACAAGCACGGCGATTGTCACCCAAAAAGCTTGTTCAGGATCAATCTGATACCAGCCAATCGCGGTCATTGAAGCAAATACTAGTAAACACGCAACAAACCATTGGGCTACTTTGTCTGTTACTTCAACCAACTTTGGTCTTTTGCTTAATGCATTATGCTGCAGGCGGATGATTTGGTTCAGCAGCGTATTTTGGCCAATTTTATTGATTTCGATTGTTATTAGACCATCGTGATTGACTGTACCCGCAAATACTTGGTTGTTTACTTGTTTTTTAACAGGTAGGTGCTCACCGGTCATCATAGACTCATCAACTGTACTGCTGCCATCAATGACAATACCATCTGCAGCAATGGTCTCACCGGCCTTAATGAGTACTCTGTCATTTAATTTTAGATTACGAGCAGCGACAACGTCTTCAGTGCCATCTTCCAACAGTTTTCTGGCTGTTAAAGGTAATAGTTTTTGCAGGTTTGCAGTGAACTCAGAAGCTTTAAGTCTGGCTCTAAACTCAAGGTATTTGCCCAGTAAGAGCAAAAAGGTAAACATACAAATAGATTCGAAGTAAACTTCACCCACTTCCATGACAGTTGCGTAAGCACTGGCACCATAAGCACCAAATATTGCCAGTGAGACAGGCAGATCCATGTTTAACTGTTTAGCTTTTAGGCCATTGACTGCATTGGTTAAGAAGGGGAGAGCTGAGTAGAGGATCACAGGGGTAGCCAGAACAAGACTGATCCACCTGAAATATTGTTCGAAGTCTTCTTCCATGCCTGAAAACATGCCAAAGTACATAGCAAAAGCGAACATCATGACTTGCATTGTCATAAGGCCAGCAACACCTAACCTTCTAATGTACGCTTTTGCAGTGGCTTGTTTTTGTGCGGCTTCATCATCAGCTTGGAAAGGGTAAGCTTTATAACCTATTTCCATTAATGCTTTGATGATTTCACTGAGCAATATTTTCTCTTTGTTCCATAAAATCATTGCTCGGTAAGTCGATGTATTCACGTCAACACGGGCAACACCTGGCAGTGCTAAAAGTTGCTTTTCTATCAACCATGCACACGCTGCACAGCTGATCCCTTCAACACTTAATAGTACCTCAGATAAGTCACCTTGATGTGTGACAAAATCATCTTGAATTTCTTGATTATCATAGCTTTTTATAAAATTGAGCTGTTCAGGGACTAAGGTTTCAACCTTGCCTGCACTATCAGTTCTGAACTTATAATAGTCGGTCATGCCCTGACTAATGATGGTTTCAGCGACAGCTTTACAGCCAATACAACACACTGCTTCATTTTTTCCCTCAAACTCTATATGGTCATCGAAACCAGCAGGAATTGGTTCTAAGCAATGAAAACAAGAATTAGACATAGAAATTACTTCAGTGATTTATTGTATTCAGGTGATACTTCAATGGTTTCTGTCGTTGGAATAAGTAGATCTTCTTTCATTTTCCAACTGCCGTCCATAGGCTCAATAAATATGGTGTAAGCGCCTAATTGGATATCTTCAAGAATAGCGGTGAAACTACCGTTTGCATTGGCAAGGAGGTTAACTTCGAAATCATGTTTTTTAATTGTACGGTGATAAAAAGATGCTTTGAGAGCAGTAACTTTGCTAAAATCACCTTTGGTAAATTTAAATTCGACGAAATCACTTTCGACGCTTAAATCACCATGTAGATATAAGGCTTTTGCTTTGTTGAATTTACTTAATTCAAGGTCAATTGCTTTACCTTTTTTATAATAATCATCTACCACCATATCTGGGCCATTACCAACCGCAAATACAACTAGACCAATACATGCAACGATGGTTGCAACAGGGAAGAACATTAAAAACCAAGGCCAAAAATGCTTATACCAAGGGGTAGGTTTCATAGTGTACTCATAGCTAAAAAACAGTGCTGATATAGTATCTTATTTGCCTATAAAAACCTAAAAAAAAGCCTCCAAATGGAGGCTTTTTTGATCTCAAATAATCTTAGCGATTCGCTTATTTATTCTGAGATAAGCTATATACATATGCTGTAAGTAAGTGAACTTTGTCTTCACCAAGAATATCTTTCCAAGCAGGCATTACACCAGCACGGCCATTTATTAATGTTTCTTCAACTGCACGTTGAGAACCACCATATAGCCAGATATTGTCAGTTAGGTTAGGCGCACCGAAAGGATTGTTGTTAGCAACAGAACCTTTACCGTCCATACCGTGACACGCTGCACACATTGCAAACTTAGTTTGACCTGCTTGAGCGTCTTTTGCATTTACTTTACGACCCGAAAGACTTAATACGTAAGCTGTCATTTCTTTAATGCCTTGCTCACCTAGTGCACTTTCCCAACCTGGCATCGCAGCTACACGACCGTGAAGAAGTGTTGCTTTGATTTGATCAGGGTTGCCGCCGTATAGCCAATCGTTGTCAGTTAGGTTAGGGAAGCCCATACCACCACGTGCATCAGAGCCGTGACATTGAGAACAGTTTTGCGCATATAAACGTTGACCAATCTCAAGTGCTTCTTCGTTCGTTGCAAGTGTTTCGATGTCTTGCTTTGCAAACGCTTGGAAGATAGGACCAAAACGCTCATCAGCTGCAACATACTCTTGGTCTAACTGAACCCATTCACCATTGGCTTTAGCTTCTTCAATCGCCTTTTTAGACTCTTCCATTGAAGTTACGCCTTGGTTAGAACTTGTCCATTTTAGGAAACCTTGGAAGTTACCAAGACCAGGGTACATTGCTAGGTAGTAAACTGCCCAAATAAAAGTTGCGAAAAATAAGTAAGTCCACCACTTTGGCAGTGGATTGTTTAATTCTTCAATACCGTCGAACTCATGGCCACAGCTTTCACCTTCTTTTACACCTGCGTAGTTTTTCAGGTTCCATAGAAGTAAGCCGAAGATTAGAGCTAGACACGCTAAGGTCAATACGATGACCCAAATACTCCAAAAGCTAGTCATTTTTCAGACTCCTTTTCCTCATTAGAGATTGTGTTGTTGTGCTTTTTTTCATCTTCAAAGATAGCATTAGCAGCGTCGTCGAAACGATTTTTTGTGCGCTTACTATATGCCCACACAACAATCACAACAAATAGTACCAAAATTACCAGAGTCAAAATGCCTCTGTATGTGCCGTAATCCATAATAAATTACTTCAAGTGAGTGCCAAGTTGCTGCAAGTAAGCAATAAGGGCTTGCATTTCTGTCTTGCCTTTAACTGCTTCTGATGCGCCTGCAATGTCTTCATCGGTGTATGGCACGCCAAAACCTTTGAACACTTCAAGCTTCTTAGCTGTGTCTTTACCATCTAGTACATTTTCATCTAACCAAGGATAGCCAGGCATGTTTGACTCTGGAACCACCGAACGCGGGTCCATTAAGTGTGCATAATGCCAGTCATCAGAGTAACGCTCACCAACGCGAGCAAGGTCAGGACCTGTACGCTTAGAACCCCATTGGAAAGGATGATCCCAAACAGATTCACCAGCTACAGAGTAATGTCCATAACGCTCAACTTCGTCACGGAATGGACGGATCATTTGTGAGTGACAGTTGTAACAACCTTCACGCACATAAATATCACGACCTTCCATTTCTAAAGCTGTAAGAGGGCGAAGGCCATCAACAGGTTTAGTAGTATCGTCTTGGAACATCAGTGGTGTAATTTCTACAAGTGCACCAAAGCTGATTGCGAAAACAGTTAGGATAGCCATAAGGCCAACGTTCTTTTCGACAATCTCATGTTTGTTGGTAGAGTTATTATTGCTCATACATTACACCCCACTTAAGCCATTTGAGTATTAGCGTCAGCAGTTAAAGAACCGCTCTTCGCTGCAACTGTACGGTAAACGTTATATGCCATAACTAACATACCCGCTACGATGAATACACCACCCATGAAGCGCATGATGTAGAAAGGCTTAGATGCTTCAAGAGATTGTACGAAGCTGTACATTAATGTACCGTCAGAGTTAACTGCACGCCACATTAGGCCTTGCATTACACCTGAGATCCACATTGCTACGATGTAAAGAACTACACCCACAGTGTGTAACCAGAAATGCGTGTTAACTAGCTTAACGCTGTACATGTTACCGTGACCAAATAGTGCAGGGATTAGATGATAGATAGCACCGATAGAGATCATAGCAACCCAACCAAGTGCACCTGAGTGTACGTGACCAACTGTCCAGTCTGTGTAGTGTGATAATGCATTAACAGACTTAATAGCCATCATTGGGCCTTCGAACGTTGACATACCGTAGAATGACAGTGAAACAACTAAGAAACGAAGAACAGGATCAGTACGTAGTTTGTGCCATGCGCCAGATAGCGTCATGATACCGTTGATCATACCACCCCAAGATGGAACGAATAGGATTACAGACATAACCATACCTAAAGACTGAGTCCAGTCAGGTAATGCTGTGTAATGTAGGTGGTGAGGACCAGCCCAAATATAAAGAGAAACAAGTGCCCAGAAGTGAACTACTGATAAACGGTAAGAGTAAACAGGACGACCTGCTTGTTTTGGTACGAAGTAGTACATCATACCTAAGAAACCAGCTGTAAGTAGGAAACCTACTGCGTTGTGACCGTACCACCACTGAACCATTGCATCTACTGCACCTGCGTAAATTGAATAAGATTTACCTAGAGACACAGGAACTGCCATGCTGTTAACGATGTGAAGAACAGCAACAGTAATGATGAAACCGGCATAGAACCAGTTAGCTACGTAGATGTGTGATACTTTACGCTTAATAAGAGTACCGAAGAATACGACTGCATAGCTTACCCAAACTACCGCGATAGCGATATCGATTGGCCACTCAAGCTCAGCGTATTCTTTACCACTTGTATAACCAAGAGGAAGAGTAATTGCTGCAGCTAAGATGATAGCTTGCCAACCCCAGAAGGTGAAAGCGGCTAGTTTGTCAGAGAAAAGACGCGTTTGACAGGTACGTTGTACAACATAATAAGATGTTGCAAATAGCGCACTAGTACCAAATGCGAAGATAACAGCGTTCGTATGTAACGGACGAAGTCGAGAGTACGTTAACCATGGAGTGTCAAAGTTCAAAGCTGGCCAAGCAAGCTGTGCTGCAATAAGCACACCTACACCCATACCAACAATGCCCCAAATCACTGTCATGATAGCGAATTGGCGTACAACCGTGTAGTTGTACTCAGATTGTGATGCTACTGATTGGCTCATTTTCTGGATTCCGCTGCAATTGTTGCGATTAGAAATGAATTACCTGCAAGCAGGCCCTATTATTTATTTCACAAACTCGTCATAAAAACGTTTGAAATTTGATAAAAACGCTTAAAAAACAAGCTTGAGAAACCCTTTTTTTTGCATGGTAATAGTAATTTTTTTGCAAAAAAAAAGATACCTAAAAGAAGTGAAATCATGACATCAATCAATTTTTTGCAGTTATCGCAAATAATGACAGCTTCTAGTAGAGTTAAATTTTAGAAAAGCTTAGACTTGCCTTTTAAAATCCAACCTAAAACTAGTATGACAAAGACTTTTCATCACTTCTTTATATTGGTTTCGAGCCTGTTAGCAATTGCTTGTTCAGACTCAGATACAATTATACATGAAAGTTCAGAAAAAAGTGAAAGTTATCTTCCTCCTCAAAACTGCGCCGACGTTTCAACCTGTCATTTAGCGGATAAGGTCATGCTTTGGGTCGATGATAATTTGAAGTTACATGCAGAATCTGAGTTTTTAATTCGTCTTCAAGTAGAACAAGATAGGTCCTTTGAGATTAGAAGTGCAAAAATTGAAGGTAAGTCAATGAATATGGGCTATATCCCATTATTCTTTTCACAATTAAATAAAGATACATACATAGCGCAGGGTATTGTTGGCGCATGTGACACCGACGATATGGTCTGGCAAATCGTTATTGATTATTCTATTGATGACGTTGTAAAGCAAATTAGCCTTACATTACCAATGATTTGACCATTTAAGCAGTAAGATAATATGAACAAACAGCATTTCATCGAACATCTAAAATTTGCACTTGAAGCAAAACTTCAAGAGGCAGTACAAGCTGCAAATTCTGCGAGAGAAGATGCGACGCACGAACAAAGTGCAGCCGAAACACAATATGATTCTCTGAGTATTGAATCAGCCTATTTAGCACAGGGTCAGAGTGAGCGTGTTGACGACGCGCACAAAGCAATTAAAGCTTTTGAGGAGATTTATGAGTTGTGTCCTTCTGAATCGATTGTCATTGGTAGTTTAGTAAGTTGTGAGAACGAAGAGGGTGATATTTCTTGGTACTTTATTGGGCCAACAGAAGGTGGTTTAAAACTAGATATTAAAAGCACAGTCGTTTGGACAATCACACCGGCATCGCCACTTGGTAAGGTACTCATGAATAAAAAAGTGCACGATGAATTTGAATGGACTATGCATGGGGCAACACAGGAATTCGAAATTACAAGAATTCTTTAATTGATATGAAAGCACTTATTAAATCTGTGGTTTAATATTAATCAATGTAATCTTAAGCTTATTAACTATGTCATCGGAAATAACCCTAAAAGCAAACGAGCAATTAGACTTTTTATGCGAATTACTAAACTCTCATGGTTTGGTGCCAATTTGCTCTAAGTTAAATGACTTTCAGCGAGATACGTATATAGAGGTCATGGGAGAGAGCCCGCTTAAGATACACTGCCATTTTTATGCTCAAAACGAAGTTAGGTTTAGCTATATGAAGTCGAAGAGTCGGGTTCAGATGCGCTTAGTGTTAAGTGAAACAGGGTTTAAAATCTTTGGAAAAGAAGAGTTTTTTAAGCACTTACTTACATTAATTGAGGGAAATGCGAATTAGGTTTATAACTCGCAAACATTACTCACGAAACGCTCATGTAGACTGGGCATATTTTCAATAAGTATATTGTGGCCAAGTACATTTGATGCTTTTAGAGCTTGATTGATATTTTCAATATTCTGATATTCAAACAAATCTTTACTACATGCTATGTGGCTTATATGCCAAGGTTCTTCAGCTACCCCACCTTGAAACTCTTTGTAAGGACGATAAAAGCCAAACTTAGAAAGGTTCTCGTCTAGCCAGGTATTAAGCGTATAAAATGGCCCATTAAGCTGATACTCCCACGGTTCGAGCTGCAATCTTTGACCTGGCTTTAATAGGTTAGGTGCGAACACATCTAGGTCAGTGCCAAAGTGATGTCTGCTCGCTCCAGGCATTGCCGAGAAAAGCATAATAGCTTGTATAATCTCGATTTCTGAGAGGTTAGCAATTTCAACAGGTTTGTTATTCGCATTTAAAATAGGGCGTTTACCTGAAAACTTGTTATTCCAGATAAGAGATTGACGTTCGAAGCTTCGATAAGCAGATGCAATTTCTAAATCGAACCCAGCATTCTTTGCGGCTAATTCTAAAGCAAGGAAATCATCGATGATACCTTGATGAAGTTGTTTGCCTTTGTATTCGGTCAAATGCGCTTCAGAAAGGCCGCAAGCGCAAGCGGCCATATCAGATAAAGTCATTAGCTAAGTAACTTCTCGAGTATCTTCTCGTAAACTAAAGCCAGTTTGTCTAAATCATCACAGCTAACGTGTTCATCAACTTGATGTATGGTCGCATTAATTGGCCCGAGCTCTATAACTTTACAGCCAGTTTGCGCAATAAAACGACCATCGGATGTGCCGCCAGTTGTTTCTGGTGTACTCGGCAAACCGGTTACTTCTTCGATGGCAGCCAAAGTCACATCAAGCAAGTCACCAGGCTCAGTTAAAAATGGTAGGCCATTTACAATCCAGTTTAGCTCGTACTCTAAGCCGAACTTATCTAGAATTGCGATTGCGCGTTGTTGTAGCTGTTCAACCGTTGATTCTGTTGAAAAACGAAAATTGAACTGCACATACACACTGCCAGGGATGACGTTAGATGCGCCAGTGCCGCCTTGAATGTTTGATATTTGAAAACTGGTTGCCGGGAAAAACGCATTGCCCTTATCCCATTCAGTTTGACTCAGCTCTGCTAAAGCAGGAGACACCGCATGAATAGGGTTATGCGCTAAGTGAGGATATGCAACGTGCCCTTGTTTGCCCTTTACAGTTAAATGTCCTGTTAAAGAACCTCGACGGCCATTTTTTACTACATCACCGAGTCGGTCACGAGAAGAAGGCTCACCGACCAAACACATGTCGATTTTTTCATTTCTGGCTTCAAGTAGATCGACTACCTTTGTGGTGCCATTAATGAATGGACCTTCTTCATCCGATGTAATTAGAAACGAAATAGAGCCTTTATGATCAGGGTGCTTTTCTACAAACCGCTCAGTTGCAACCACCATAGCCGCCAATGACCCTTTCATGTCAGCGGCACCACGGCCATGTAATATGCCATTTTCAATGACACCGTCAAAAGGAGGATGTTGCCAGTCAGTCTCATCGCCTGTAGGCACAACATCAGTGTGACCGGCAAAGCAAAAATGTGGGCTATCAGTGCCTTTTCTTGCCCAAGTATTTAATGTATCGACAAAAAAATGCTCTTCAATGTTAAAACCAAGTTTAGCTAAGCGCTCGTTCATTAAGGCTTGGCAGTTAGCATCTTCTGGGGTCACTGATTTTTTTTGGATCAATGCTTGGGCTAGTGAGACAACCTCAGAATGTTGAGGTGCGTTATTGTGACTACCCATTAAGCGAAAATCTCATCATACTGGGCTGCTTTAAAACCAAGGTGTAGTTTACCATTCACCTCAAGAATAGGGCGTTTGATCATCGCTGGAGCCGCAACTAAATGAGTAATGGCAGATGTTTCAGATAGGTTGCTCTTTTCATCATCTGATAAAGCACGGTAGGTTGTTCCGCGTTTGTTTAATACCTGCTCCCAGCCTAAGCTTTTGCAAAATTCAGTAACTAACTCTTCTGAAACACCATCTTTACGGTAATCATGAAAAGTAAATTCAATATTGTTGTCACTAAGGTATTTTTTTGCTTTTTTAATAGTGTCACAGTTCGGAATGCCATACATAGTGATCATAAGAGCCTCTTAAATATTCTGGTTTTGAGTAATTGTAATGAGTGGATCTAGCCCAGTACGCACTTGCTTCAACGGGTAAAAGCAAGGACCTAATCTATCGGCGTTAACAATAAGTAAACTACCGAGCAATGGTTTTTCTAGGTGCGTGGTTTCGAAGTAAGCAAGTAATTCTCCTTGCTTGACTTCTTTTTTGCCGAAGGCACTGTTTATTTGCAAACTTGTATTGGCTTGCTCTGAAGGTGGATGAATATGAATGAGTAATTTCAAGCCATTTTTTGCAACCAGTATAATCTCGTAGCCATGTCGTTTAACTTGTTCGATTTTACCGTCAAATGGTGCGGAAACTTTTCCTTGGGTTAACTCTACAGTCACGCCTCTTCCAATCATGCCAGAAGAAAATAAGGCAAGCGGATGCTGTTTTAAAGACTGTACTTTGCCGCTGAACGGACTGGCGAGATGTAAAACTGGATCAACAATTTCATTGATAGGTGCAAAAGGGACTGATTGAGAAAACTGCATTAAAGAACCGTGTATCCGTCTTTTTTCAGCGCATTAATTGCGTCTTGAATTTGTTGTTCTTTGACTAAAACATAGTCGGTGTCATAGGTAGAAATAGCAAAAATGGAAATTTTAGCATTAGCTAAAACTCCAGAAATATTTGCCATGATCCCTGTTAAAGAAAAACCAAGTGGACCTATCACTTCTAATGCTCGCCAATGTGCTTCAGTTGCAAAACTATCAATTTCAATATCTGAAGGGCAAACAATAGAGAGTTCTTCAAGTGTTTTAGAAATAAAGAAGATATCACACGCTAACACTTGGTTAGGAATTGTTTGGTCAACGTCAAGGCTATGTATTGAAAAGTCCTGTTTTAACAATTGTAATGTTTGCTTTGACATAGTCGCTTATGTTTATTGGGCTATATGCCTATAGTATAGCTAAGTGTTAAAAAGTTAAACCCTCAACACTTAGCTAAGTTTTACAATTGTACAAACAGTGTTATTTTGTTTGTTCTGCTAATTGCTTTGACTGAATAGCCGTAAGTGCAATGGTATAAACGATATCTTCTACCAGTGCACCACGGCTTAAGTCGTTCACAGGTTTGCGCATACCTTGCAGCATAGGACCAATACTTACCAGTTCAGCACTTCTTTGTACTGCTTTGTAAGTTGTGTTACCAGTATTTAAGTCAGGGAATACAAACACCGTTGCTTTACCTGCGACTTTACTGTTTGGGGCTTTTTTGCGCGCTACATTTTCCATAATCGCTGCGTCGTACTGTAGTGGGCCATCAATTTCAAGATCTGGACGTTTCTGCTGGGCAATTTTAGTGGCTTCACGTACTTTATCTACATCCGCACCTTGGCCCGACTCACCCGTAGAGTAGCTGATCATGGCCACTCGCGGCTCAATACCAAATGCCGCAGCAGAGTCAGCTGACTGAATGGCGATATCGGCAAGTTGCTCAGCAGTAGGGTCTGGGTTAATCGCGCAGTCGCCATAAACCAATACTTGATCAGGTAGTAACATAAAGAACACAGAGCTCACTAAAGATGAACCCGGCGCTGTTTTAATGAGCTGCAGAGGAGGGCGGATAGTATTCGCTGTGGTATTCACCGCACCAGATACAAGGCCATCGACTTCGTCTTCAGCGAGCATCATAGTGCCTAATACTACGTTGTCTTGCAGTTGCTCTTTAGCAACCACAGGGGTAAGACCTTTGTTCTTACGCAGTTCAACCATAGGTGCAACGTAACTATCTTGTATCTCACTCGGATCTTTAATAATAACGTTTTCGTTGAGCTCTACACCTTGTTGAAGCGCAATACGCTCAATTTCTTCTCTTTCACCTAATAGAACCGTTTTAGCTATACCACGTTCACCACAAATTGCAGCAGCTTTAATTGTGCGAGGCTCATTGCCCTCAGGAAGCACAATGGTTTTCTTTGCTTGACGAGCTAAATCGGTCAACAAGAATCTAAATGCTGGAGGAGAAAGCTTGCGCGTTTTAGCAACATCTTTGGCTAAAGTATCTAACCAATCTGAGTCGATGTTCGCTGCGTTATGCTCTTTTACTTTTTCAATACGCTGTTCGTCATCACTTGGTACTTCCATATTGAAGTTATGAAGTAACAAAGATGTACGCCATGTATCGGCTTCGGTTGCTAGAATAGGTAGACCCGTTTCCATTGCTTGCTCACATAAAGTCATGATACGCGGCTCAGGTTTAAAACCACCCGTCAATAAAATAGCACCTAACTTAGTGCCATTCATAGCGGACAAGCACGCCGCCACTAACACGTCTGAGCGGTCTCCCGGCGTAACCAATAATGCACCCGGGGTAAAGTGATTCAAGATATTTGAAACTGTTCGGGCACAGAATGTCACACGGCGTAAACGCCTATGAGCCATGTCACCGGCATTGATCACTTCGGCTTTTAGGTAATCACTTAAGTCTGCTACACGTGGCGCGACCAGATCGAAATCCCAAGGAATTGCGCCAAGTAACATAAACGGGTGTTTTCTGAAAATAGGCAATGACGCCAAACGGTTCATTTCATTTTCAAGTTCTTCAGGTTCATGCTGGTCAACTAAATCAGCACGCGCACGGCCTTCTTCATCAAGCGGAGCATTTACTTTGTTGAAAATACAACCCAGTACACGACTGTGATCTATGCCGCCGTAGTTACCTGAGGCAATTTCTAATCTATCTTCTAACTGTTCGTTCGTGTCATTTCCTGGTGTTAATACAAATACGATATCAGCCCCAAGTGTTTGAGCTATTTCACGGTTTACACGACCAGCATAAGGCTGAAGGCGAGTAGGCACCATACCTTCGATAATCGCAACTTCATCATCACTGATGGCACTTTCGAAGCGCTCAACGATTTCTTCAAGTAGATCATTGCCTCTACCATCACCAATCATTTGTTCAGCATAACTGAGTTCAAAAGGCATTGGAGGCTGGATGGTTGAACCTTGTTGCACAATAACCGTCGATTTCTCAGGGCCTATATCATCTTTACGAGGTTGCGCAATGGGTTTGAAAAAGTTTACTTTTACCGCTTTTTGCTCAAGCGCACGTACAAGACCAACAGAGACAGATGTTAAACCAACCCCAGTAGAGATGGGGATTAACATGATCCTACGGCTCATTATTTTTGCTCCTGTGCAATGTTTGCTGCATCGTTGGCAATCATCCATTCTTCATTGGTAGGCACCACAATGGCACATGGCGCTGTCTGCTTTGTGATCACACCTTCAGAACCAAAGCGTGCCGCAAGGTTCTTATCATTGTCGATTTCTAAACCTAAGAAAGATAAATGTGCAACGACCTTAGCGCGAATTACATCTGAGTTTTCACCAATGCCACCAGTGAAAATCAGTGCGTCTAACCCACCTAATGGCACTACAAACGCTGCAATTTGTTTTGCTAAACGATAACAGAATATATCTAATGCAAGTGCTGCTTGCTGATGCCCATCAGCCGCAGTTTCTTCAATGGTTCTACAATCATTAGAAAGTTCACTAATGCCAAGTAAGCCACTTTCTTTGTTCAAGAGCGTATCTATTTGCTTTGCTGAGTAATTCAGTTGCTCAGTAAGGTAGTTGAAAATGCCTGGGTCAATATCGCCACTGCGGGTGCCCATCACCAAGCCTTCAAGTGGTGTCATACCCATACTGGTATCTACCGATTTACCATTTTTAATAGCAGTAACAGAGCAACCATTGCCTAAATGCGCACTGATAACCTTTGAGTTTGTTTCGTCAAGGTTTAAGGTCTTGATTGCTTCTGCCGATACAAAAGCATGACTGGTGCCATGGAAACCATAGCGTCTGATCCCATGTTGTTTGTAAAGCGTATAAGGCAGCGCATATAAGAAAGCTTCTGGCGACATGCTTTGATGAAATGCGGTATCAAACACTGCAATTTGAGGCAGTTGTGAAAACGCAGATTGCGCCGCTTCGATACCAAGCAAGTTAGCTGGGTTATGCAATGGCGCAAGTGAAGAAGTTTGTGTGATTGCTTCTATCACATCAGGTATGATTAATGCAGACTCTGTGAAGTGCTCGCCTCCATGAACAACACGGTGTCCAACAGCAACTAGGCTTGAATCTAATTGTAGTTGTTTTACGAGTTCAACTAACTTTGCAATTGCAGTTTGATGAGCATCGTTTGGTGATAGCGCGATAAGTTGCTTGTCACCATTAAACTTGTACTTGATTTGCGGATCTAGCTCGCCTAAACGTTCAGCAAGACCTGAAAGAAGCTCGTCACCCGACACTGTGTCGATGATGGCAAACTTTAAACTAGAGCTTCCGCAATTTAAAACCAGTACATGAGATGAGGGCATATGCATTTCCAATTTTGACAATAACAGTAAATGCGTATTAAGCTTAAAGCGAAGTCGCGGTTTAAGCTACGCAGTAATACAAAGGTATAATAGACAATGATAACTGTTTATTTTACCCCAATTTTGACCGAATAGTTAGCTTCTAGGAGTCCTAATGCAAAAAAGTCTCATTTCTCAAATGCAACTTGGACGACAGTACGCCAAAGAATGGCCTATGCGCAAAGAGCTTGCGCCTATGTTTGCAGAATTTAGAGTCATAAAAGCCACTGAACTTGCGATCAGTGTTATGCCTTTACTTGCTGTGATTACTTTAGTATTGCAAACCAATTGGTTGGGAAATCAGTATGTACCTCAATCTTTAGCCATTGCACTTTTCTTTATATCTTTGCCTGCTCAAGGTTTACTTTGGTTAGGGAAGCGTGCTGATACGCCGCTTAATCCATCTTTAAATACTTGGTATCAAGAATTGTTTAATAAGATGGTGGCCAATGGCTATGATGCGCCCATGCAATTACAGTCGCGCAGACCCACTTATCGAACTTTGGCAAAACTGTTAAAAGACATGTTTGAGAAAATGGATAAAGCATTTACAAAAGAGCAGTTTTAAACTGCTCTTTTCAGTTGTACCCACCCTCAAAGTAATCATTTAATTAAAGGGGGGGGTGTACAAGATAGTTTTATTTAAACCTTCTGATATTCGCTTAAATAAAATGATAGGGTGATTGTATGGCTCTGCTTTTCCTTTAAAGCGTCATAGTGACTTTCTTTAAACTTCCAAGCAAATGGTGTCATTTGTATTAAATGCTCAATGATTTCTGTTTTAATCTCTATTTGTTTTTCAAGCTCATGGTGTTTAACTAATTTGAACCCAGCAGGGGTATCTGGATGTGTATGTAAATTCACATTAGGGTAAATTAACGATTTCAGTTCGAATAAATGCTTAGGGCCCGGGTTCACTAGAATTACTTTACCTGTGCTCTTCACCAGCCTTTGTAATTCTTTTTCAAAAACTGGGGCAAACACAGTGACAACACAGTCCATACTTTCATCTGCAAATGGTGCTTGTTTAGCTGAGGCAACACTAAAATTAGCCTCTTTATATCGCTTAGCCGCATATTTAACGGCTGATTTAGAAATATCGAGCCCATATACATCACATTCGGGCAGTTCATTGGCAAATAAGTGCGTATAAAATCCTTCACCACAGCCTAAATCGAGCAATGTTTGAGGAGAAGATAGTGAAATTAGATTGGCAATCTCTTGTCTCAAAAAGTGATAATGGTCAGTTGCAAAAAAGGCACGACGCGCTTGAACCATATCTAAATTATCACCGGGTTGTTTTGATTTTTTATTCTGAACAGGCAATAAGTTGACATAGCCTTCTTTGGCGAAATCAAATTGATGTCTGTTTTCGCAAGACATGCTATTGCCAGTTTTATTTAACGGAGCCTGACAAAGCGGACAGTGATAAATTAGCGTCATTTATCTAAGTATTCCTTATCATAAAAGGTTTTAACCCAGTGGGGTTTATAAGTAATAAGTAAAGTGATTGCCATACCATTTAACATGGCTTCGGGAAACCAAATTAACGTTGCATAAAATAAATAGTTATCTAATAACTGTTGGAATGTGTACGTATCAATTAGCCAATAATATACACCTGACGACAATATTTTGAATGCGCCAATACAGCCTGCGCATAAAAATGCACAGACAAAAATATACACAAAAAAATGTCTTGGTAATTTGCTGTAACACAGTACAAAAAGGGCGTAACTGACCAATATGGGAAGTAGCGCAGTAAAAAGATAAAAGTCGGCAAATTCATAAGATTGAATGGTGCCAAAAGTAAGTAATAAGAGACTGGTAAGTAGAGCACTTAAACTTGCTAACCGCCAGCCAAGAACCAAAGTAATTGCGGTTATTCCCAATATATGAATATTTAGATAGGGCAAAATCCCCGCTTTAATTTGCCAAAGCAGAGCCAGTACAACTGAACAAGCAAGTACACCAGTTTGTCGGATAGGCCTATGCCAAAGCGTTAAATATTCGCGTTTATCGATAGTAAACGCGAATATGATTAAGGTAACAAGCGGGGTCAATAACATAGAGTGAGTTCTAATTAAAATTTAAACTCGGCCCAAATTGGCGCGTGATCAGAAGGCTTTTCGATGCCTCTTAAATCGTAATCGATTTCACTTTCTACACATTTGGCCATCAATGATTCAGTCGCTAACACTACATCAATGCGAAGGCCTCGGTTATCATCAAAACCTTTTGAGCGATAGTCGAACCACGAGTAACGTTCTGTCTTTTCTGGTGTTAATTCGCGGAAAGTATCTTTAAATCCCCAATCCATTAACGTCGCAAGCCATTCACGTTCTTCTGGTTGGAATGAACATTTACCCGTTTTAAGCCAACGCTTCTTATTTGGCTCACCAATACCTATATCTAAATCTATCGGTGAGATATTGATATCACCCATCACAATGACATTTTCTTCAGGCGTGTGATTTTCATTTAAGTGTGTCATTAAGTCTTTATAGAACTGACGCTTGTATGGGAACTTGGTTTCATGATTTATGTTATCACCTTGAGGGAAGTAGCCATTATGAATGATCACATCTTCACCTTTATCATTCTCGAATACACCTGAAATCATACGTTTTTGGGATTCTTCTGTATCAGTCGAAAACCCTTTTTTGATTGATTTAGCAGGTTTCTTCGACATCAGTGCGACACCATAATGTGCCTTTTGACCATGGAAATAAACGTGGTAGCCCATAGCTTCTACATCTTCAACCGGAAACGCTTCATCGTGAACTTTGATTTCCTGTAAACCAATTACGTCAGGTTGATGTTTGTCGATTAATGCTTGTAATTGATGAAGACGAGCACGAAGGCCATTAATGTTAAATGAGATTACTTTCATAATTTGAGCTTATAGTTCTATGTAATTTACGTACCATTTTAACATTGAAAGGGAGTTGCGAAAGCCCGAGATAGCAATTTAATTATCTATCACTTTTTTCGGTTTGGGAGATATGTTATTTATTGGTCAATACACTCAAGTTTTGGTGAAAAAGCAACCTAACTAGAAGTGCAGTCCGAACTAGTGCATTGAATTATAATGACTTTATTTCTGGTTCGGTTATTGCTTTGAATTTAATAAATACAATTTTAATGGTACAGCTTATTGAATGCTTAAGTTGAACCTTTCATTCACTTATACCAATCAGCTTAATTAAGTGTTATTGCAGATTGGTATTATATAGTAGGGAAATATCATGAGCGTCGTATTAGAAGATAGACCAATTGAACAAGTCAGAGAAGAAGTAATAGACAACCTAATTTACAACTATAGCCATGGTGTTATTTCCGCAGAGGCATTTGAAAGACGTTTAGACAAAGCAATGAGTACACAGGTTCATGCTGAAATCGTCGCCTTAACAGCAGATCTTACTATGCAAGCAGACGAGAAGTATACGGCACAAAAAGATGCTAGCTTGAATATTAATTACGGACAAAAATCTGCAGGCGACAAGCTAGATATTAAAACGGTTTTAGGAAACAGCTCTCGAACAGGTAAATGGGCGGTACCGAAAGAAATTAATTTATTAAATGTATTGGGTTCTACAACCTTAGACTTTTCCGATGCTGTATTTGAGCACCAAGAAGTAACTGTAAATGTAAATTGCATACTGGGTTCAGAGAAAATTTTGATCCCCGAAGGTGTAAATGTGATCTGCGAGGCGTTTTGTATTCTAGGTAATGTAGAAAATAAAGCGCCATCTATTGCGCCAAAACAAGCACCGACTATAAAGATTAAAGGCAAACTTTGGTTAGGTTCAGTTGACGTTGAAATTAAGCGCACGATTAAAGAAAAGTTTGTGAGTTTTGCCAATGAACTTAAATCATTATTTGATGATGGTAGTTATGGTAAATATAAATAAGCAGGATATGAGAGGGCACCTTTAAACGTGCCCTTTTTATCATACTTTTTGTTCGGTAAACTTTAAAAAGAAAATTAAATTCGCGATAAACCACAAGTCTTTTATTAAAAAGTGACCAGTCGTAGATAAAATAGTTGATGAAGTAACTGCGCCTGGGGTTGTAGCTAAAAATGTTTGTGTCATGACAAAAACTGCAAGTGACATTAACAGGCCAATCCAAAGTGCTTTTCTGTTATAAATGGCTGCAATCAAAAGTGCGACAGCTAACAAATCATAAACGCCAATTAAATTCGAGGCAGTTTGTAAATCCCAAACACTATACATCCAAGACATAAATGGTGAAGTTTGCAGTAAATCTTCGATCCCTTGTGCTTCTATCAAGGTAAACTTCATACCCCCGATCCAAACGAGTACCACCAAAACTGGGAATATCGCTATCCACTGCATTACATGATTAGAAAGGTTTGGGTTAAGTAGACAGATGCCAATAGAAAGTAACGCAAAATACTTAATGACGTTTTGGCCTGCTCCGATGACAGGAAAACCGCCCATGCTTTCAATCCACATACCCGTTGAAAAAAGGCTTAGTAAAGGCACTACAGACACAATAATGAGTAAATATGCTAAAGTCGGTTTTGCTTTTTCAAAGTACATAGAAAGTATCGCAAATACAGCAAGTAAAGAAAAGCATAAAGCAGCCAGCATGTTAGCAAGTTCATAACTTAGGAGTGAGTTGAAGCCAAAAAAATTGACTGTTTTTTCGATATGTCTATGACTGCCCATTAGCAACATACTCGTGCTCATCAATAAACTTGATAATACAACGAGTAAAAGCGCCATCTTGGTACTGCAATACAACTTTTTCATTTAACAACCTTTATAATTAGGAATACGCAATAAGACCGAGATAAAGAAGATTTCTTTCATTTTATAAATATCTTTTATCGAAAATTGTTTCTTTTGTCATTTTAAGCAACCAAAATAAAAGCGCACTTAAACACGGGAATTTTAAATGATCAAAACACTTTTTTATTGTGTCTTATTGCTTATAGCCATACCCAGTATCGCAAAGCAACAAACTGTCGTCCTTATCTCACTTGATGGTTTTCGGTGGGATTATATTGAAAAACATAACGCTCAAAATATTAAACACATCGCCGATGGCGGTGTTCGAGCCACTAAAATGTGGCCTGTATATCCAAGTAAAACCTTTCCAAATCATATATCCATAATTACCGGCTTACTACCGGTCAATCACGGTATTATCGACAATAAGTTCTGTGATAAACAAAGAGGTGATTGTTATAAGATGGGTAAAGGGCAAGGAGATAGTACTTGGCTTAATGGCATACCTTTATGGAATCTGGCAAAAATGCAAGGGCTCAAATCAGCTGCCTATTTCTGGCCAGAATCCGATGCACGCTTTAATGGCATGACCCCTGACTATTACTATCATTACTCAAAACATAGTGATTACCAAACGCGTATCGACCAAATGGTTGAGTGGTTAAAGTTACCAAAAGAACAAAGACCAAGTTTTGTTGCAGGGTATTTTTCATTAGTCGATAGTATGGGTCATGACTTTGGACCTGATAGCAAAGAAGTTTATGATGCCGTGCAAACAATGGATAAGTTAATCGGGCAGTTTGATGAGCGCTTAAAAAAGCTGCCTCATGATGTAAACTTAGTGCTGGTGGCTGATCATGGTATGTCCTCATTAAAAGAAGACAAAACAATCACGATTAGCAGCCTGAATATTCCAAAGTCTTGGACGGTGAAAAACACAGGACCAAGAGTACTTATTTATGCGAATGACGCTTCAATTGAAAACGTTAATTCAGCAAAGCAACAGTTACGTCTTATCTCAAACAATCGATATGCAGTGCTAGATGATACGATCTTAAAGCAGCGTCATTACCATGGCACTCCAAGGATCCCAGATATTATTTTAGAAACCAAAGCTCCGAGTGTTTTTAGCTTTGATGGCAAACTAGATTATAAAGGTACTCATGGTTTTGCAAATACAGATGATATGGCTGCTATGTTTGTTGCAACTGGGCCAGCTTTTAAAAAGGGCTATCAAATTAAAGAAATGAGTAATTTAGAAATATACCCAACAATAGCTAAAATACTGGGTTTAGAGCTGATAAGGAATGTAGACTCAGATGGCAAAACACTACTTAAAGCGCTAAACGAATAATTAGAATAAAATTCGGAAACTAAGCGTTTTAAATAAAAAGAGTAACCATGAGGTTACTCTTTTCTGGTTGGAAACTTTTTATCACCATTGTTTTGCTTGAAGCTTGCTGATTGAGAGTGACTTTTATCTAGCTTACTCAGATGAGAGACTGGCTCTGCTAACGCCGAGGTTGAGCCAAAACATAAAACTAAACTAAAAATCTTTTTATACGCTGATGCAAACATAACAATTCCCTGAGCCTAAGCTACTTTTGATATGTTTTAATTTTAGCAATGAAGAGTGGAAATGTGTGTGTCGAAGTGTAGCGAAATGTAAGAGAATGTAAGACCAGTTAATCTGGCCTTACATTTACAGAATAACTATTTTATAAGTTATTTTTTCCTGCTAAATCTAGGAAGAATGCATACTCTAGAGCAGTATCATGTAAGCGTTTGAAGCGACCTGATGCACCACCGTGACCCGCTTCCATATCTACTTTAAACAATAACTTATTGTCGTTTGTCTTATAGTCGCGCAGTTTTGCTACCCACTTTGCAGGCTCAAAGTACTGTACTTGAGAATCATGTAGGCCAGTCGTTACAAGAATATGAGGGTAATCTTGCTTCTTAACCTGATCATAAGGCGAATAGCTTAGCATGTAGTCGTAATAAGCTTTGTCGTTTGGGTTACCCCATTCGTCATATTCACCGGTAGTAAGTGGAATGCTTTCATCAAGCATAGTTGTAACTACGTCAACAAAAGGAACATGTGCAGCAATGCCTTTATATAAATCAGGTGCTTGGTTGATCACCGCACCCATTAACAGACCGCCAGCACTGCCACCTACAGCGTAAACTTGATCTTTATGGCCATAACCTTGTTCAACTAGCTGTTTTGTTACGTCTACAAAATCATTAAAGGTATTTTGCTTGGTCAGCTTTTTACCATCTTCATACCATGGACGGCCTAGCATTTGTGAACCACGGATATGGGCAATTGCGAAAACAAAACCGCGGTCTAATAAGCTAAGTCGATTGCTTGAAAAGCTTGGATCCATTGTTGCGCCGTAAGAGCCATAACCATATTGGTATAATGGATTTGTGCCATCTTTTTTGAATTTGTCTTTGCGGTAAACAAGAGAAACGGGCACTTTAACGCCGTCTCTTGCTGTAACAAAAATACGTTCTGAAGCGTAATTTTCAACTTTGAAGTCACCCAGAACTTTATTTTGCTTAAGAATACTTGGTTCACCTGATTCTAGATTAAAGTCATAGTGAGTACCTGGTGTTGTCATGCTTGTGTAGTAAATACGGATTGAGTCATTGTCTAATTCGTTATTGCCATATAAATATGCAGCAAATGCGTCATCATTAAATTTAAGTGCTTTTTCACTGCCATCTTTAAGAGAACGAACGATGACTTTTACCTGACCCATTTCACGTTCTTGATAAACAAGATGGTTATCGAAAAGTTCGATACCTTCTAGTTTAACTGCAGGGCGGTGTGCAATGACTTCTTTCCATTTAGATTTATCACCTAAGTCTTTTTCGTTAACTTGCATTAGTTTGAAGTTAACCGCATTTAGATTGGTCAAAATATAGTAGGTGTCTTTATGTTTCGAAACATTATATTCAAGACCTTTCTCACGAGGAATAAAGCGTTTGGCCTTAGCTTTACTATCGTTTGCGTCTATGAAAGACATTCCTGAAGACTCGGTGCTTGAATGGTAAATGACAACATTCGAACCATCTTTTGTTTTACCTATATAGGTATAATAAGTATTATCTGCTTCTTCGTAGATCAGTTCATCTGCTGATTGCGGTGTGCCTAACTTATGGCGGTAAACTTGATAGCCTAATAAAGTTTGCGGATCTTTCTTAACATAATAGAAATGTTGATTATCGTTAGCCCACACAACACTTGCTTGCGCGCCTTCAATTTTATCGTCTAAAAGTTTGCCTGTTTTTAAATCTTTAACTTGAATAGTATAAATTCTGCGGCTGACTGTATCTTCACCATAAGCGAGTAGTTGGTCATTTGGACTCGCAGATAAGCCCGATGCACTATAGTATTCATGGCCTTTTGCAAGTTCATTAACGTCAAGAAGGATCTCTTTATCAGATCCTTTGAAGTCACTGCTACGAACATAAATAGGGTATTCGTTATTACCACGCATTTCCGAAGAGTAGAAATAGTTACCGCGTTTGGTCGGTACAGAATTGTCGTCTTTTTGGATCCGAGACTTAAGTTCTTCAAATAGTGTTTCTTGAAGCTTTTCTGTGTTACTAAGTTGCGCGGCAGTATAAGCGTTTTCGGCTTCTAAGTGAGCAATGATTTCAGGATCTTTTCGCTCGTCATCACGCATCCAATAGTAATTATCAACACGTTTATGGCCGTGTATTTCCATTTCGTGTGGAATTTTTTTGGCTATCGGTGCTGCAACAGCTTTCTCTTGTACTTGAGCAGTAGATTGCTGAGTTTGAGTGTTATTGTCATTATTACAACCAGCTAATACTGCCAAAGAAATGATGCTTAAAGCATGAGGTAGAAATCGTTTCATAGTAATCCTTGTTATAAATTATTCCTTTTGATGCTAACTCAGATTTTACAGTCTCACCAGCCAAGATTGTAAAGACATGTAAAGTAGTAAAAGCATGCGTTAAGTTTTAAACAAATTGTACAAATTAGATAAACTTTTAAATGCTTTGAACACGACATTTAATCAAATGTAAACTGTTTATTAAATGTACAAAATAAATGATTTATTGCATTTACAAGAATAAAAGTGGCTATATAATGCGCGCAAACTCGTTCTTATTAGGTGTATTATGCTTAAATCTATCTCACTTTTGGCTTTTGGTTTAACTGTTTCTTTGAATGCTCAAGCATCAGCATTCGTGTCAGCTGATAACTCAGCAGAAACTAAAGTATGTGTTATTGCTTCAACAGAAGGCTTCTCAGCAGCTCGTAAAGAAGCAAGCAAACATGGCTTAAACGTGTCTCGTTTTTCACCGAGCTTATTATGTAATGGCGAAGATATTCGTAAAGTTGCGAAACGTGCTGAGCTTGAAGCAAATACATCTTCAGAAAAGAAAGTAACACTAGTTGCTAAAAACCAAACTTTAGAAACGTCTTTATGTATGACAGCGGCGAGAAAAGGAATTAAAGAAATCGGTTACAAAGCACGTAGCTTACGTTGTAACGATATTCCAGTACGAGAATTTGTAAAAGAGTTTGCGAAAACTGCAATCTAATATTGCTTTAGAAAAGATTTCAAAAAAAGCCGTTGGAATACTTCAACGGCTTTTTTAATGTTTATGAATTATTTAGTCCATATACCTTTAGGTAATGTCGCTTTAATTTTCTCATTACTATTAGGGTCAAATACTGGCACTTTACCTTGTTTAAGCTGAGAGATGTAATCTTTATAAAGCCAGATTACAGCACCTGATAACATGAATAGAGCTGCTACGTTTACAATCGCCATCATGCCCATAGACACATCGGCCATTGTCCAAATCAAGCCAAGTTCACTAACAGAACCAAACATCACCATACCAAGCACGCATAATCTAAAGGTCAACATGCCATGTTTATGATTGTGCTCTAAGAACATTAAGTTTGTTTCAGCATATGAGTAATTAGCTACGATAGACGTAAATGCAAAGAATAAAATGGCAATTGCAATGAAAATAGCACCCCATTCGCCTACATGTTGAACAAGCGCAGCTTGTGTTAAAGCAATACCAGTAACACCAGACTCAGGGACTAGTTGATTAGATAGTAAAATAAGTGCGGCAGTTGCAGAACAGATAATAATAGTATCAACAAACACGCCAAGCATTTGAACATAACCTTGCGATGCAGGGTGGTTAGGATTCGGTGTAGCTGTAGCTGCTGCATTTGCCGCGCTACCCATACCAGCTTCGTTAGAGAACAGTCCTCGTTTAATCCCTTGGATCATTGCCTGCATGACAGCATAACCAATTGCACCAGCGCCTGCTTGTTCAATACCAAAAGCACTGTAGATAATTTGCTTAAATACGGCTGGTAAAAGCTCAAAATTGATAGCACATACGTATAATGCAACAGCTAGATAAGCCAAAGCCATAAAGGGCACAACCAACTCAGCAAAACGAGAGATGGTTTTTAAACCACCAAAAATAATAAAACCAGAGCCGATAACGAGTAAAACACCCATAATGTGTTTTGGAATATCAAATGCCACTTCGAACGCGGCTGTGATGGAGTTTGCTTGTACTGCATTAAATACAAGACCAAATGCTAATATAAGGCATAAAGAGAAAAGCACACCCATCCAACGCTTGCCTAAACCATACTCCATATAATAAGCAGGGCCACCACGGAAGTTGCCATCTTCATCTTTTGTTTTATAAAGCTGTGCAAGAGCGCTTTCGGCAAAACTGGTTGCCATACCGATAAGTGCAATTAACCACATCCAAAAAATAGCACCAGCACCACCTAAATAGAGTGCAACAGCAACGCCAGCCATATTACCTGTTCCAACGCGTGCGGCTAATGAAGTACAAAAAGCCTGAAATGAAGAGATGCCCGAATCAGAACCTTGTCTACTATTAGCCATGACATTAACCATATAAGGAAATTGTCTAAATTGAATGAAGCCCAAACGGAAGGTAAAAAATAAACCTGCTGCTATTAATAGATATATAAGGACATGTCCCCATAACAATCCACTAATAAAGTTTAAAATATCAGCCATAATTGAATGCCTAGTAAATTGAAGGAATAAATGAGGGGCGTAATCTAGCATAATTAGCAAGGTGTTCTAAAGAAGAGCGATAAAAACATCGTTTATCCACAGGGTTTTGTGGGTAAGCTGTAATTAACTGGTTTGTAACTCTGTATATTTAAATATCTAAAAAATAATGCATTTTTCTTTTAAAAAGGGGTTGCGCACTTTTAATTTCTCCCTATAATGCGCACCCACTGACACGGAGCGAGACGCTGAAAAGCAAATCAAAACGATGTTGAGTCAAATAAAACTTAATCTTA